>NZ_CP095481.1:0-314531 GCF_023023025.1 Amycolatopsis sp. WQ 127309
TGATCCGCGGGGCATCTCTCGTGACTGGGTGGGCATCACCGATGATCCAGCGGGCATCACTCGAATCGTGAGGGCGTGAGACCGGGCGCCGGGCGCCGGGGTGATCGGAGCCGCAACTCGCGTGATCCCGCACGGATCCCGCGTGACTGTGGCCGGATCTCGCGTGGTCCCGGCCGGGATTCACGTGACTCCGGACGGATCTCGCGTGTGTGAAGCCGAATCTCGCGTGATTGAGGCCGGAACTCGCGCACCGCGCGAGGGCAGCTCGCGCGCGAAGAGTCGGCTTGTGTCCCCAGCCGGTCAGCTCACGTACCCAGCCAGTCGACCACGTACTCGGACAGTCGGCTCACGTCCCGAACCGTCGGCTCGCGTACTTCGACGGTCGGCTTGCGTACCTAGACAGTCGGTTCGCGTACCCGGACGGTCTGCTCGCGTGATTGAGGCGCCGGCGCCCGTGATCAGGCGGGCGACACCGGTGATTCATAGGGTCACCACGTGGCCAGACGGCCGGCTCGCGTGTGTGACGGGTCAACTCGCGTGACTGGAAAGCCGACTCCCGTGATCAGACAGTCGACACGTGCTTCAAGAGCCGGCACGTGTGATTTGGAGAGTCGACACGTGATTCAGGAGCTGGCGCGCGTTATCGGGGTCGGCACGAGGCGGGCCGTGGTACCGGCGGCACTGGTTTTGGGCATAAAAAGAGGGCCTGGCCCGGGAGAACCGTGGTTCTCGACCGGGCCAGGCCCCTCTTCAACGAAATGTTCGGCGGTGTCCTACTCTCCCACAACCCTTCGGTTGCAGTACCATCGGCGCTGTCAAGCTTAGCTTCCGGGTTCGGAATGGGACCGGGCGTTTCCCTGACGCTAAAACCACCGAAACACTATCAAACACCCACACCCCCAAAAAGAGGGTCGTGTGGTGTTTCAGAACCGTAGAGTGGATGCGTAACACCTTCGTAGACAAGTCCTCGGCCTATTAGTACCAGTCAACTCGACAACACATTACTGTGCTTCCATATCTGGCCTATCAACCCAATGGTCTATTGGGGGCCTTAACCCACAAAGGGTGGGATACCTCATCTTGGAACAGGCTTCCCGCTTAGATGCCTTCAGCGGTTATCCCTTCCGAACGTGGCCAACCAGCCATGCCCCTGGCGGGACAACTGGCACACCAGAGGTTCGTCCGTCCCGGTCCTCTCGTACTAGGGACAGCCTTCCTCAAGTATCCTACGCGCGCGGCGGATAGGGACCGAACTGTCTCACGACGTTCTAAACCCAGCTCGCGTGCCGCTTTAATGGGCGAACAGCCCAACCCTTGGGACCTACTCCGGCCCCAGGATGCGACGAGCCGACATCGAGGTGCCAAACCATGCCGTCGATATGGACTCTTGGGCAAGATCAGCCTGTTATCCCCGGGGTACCTTTTATCCGTTGAGCGACACCCCTTCCACCAGGTGGTGCCGGATCACTAGTCCCGACTTTCGTCCCTGCTCGACATGTCTGTCTCACAGTCAAGCTCCCTTGTGCACTTGCACTCAACACCTGATTGCCAACCAGGCTGAGGGAACCTTTGGGCGCCTCCGTTACTCTTTAGGAGGCAACCGCCCCAGTTAAACTACCCATCAGGCACTGTCCCTGAACCAGATCATGGCCCGAGGTTCAGATTCCCAATTCGACCAGAGTGGTATTTCAACAATGACTCCACAGTAACTAGCGTCACCGCTTCACAGTCTCCCACCTATCCTACACAAGCCGAACCGAAAACCAATACCAAACTATAGTAAAGGTCCCGGGGTCTTTCCGTCCTGCCGCGCGTAACGAGCATCTTTACTCGTAGTGCAATTTCGCCGGGCCTGTGGTTGAGACAGCCGGAAAGTCGTTACGCCATTCGTGCAGGTCGGAACTTACCCGACAAGGAATTTCGCTACCTTAGGATGGTTATAGTTACCACCGCCGTTTACTGGCGCTTAAATTCTCAGCTTCACCCCCGAAGGGATTAACCGGTCCTCTTAACGTTCCAGCACCGGGCAGGCGTCAGTCCATATACATCGTCTTGCGACTTCGCATGGACCTGTGTTTTTAGTAAACAGTCGCTTTCCGCTGGTCTCTGCGGCCACCCACCCCTAGCTCGCGAAGAGCTTCAGGATGTTTGGCCCCCCTTCTCCCGAAGTTACGGGGGCATTTTGCCGAGTTCCTTAACCACAGTTCACCCGATCGCCTTAGTATTCTCTACCTGACCACCTGTGTTGGTTTGGGGTACGGGCCGTGCATGCACTCACTAGAGGCTTTTCTCGGCAGCATAGGATCACTCTACTTCGCCTCAAACGGCTACGCATCACGTCTCAGAGTATATAAAGCACGGATTTGCCTATGCTTTCTCCTACACGCTTACACCAGGACAACCATCGCCTGGCGGAGCTACCTTCCTGCGTCACCCCATCGCTTGACTACTACGAAATCAGGTCCCACGCTCCACACACACCCCTCCATCCGAAGACTTCAGGATATGGCTTTGGGTGGTTAGTATCAAACGCCTCGTCATGGGCGCACATGCTCGGGTACGGGAATATCAACCCGTTGTCCATCGACTACGCCTGTCGGCCTCGCCTTAGGTCCCGACTTACCCTGGGCGGATTAGCCTGGCCCAGGAACCCTTGGTCATCCGGCGGCAGAGTTTCTCACTCTGCATTCGCTACTCATGCCTGCATTCTCACTCCCACACCCTCCACCGCTAGCTTCCGCCACGGCTTCCCTGGGTGCAGGACGCTCCCCTACCCATCAACACGACTACACAACACCCTCAAGGAGCGAAGTGGATCTATTGTGTCAATGACACAGCTTCGGCGGTGTGCTTAAGCCCCGCTACATTGTCGGCGCAGGACCACTTGACCAGTGAGCTATTACGCACTCTTTCAAGGGTGGCTGCTTCTAAGCCAACCTCCTGGTTGTCTGGGCAATCCCACATCCTTTCCCACTGAGCACACACTTAGGGGCCTTAGCTGGTGTTCTGGGCTGTTTCCCTCTCGACGACGAAGCTTATCCCCCGCCGTCTCACTGCCGCACTCTCACACCACGGTATTCGGAGTTTGGTTGATTTCGGTAACCCGGTAAGGCCCCTAGACCATCCAGTAGCTCTACCCCCGTGGTGAAACATACGACGCTGCACCTAAATGCATTTCGGGGAGAACCAGCTATCACGGAGTTTGATTGGCCTTTCACCCCTACCCACAGCTCATCCCCTCAGTTTTCAACCTAAGTGGGTTCGGGCCTCCACGACGTCTTACCGTCGCTTCACCCTGGCCATGGGTAGATCACTCCGCTTCGGGTCTAGACCACGCGACTATATTCGCCCTATTCAGACTCGCTTTCGCTACGGCTACCCCACACGGGTTAACCTCGCCACGCAGCACTAACTCGCAGGCTCATTCTTCAAAAGGCACGCCATCACCATTACAGCTCTGACGGCTTGTAGGCACACGGTTTCAGGTACTCTTTCACTCCCCTCCCGGGGTACTTTTCATCTTTCCCTCACGGTACTAGTCCGCTATCGGTCTTCAGGAAGTATTTAGGCTTACCGGGTGGTCCCGGCAGATTCACAGCAAATTCCACGAGCTCGCTGCTACTCGGGAACACCACCAAGAACAACAACACAAGTTTTCGCGTACGGGGCTCTCACCCACTCCGGCCGCCCATCCCAAGGCGTTCCACTAACCCATGCGTCAATTCCGAAGAAATGTCAGTTCCTTCAAGGCGGGTCCCACAACACCGACTACACAACCCCTGACAGGTATCACATGCAATCGGTTTAGCCTCTTCCGCTTTCGCTCGCCACTACTCACGGAATCACGGTTGTTTTCTCTTCCTACGGGTACTGAGATGTTTCACTTCCCCGCGTTCCCTCCACACACCCTATATATTCAGGTGCGGGTAACACCACATCACTGGTGCTGGGTTTCCCCATTCGGAAATCCTCGGATCACAGCTCGGTTGACAGCTCCCCGAGGCTTATCGCAGCCTCCTACGTCCTTCATCGGCTCCTGAAGCCAAGACATCCACCATGTGCCCTTAACAACTTGACCACAAAGATGCTCGCATCCACTCTACAGTTCTCAAACACCACACCAGAAACAAACCACATTCCCAGGGCTATGCTCAGCCCCGAGGCGTGTTGCCTCAGGACCCAACAGTGTGCATAGCAAACAATCACCCTCCGAGGCGCCGGCTCCCTGTTCCACGACCATCCGAAGATGCTCAGTACTAGAGGAGGCATTGCCAACCAAGAGTGACCATAACCAGTAGTTCCACAATTCCTTGAGCAAGCCCGGCAACACTGCATTCGAGTGTTAAACCGTGCCCACCCCACGCTCTGGTTCCGGGTATCCCGGGAACGTGGATGTGTTGTGCTCCTTAGAAAGGAGGTGATCCAGCCGCACCTTCCGGTACGGCTACCTTGTTACGACTTCGTCCCAATCGCCAGTCCCACCTTCGACCACTCCCTCCCCGAAGGGTTGGGCCATGGGCTTCGGGTGTTACCGACTTTCATGACGTGACGGGCGGTGTGTACAAGGCCCGGGAACGTATTCACCGCAGCGTTGCTGATCTGCGATTACTAGCGACTCCGACTTCACGCAGTCGAGTTGCAGACTGCGATCCGAACTGAGACCGGCTTTAAGGGATTCGCTCCACCTCGCGGTATCGCAGCCCTCTGTACCAGCCATTGTAGCATGTGTGAAGCCCTGGACATAAGGGGCATGATGACTTGACGTCATCCCCACCTTCCTCCGAGTTGACCCCGGCAGTCTCCCACGAGTCCCCGCCATAACGCGCTGGCAACGTAGGATAAGGGTTGCGCTCGTTGCGGGACTTAACCCAACATCTCACGACACGAGCTGACGACAGCCATGCACCACCTGTACACCAACCACAAGGGAAGCCCCATCTCTGGGGATGTCTGGCGCATGTCAAGCCCAGGTAAGGTTCTTCGCGTTGCATCGAATTAATCCACATGCTCCGCCGCTTGTGCGGGCCCCCGTCAATTCCTTTGAGTTTTAGCCTTGCGGCCGTACTCCCCAGGCGGGGTGCTTAATGCGTTAGCTACGGCACGGACAACGTGGAATGTCGCCCACACCTAGCACCCACCGTTTACAGCGTGGACTACCAGGGTATCTAATCCTGTTCGCTCCCCACGCTTTCGCTCCTCAGCGTCAGTATCGGCCCAGAGACCCGCCTTCGCCACCGGTGTTCCTCCTGATATCTGCGCATTTCACCGCTACACCAGGAATTCCAGTCTCCCCTACCGAACTCAAGTCTGCCCGTATCGACTGCACGCTGAAGGTTAAGCCTCCAGATTTCACAGCCGACGCGACAAACCGCCTACGAGCTCTTTACGCCCAATAAATCCGGACAACGCTTGCACCCTACGTATTACCGCGGCTGCTGGCACGTAGTTAGCCGGTGCTTCTTATCCAGGTACCGTCACTTGCGCTTCGTCCCTGGCGAAAGAGGTTTACAACCCGAAGGCCGTCATCCCTCACGCGGCGTCGCTGCATCAGGCTTTCGCCCATTGTGCAATATTCCCCACTGCTGCCTCCCGTAGGAGTCTGGGCCGTGTCTCAGTCCCAGTGTGGCCGGTCACCCTCTCAGGCCGGCTACCCGTCGTCGCCTTGGTAGGCCACTACCCCACCAACAAGCTGATAGGCCGCGGGTTCATCCTGCACCGCCAGAACTTTCAACAACACTCCATGCGAAGCGTTGTGATATCCGGTATTAGACCTCGTTTCCAAGGCTTATCCCAGAGTGCAGGGCAGATTACCCACGTGTTACTCACCCGTTCGCCACTAATCCACCCGAAGGCTTCATCGTTCGACTTGCATGTGTTAAGCACGCCGCCAGCGTTCGTCCTGAGCCAGGATCAAACTCTCCAACAATGAACAGTCTGATCGAGACTATGTACTCAATCAATCTCAAAGGAACCTCAATACGAGGTTATATAAGCTCTACTGGCTTAGTTCACTAGCACACTGTTGAGTTCTCAAGCAACACACTCTGACATCACCCACGTTATCCGCGGGCTCAACCTCGGCGATTGTTTCAAGCTATTTGGTGGGACACCCACTCAATCGCTTCTGCGAGAGCTTGGTTCGTGTCCCCGCCGCTCGGTTTCCCTGGCGACTTGGAGAACTTTACATGCCCCGAAACCGCCCGAAACAGGGGGGTCCGTTAACAAGATCAGCGCAGGTCAGAACCCCTGACGGAGCCCGTCCGAGCCTCAGTGTGCCCCCGGAGCCCCGAGAGCGCCAGGGGAAATCCCCGGAAGCAGCCGAGGAGAGCACGGAAAGAACATTGCTCCGAGTACATTGCGCCGTATTGCTCCGCGACAAAGCTCCGCCTAGCGTCGAAGACATGACCTCCACTCACGACGACGCGGGACCGAAGGACGCGACCGCTGTCCTGCTCGTCCACGGCCACCCCTTCGACCGCTCGATGTGGCGGCCCCAGGTCGAGCACCTGACCGAGCTGGGCTACCGCGTCGTCGTCCCCGACCTCCGCGGCTACGGCACCTACAAGACCGGCACCCACAAGACCGGAGCGACCAAGACCGGCCTCGACGTCTTCGCGAACGACCTCGTCGAGCTGGCCGATCACCTCGGTATCGAGAGCTTCGTGCTCGGCGGCCTCTCCATGGGCGGCCAGATCGTCATGCAGACCGTCGCCCGCCACCCGGACCGCGTCAGCGCCCTCCTGCTGGCCGACACCTTCGCCGGCCTGGACACCCCCGAGGTGAGACAGGGCCGCGTCGACACCGCGGCGAGGATCACGCACGAAGGCATGGAGCGCTACGCCGAGGAGCTGCTCCCCAAGATGATCTCGCCGACGACCCGCGCGACCAGGCCGGACGTCGAGGAGCACGTCAGGAGGATGATGCGCGACGCTCCCGCCAAGGGGGCCGCGGCCGCACTGAGAGGACGCGCCGAGCGCCCGGACTACACCCCTGGTCTCAAGACCATCGCCGTCCCCACCCTCGTAGTAGTAGGAAGTGACGACGAGTTCACCCCGGTGGCGGACGCCGAACGGATCCACCGGGAAGTGCGGGGTTCGACCCTGGTGGTGATCGACGGCGCGGGCCACTTGCCTAACCTGGAGCGCGAGACCGAGTTCAACGAAGCGCTCAGCACCTTCCTGACCACAAGCGGAGCCAAGCCATGACCCAGCAGACCGTGTTCGTGACCGGCGCCAGCGCCGGCTTCGGTGACGCCATCACCCGCCGGTTCGTCGCCGAGGGCGCCCGGGTGATCGCCGTCGCGCGCAGTGAGGACAAGCTCGAGAAGCTCGCCGGGGAACTCGGCGACGCCGTCCTCCCCGTGACCCTCGACGTCAGCGACCCCGAAGCGGTCAAGACGAAGATCGGCTCTCTCCCGCAGGGCTGGAAAGAGGTCGACGTCCTGGTCAACAACGCCGGACTGGCGAAGGGCCTCCAGCCCGCGCACCAGGCCGACCTCGCCGACTGGGACGAGATGATCGCGACCAACGTCCGCGGCCTCACCCACGTCACGCGCGCGCTGCTGCCCGGGATGGTCGAGCGCGGCCGCGGCCACGTGCTCAACATCGGCTCGATCGCCGGCACCTACCCCTACCCCGGCGGCAACGTCTACGGCGCGACCAAGGCGTTCGTCCACCAGTTCAGCCTCAACCTCCGCAGCGACCTGCACGGCACCGGCGTCCGGGTGACGAACATCGAGCCCGGCATGGTCGGCGGCACGGACTTCTCGAAGGTCCGCTTCGACGGCGACCAGGGCAAGGCCGACAAGGTCTACGCAGGCACCACCCCGCTGACGGCGGACGACGTCGCCGAGTCCGTCTACTGGGCCGCGAGCCAGCCGGAGCACGTGAACATCAACGTCATCGAGCTGATGCCGGTGGTGCAGAGCTTCTCCGCGCTGCAGATCCACCGCGAGTCCTAGAAGAGGGCGAAGAGCGCCTGCTGCGCCGGGTCCCGCTCGGTCGGCAGGCGCCCGGTCCGCGGCCGACCGCCGGTCGACGGGTAGTGCAGCACCAGCTCGCCGATGCCCGCGAGCCGTTCGAGCAGCTCGCTCACGGACAGGTTCATCCCGGCCCGGTCGGCCTCGCGCCGCATCAGGTGCGTCACCGTCGCGGCGAGCACCGAGACGAGCCCGTGCGCGGCGATCCGCTGCCGCGTCCACTCCCAGCGCGGGGTGGGGCCGGTGACGGCGGGCCCGGTCAGCCAGCGGAACGTCGACTCGAGGTGGGTGCGCGCCCGGTAGGCGGTGACGAGCTCGGCGACCGGCCAGTCCCGGTCGGTGACCAGCACCTGCTTGCCGAAGAACTCGTCGTCGAGGCGGGCAACAGCGGCGGTGTCGATCCGCCGCTCGAGGCGGATCTCCCCGGCCCGGCTCCCGCTCAGCACCGCGGTGAGCACGCGCTCGACGCGCCGGCCGCGGGTGACGCGGCCGATCTCGGCGTGCACCTGGGCGCGGTCGCCGCGGTGGGTGCCCGCCGCCAAGGCGCCGGCCAGGCCGTCCAGCTCGCGGGTCGCGGTGGCCAGTTCGTCGGCGAACGCGCGCGACTGCGCCGCGTGCAGCGTCGCCGAGTGCGTGAGGACGACCCGCCGCCGGACGCCGTCGACGACCGCGTGCGTGTCCAGCGCGGTGAGACCGGCGAACCGCTCGGGGTCGACGCGCTTGCGGGCGGACGCGGGCTGGGTCAGCAGCTCGGGGTGATCGGTCAGCGGCAGCGAGCCGACGAACCCGCTGCGTGAGCCCAGGTCGAGCTGGGCGGCCTGGCCCGTGTGGAAGATGAGCGTCGCCGGGCCCAGCTCGCCGGTCAGCGCGGCGAACGTCGGGGCCGTGCCGTCGTCGCGCCGGTACAGCCGCGAGCCGAGCGGGATCGCGCCGTCGCGGGTCACCCGCAGGCCCACGCCGGCGAGCACGCTCTGGCAGGCCGAAGGCAGCGTGCAGTCCGCGGCGGCGAACGCGGCGAACTGCGGGACGTCGACGGCGAGGGCCGCGTGGTCGTCGAGGATCTCCAAGACCGCGGCGGCGACGGTCTCCTCGATGCGCGTGATCCGTTCGGGGGTCAGCCTTTCCAGCGCCCGCCAGAACCCGTCCACTGTGGACACCCGGGGCCGCACCAGGTCCGGGGCGGCCCCGGTCGCCCACCAGTCCGCGATCGGTGTGTCCGGCGCGGTGGCCCGGTGCAGCACCGCGATCGCCAGCGTCAGCCCGAGCGTGGTCTTCGCGCGCTGGGGCCCGGCGACCTCGTCGACGCGGCGGACGAAGTCGAGCCGCCGCAGCGTGGCCCACACCGCGGCGACGTCGCCGTACGCGCGGTAGCGTGCCGACGCCGGTTCACCGCCCGGGACGGCACGGGCGATCTCGTCGGCGGTACCGAGGTAACGTTGAGTCACCACACGCGGCTTGCCGTCCACCCGCGCGGACTCCGCGAGGTAGTAGTACGTCCGTCCGCCGATCTTCTTCCCGATCACCGAGGCCACCCTTTAGGTAATACACGCCGAGTGGCTGATCGACAACCATCCCGCCGCGCTGACCTGCGGCGACGATCACGATCCACGATCGGGTGAGCCGGGTGTGGAAGACACACTGGCTGGTCGCACGAGGACGGTCCTAGCGTGGGCGGAATGGGACCCGATCCTGACGCCACCACCCCGACCGCCTCCGCGATGCGCCGTGCGCTCGCCCGGGCGCGTGACGGGAAGACACTCGACGTAGCCGAGGCGAGCGTCCTGCTGCACGCCCGCGGTGAAGATCTGGGGAAGCTGTCCGAGTACGCCTCCCGCATCCGTGACGCCGGTCTCGCCGAGGCCGGCCGCGCGGGTGTCATCACCTACAGCCGCAAGGTCTTCATCCCGCTCACCCGGCTCTGCCGCGACCGCTGCGGCTACTGCACGTTCGTCACCGTGCCCGGCCGGCTCGAATCGCCGTTCCTCTCGCCCGACGAGGTCCTCGACATCGCCCGCAAGGGTGCCGAGATGGGCTGCAAAGAAGCCCTGTTCACCCTCGGCGACCGCCCCGAGGACCGCTGGACGGCCGCCCGCGACTGGCTCGACGCGCACGGCTACGACGACACACTCTCCTACGTCCGCGCGATGGCGATCCGGGTGCTGGAGGAGACCGGCCTGCTGCCGCACCTCAACCCCGGGGTCCTGACCTGGCAGGACTTCCAGCGGCTCAAGCCGGTCGCGCCGTCGATGGGCATGATGCTGGAGACCACCGCGACCCGGCTGTGGAGCGAGAAGGGCGGCCCGCACTACGGGTCGCCGGACAAGGACCCCGCCGTCCGGCTGCGCGTGCTCGAAGACGCCGGCCGCAGCAGCGTCCCGTTCACCACCGGCGTGCTGATCGGCATCGGCGAGACGCACGAGGAGCGCGCGGACGCGCTGTTCGAGATCCGCAAGGTCGCCAAGACCTACGGCGGCGTCCAGGAAGTCATCGTGCAGAACTTCCGGGCCAAGCCGGACACGAAGATGCGCGCGACGCCGGACGCCGACCTCGAAGAGCTGGCCGCGAACATCGCCGTGGCACGGCTCGTGCTCGGCCCGAAGATGCGCATCCAGGCGCCGCCGAACCTGATCGGCAACCAGTACGACCTGATGATCCGCGCCGGGATCGACGACTGGGGCGGCGTCTCGCCGCTGACCCCGGACCACGTCAACCCGGAACGCGCGTGGCCGCAGATCGACGAGCTGGCCCGCCGCACCGAGAAGGCCGGCTTCGAGCTGAAGGAACGGCTCACGATCTACCCCGAGTACGTCAAGGCCGGCGAGCCGTGGCTGGATCCGCGGATCACGCGGCACGTCGCCGCGCTCGTCGACCCGGCCACCGGGATGGCGCGCGAGGACGCGATGCCGGTCGGCATCCCGTGGCAGGAGCCGGACGGCGGCTGGCAGCAGTCCGGCCGCACCGACCTGCACACCGAGATCGACACCACCGGCCGCACGGAAGACCGCCGGAGCGACTTCGACTCGGTGTACGGGGACTGGAAGGAGATCGGCGACCGGATCAAGACCGGGCCGCAGAAGTTCGACTCCACCGTCATGGAAGCCTTGCGCAGTGCGGAAAAGGACCCCGCCGGGCTGTCCGACGACGCCGCGCTGGCGCTGCTGTCCGCCGACGGCAAGGAGCTCGACGCCTTCACGAAGCTCGCCGACGACCTGCGCCGCGAGACGGTCGGCGACGACGTCACCTTCGTCGTCACGCGGAACATCAACTTCACCAACGTCTGCTACACGGGTTGCCGCTTCTGCGCCTTCGCGCAGCGTCGCACCGACGCCGACGCGTACACGCTCTCGCTGGAGCAGGTCGGCGACCGCGTCGACGAGGCGTGGGCCGCGGGCGCGACCGAGATCTGCATGCAGGGCGGCATCCACCCGGACCTGCCGGGCACCGCGTACTTCGACCTCGCGGCCGAGGTGAAACGCCGTCAGCCGGGCATCCACCTGCACTCCTACAGCCCGATGGAGGTCGTCAACGGCGCTTCGCGGACCAACCTCTCGCTGCGCGACTGGCTGATCCAGGCGAAGGAGTCCGGCGTCGACTCGCTGCCGGGCACGGCCGCGGAGATCCTCGACGACGACGTCCGCTGGGTGCTCACCAAGGGCAAGCTGCCGACGTCGGAGTGGATCAAGGTCGTCACCACCGCGCACGAGGTCGGGCTGCCGACGACGTCCACGATGATGTACGGCCACGTCGACACGCCGGCGCACTGGGTCGCGCACCTGAAGCTGCTCGCGAAGCTGCAGCGTGACGGCCTCGAGAAGCACGGCAAGCGCGGCTTCTCCGAGTTCGTGCTGCTGCCGTTCATCCACCAGAGCTCGCCGATCTACCTCGCCGGGCTCGCCCGGCCGGGGGCGACGCAGAACGAGAACCGGGCGGTGCACGCGCTGTCCCGGCTGCTGCTGCACGGGATGATCGACAACATCCAGAGCTCCTGGGTGAAGCTCGGCACCGAGGGCAGCCGCGCGGTGCTGCAGGGCGGCGTCAACGACATCGGCGGCACGCTGATGGAGGAGACGATCAGCCGGATGGCCGGCGCGTCGAACGGCTCGTACAAGACGATCAGCGACATGCGCGAGATGGTCGAGCCGCTGGGCCGCCCGCTCGTGCAGCGGACGACGGGGTACGGCCGGCCCTCGGCCGAGCGGATCGCCGCGGCGGAGGCGTCCGACGGCGTCGCCACTGCGGTTCGCAAGCCACTGCTGCCTCTGCTCACGCCGTAGAAACCGGTAGCGGGCGCCCGGCTCCGGGGCGCCCGCTACTCTTCGGCCGCATGGGGGTTTTCCGCTTCGCACCAGTTCTCTTCGTCGCGCTTCTCGCGGGTTGCGGCACTCCGCCGCCTCCGCCGCCCGTTCCGCTGCCGACCACGACGCCGAGCCCGACGTACGCGCCGCCGCCGTCGAATGGCCTGTCCCTTTCGGTCGGCCAGGTCGAAGCCGGGCTCGGGCACCGCGCGAGCGTGCTGACGCTGACCAACCGGGACAGCGAGCCGCGCAAGGTCACCGGCTACCCGGACCTGAAGATCCTGGCGGGCGACGGCTCGCCGCTCGACGTCAAAGTCCTTCACGAGACGTCCTACTTCGCGCCCGATCCCGGCCCGCAAGACTTGACTGTCCAACCTGGTGGGACGGTCCTGTCCGTGCTCGCCTGGTCGGCCACCGTCACGAGCGGCGACAAGCACACGGGCGCGGCGATCTCGGTGATCCCGATCCCCGGGGAACCCGCGCAGACGCAGCCGCTGGACACCGACCTCGGCACCACCGACACCGTCGAGCTCAGCGCGTGGGCCACCGAAATCGGCTACTGACCACCTTGTGTCACCGCTCACAAACCCACGGTTCACCGCCGGGGCGTTGTGCTACTTGTTTTCCTCACGACCAGGGCAAGCACCGTAGCTTCAACTGCCGGAAGGACTTCGATGAGCACCTCCGTGGCCGCGCTGGACATGATCGACTCGGACCGCTATCCGCTCACTGATACCGGCAGCGAAGCGTGGCGGGCGGTCGTCGCCCGCACCCGCGCGGAGCTCGCCGACGTCGGCTGCAGCGTCCTCGCCGACTTCATCCGGCCGGAGCTGCACGAGGTCCTGCGGGCCGAGTGCGCCGCGCTCGAACCGCACGCGTACACGAAGATCGAAAAGGTCAACGCCTACAACACCGCGATCGACGCGGACCTGCCCGAAGACCACCCCGGCCGGCGGATCATGGAGCGGGGCAACGCCTTCGTCGCGCGCGACCACATCCCGGCCGGTGCGATCATCGGCCGGCTCTACGGCAGCCCGGTGTTCCAGCGGTTCATCGCCGACTGCTTCGGGTTGCCGGAGCTGCACGAGCTCGCGGACCCGCTGTCCGGGCTGACGCTCAACGTGATCGCGCCCGGCCGCGCGCACCCGTGGCACTTCGACACGAACTCCTACACCGTCAGCATGCTGACGCAGGCCGCGAGCGACGGCGGGACGTTCGAATACTGCCCGAACATCCGTTCCGCCGAGGCGGAGAACTTCTCCGCCGTGCGGGGCGTTCTTTCCGGCGAAAGCACCCATCCGGTCCAGCGCCTCGGCCTCCGTCCGGGCGATCTGCAGTTGTTCAAAGGCCGCTTCGCCTTGCATCGGGTCACTAGGGTGGAAGGGAAGATCGCGCGCCACTCGGCGATCTTCGCTTACAGCGAGCGCCCCGGCGTCATCGGCAGCCCGGAGCGGACCAGGCAGCTCTTCGGCCGGGTCCTGCCTGAGCACCTGGCTGGTCACGCTGTGCGGGGCGACGCCCTGCTCGACTAGATCTAGGAGCCTGGCCCGTGCCTTTCGACTCGACCGGCAAGATCTCGTTCGACCACATTTACACCGCGCCCGACCCCCGTCCGTTCTTCGGAACGTTGCAGCGCGTGGATTACCAGATTCCGCAACTGGCGAAGCCGTACTTCACGAAACTGATCGAGGAATACCAGGCGGAACGCGGAATCGCGCGGCCGACCGTGCTCGACGTCGGCTGTTCCTACGGCGTCAACAGCGCGTTGCTGCGGTGCGAAACGACCCTGGACGACCTCTACGAGCAGTACACCGCGCCCGGCGTCGAGAGCCTCGGCCGCGCCGCGCTGATCGAGCGTGACCAGCGGCTCGTGCGCAGCCGCGCGACCTCCGACGGTGCCCGGTTCTTCGGCCTCGACGCCGCGGGGGCGGCGCTGGACTACGCGCGTGAAGCGGGCTTCCTGGACGAGACGATCTACGCCGACTTCGAGCGCTACGACCCGGACGAGAAGCAGCAGGCGCTCCTCGATCAGGTGGATCTCGTCGTGTCGACCGGCTGTGTCGGCTACGTCACCGAGAAGACGATCGCCCGGATCGCGCGCGGCTCCCGGCCGTGGATGGCGCACTTCGTGCTCCGGATGTTCTCCTACGACCCGGTCGCGGAAAGCCTCGCCGAGCTGGGCTACGAGACCGCGGCCATCGACGGCGTCTACCGCCAGCGGCGGTTCGCGAGCGCCGAAGAGCAGGCGCACATCATCGAGTCGCTGGGCGCGGCCGGCGTCGACCCCGAAGGGTTCGAGTCCGACGGCTGGCTGTACGCGCAGCTGTATGTTTCCCGACCGAAGAAGGGTGCGGCCGCCGGACTGGCTTCCGCGCTCAGCACGGTTTCCACTGACTGACGAGGATGACAGAGTGAGCAGTCCGGAATGGTCCCCCCGCACGTTCGGCAACGAGGACCGGCTTCCCCGGGTCCCCGTGCCCGCTCTGGCCGACAGCGGCCGCCGCTTCCTGGAATGGTGCGGTCCGCTGCTGACGCCGGACGAGCTGGCGGAGACCGAAGCGGCGGTCGCGGGTTTCCTCGCGCCCGGCAGCCCGGCCCACGAACTGCAGGCCGCGCTGGAGGAGTACGACTCCTCACCCGGCGTGCACAGCTGGCTGGACACCTTCTGGCCGTACCGCTACCTCGGCCGCCGCGACCGGATCGCGCTCAACGCCAACTTCTTCTTCCTGTTCGCCGAATCGCCGCTGGGCCAGGTGGAACGCGCGGCCGAGCTGACCGCGTCCGCCGTGGACTACAAGCTGCGGCTCGACGACGAACTGGTGCCGCCGGTGCTCGTGCGCGGCACGCCGCAGTCGATGGTGCAGCACAAGTTCCTGTTCTCGGCCACGCGCATCCCGGGCGAGGTGCTGGACAGTGCGCGGACGCCGTACCGCGACGGCTGGGAAGGGCCGTCGCGGGCGCGGCACGTCGTGGTGTTCCACCGGAACACGCCGTTCCGGATGGACGTCGTCGCCGAAGACGGCCGCCCGTACTCCGCCGAGCAGCTCGCCGACGGCCTGCGGGCGATCCTCAAGGACGACCACGCCACGGACGTGCCCGCCGGGCACTTCACCACGAAGGCCCGCGCGGAGTGGGCGGCCAGCCGGCAGGCCCTGCTGGACGCGGGCAACGCCGAAGCTCTCGAAACCCTCGAGACGGCGTTGTTCTGCGTGTGCCTGGACGACGTGACGCCGTCGACCACGCTCGAAGCCGCGGACCAGCTGCTGTACGGCGCCAACCGCTGGTACGACAAGGCCGTCTCGCTGATCGTGTTCGAGGACGGCACCGCCGGGATCAACGTCGAGCACTGCGAGCTCGACGGCACCACGATCCTCGGCTTCACCGACGCGCTGCTGAGCGGGGACCGGCTGCCGCGGGACGCCGCCGACGGCGTCCCGGGGTTCGAGCCGGTCGGGTTCACGCTGACCGGCGGCCTCCGCGACGACGCCCGCGCCGCCGGGGAGTCCTTCGCGGCGTACGCGGACGCGACGGCCACGCAGACCGTGTCGTTCGACTTCGGCGCCAACCGCGTGAAGGAGCTGGGGATGTCCCCCGACGCCTTCGCGCAGATGGCCTACCAGCTCGCGCACAAGCGCGCGAAGGGCCTGACGGGCGCGACGTACGAGTCGATCGCCACCCGGCAGTTCCGCAACGGCCGGACCGAGGCCATGCGCGTCGTGACGCCGGAGGTCTTCCGGTTCGTCGCGGCGATGGAAGACGGCTCGCCCGAGGAAAAGCGGGAAGCGTTCCGCACGGCGGCCGCGAAGCACGTCTCGCGGGCGAAGGAGTGCCAGGCCGGTGACGCGCCGGAGCAGCACCTGTGGGAGCTGCAGCTGATCGCCAAGCGCCGCGGTGACACGGAGACGCCGGCGTTGTACAGCTCGCCGGGCTGGCTGAAGATGCGGGACGACTACCTGAGCACCAGCTCGGCGCCGTCGGTGAACATCCAGTACTTCGGCTTCGGCTCGACGAGCCCGCAGTGCATCGGCATCGCGTACGTGCTGCTGCCGGACCGCTGGAACCTCTACCTCAGCACGCCGAAGCACGTGTCGTCGGAGATGTACCGCTTCGCCGACGAACTCGCGAAGGCCGTCAGCGAGCTGCAGGAGCTGCTGGCCGGCGGCTGAGCAAGCGGCGCAACCAGCTCAGCCGGGCGGCCCGCGCCGCCCGGCTGAGCGCTGTTTCGGGTGCCAGCGACTCGAAGCCGTGGAACCCACCGGGCCACACGTGCAGTTCCGCCTCGCCACCCGCCCGCCAGAGGCGGCTCGCGTAGGCGACGACCTCGTCGCGGAACGTCTCCGCCGTGCCGACGTCCAGGAACGCGGGCGGCAGCCCGGAAAGGTCGGTCGCGCGGGCCGGTGCGGCGTACGGCGGCACGTCGCGAAGGTCTCCCAGGTACGCCGCCCAGCCGACGTTGTTGGCCGTGCGGTCCCACAGGCCGCGGCCGTCGAGGTCGAGCGCCGACGGCGTGTTGTCGCGGTCGTCGAGCATCGGGCAGATCAGCAGCTGCCCGGCGAGTTCCGGGCCGCCGCGGTCGCGGGCGAGCAGGGCCGTGGCCGCCGCCAGCCCGCCACCCGCGCTGACGCCGCCGATCACGATCGGACCGGCGAGCCGCCCGGCCGTCCACGACAGACCGGCGTAGCAGTCTTCGACCGGCGCCGGGTACGGGTGCTCGGGCGCGAGCCGGTAACCGGGCGAGACGATGGTGACGCCGAGTTCCCCGGCCCAGCGCAGCACGTTCGGCACGTCCGGGCCGAGGTGGCTGCCGACGATCAGGCCGCCGCCGTGGATGTAGTAGAGGACACCGCGGCTCTCGGGCGGGCGCGCGACCAGCAACGGCACCTCCCCCGCGTGCTCCTCCGCGAACGCGAACCCCGGGTGCGCCGCGGCCAGCTCGTCGACGGTCTGCTCGGCACCGGCGACGAACTCACGGCGCGCGGTGACGTCGTCCGGCGTGCTCAGCGGCGGACGGGCCGCTCGCAGCTGCTCGACGATCGGCGCCAGCTCCGGGTCGAACGGCGGTGGCGGCACGTCAGGCCCCCTCGGGGACCGAGACGACCAGCACGAGCGAGCCGTCGAACGTCGGCTGCTCGCGGAACCGGCCGTAACGGCGTTCCCACGTGCCGTCGTCGAGGTCGTGGCGCAGTTCGGCGGCGAAGCGGTGGTGCACCCGGTCGTCGACGAAGCTCCACGCCGAGCACGACAGCCGCGCGCCCGGGTCGAGCAGGCGCTCGGGGCGGGCGTAGTAGGCCTCGTTGAAGCCGTCGGTGCAGTCGATCGGCACCGGGACGCCGATGATCGACGTGTGCCCGCCGAGCCCGTCGGCGATGTCGTCGACCGGCGGGTAGCGCCGCGCCTCGGTCTCGATAACCTCGGGCGCGTAGTCGAGCAGCCAGAACCGCCGCAGCAGCGCGGGATCGCAGGTCAGGATGGCGACCGGGCCGCGGGTGACCCGGCGGACCTCCTTCAGCCCGGTCCACAGGTCGTTCCACTGGTGGACGCTGAACGTGCTCATCGCGCCCTCGAACGCCCGGTCCGGGAACGGCAGCTTCTCGGCGACCGCGTCGATCGCCGGTGGCAGGCCCCCGGGCCGCTGCGCGCGCATCGACGCCGACGGCTCGACCGCCGTCACCTCGCGGTCGTGCGGCTCGTAGGCGCCGGCGCCCGCGCCGACGTTGAGGACGGTCCGCGCCTCGCCGAGCGCGTCGAGGACGTACTGCCCGATCCGCGGGTCCGGCACGCGGTAGTCCGTGTACACCCCGCCGATCGCGCCGTAGTCGGCGTCACCGGCGCTTCCGTCGGCACGTCGCTCAATCATGGGCTCAAAACTAGCAGCGGCCTGGGGATCCACGACGCCGGTGGCGCTGCTCCGCGCGACGGAAACCGACGTCCGGCATCCGGCGCAGCCGTCAGTTTCTGTCGCAAATTTGCGTAAGTTCGTTCATCTATTGCGTTATCTTGTCCCGGATTCGTATGATCCAGGTCACAAGGGTCCCCACCCGCACTCGACGAGGAGTTGCTGCTCCATGTCTCCCCATCCTGTCTTCAGCGCGCCCCGAAACTTGATCAAGCCCCGTCGGCGGGCCAGGTTCGGCGCCTTGGCCGCCGCCGTCGCCGCCGCGACCGGCCTGACCGTCATCACCCTGGCCGCGGCCCCCGCGAGTTCGGCGCTCGCCGCCGGGCGCGGCGCGACCGTGCCGTTCCTCGAACAGGAGGCCGAGACCGCCGCGACCAACGGCACGGTCATCGGCCCCGACCGCAACTCCGGCACCCTCGCCGGTGAGGCGTCCGGCCGCAAAGCCGTGACGCTGGGCGGTCAAGGCAAGTACGTCGAATTCACGCTCACCGCGCCGGCCAACTCGATCGACTTCCGCTTCAGCCTCCCGGACTCCGGGAACGGCACCGGCACGAGCGGCTCGCTCTCGTTGTACGTCAACGGTTCCCACAACCGCGACGTCGCGCTGACGTCGAAGTACGCCTGGTACTACGGCTCGTACCCGTTCACCAACACCCCGGGTGACGGCCACGCGCACCACTTCTACGACGAGACCCGCGCGTTGCTGGGCACGAACTACCCGGCAGGCACCAAGATCAAGCTGCAGGTCGACGCGGGCGACGTCACGACCTCGACGATCGACCTCGCCGACTTCGAGCAGGTCGGGGCGGCCGCGGCCAAGCCGGCGAACTCGCTGTCCGTCACCGACTACGGCGCCACCGCGGGTGACACCAGCGACGACGCGGGCGCGTTCGACGCCGCCGTCGCCGCGGCGAAGAGCCAGGGCAAGGAGGTCTGGATCCCGTCCGGGACCTTCACCCTCGGCCACCACATCACCGTCGACCAGGTGACGATCCGCGGCGCCGGCCCGTGGTACTCCGTGCTGACCGGCCCGCGCGCCGGCATCTTCGGCAAGGGCGAACCGGCCAGCTGCGGGACGTCGACGTACCCCGGCAACGGCGCGGTCCCGGGCACGAGCAGCGCGGTCAAGCTGTACGACTTCGCGATCATCGGCCAGGTCGACGCCCGCGTCGACTGCGACCAGTCCAACGCCATCGGCGGCGCGCTGGGCGGCGGCTCGGTCGTGCAGAGCCTGTGGCTGCAGCACACGAAGGTCGGGCTGTGGCTCGACGGGCCGTTCGACGGGCTCACCGTGTCCGGCAACCGGATCCTCGACCAGACCGCCGACGGGCTGAACCTGCACCAGGGCATCAGCAACGTTACCGTGACGAACAACTTCCTGCGCAACACCGGCGACGACGGCCTGGCCATGTGGTCCGAGCACGACGCCGACCACAACAACACGTTCTCCTTCAACACCGTGCTGCTGCCGATCCTCGCCAACAACATCGCGATCTACGGCGGGCGCGACAACACGGTGTCCGACAACGTCGTGGCCGACACCCAGGACCAGGGCGGCGGCATCCACATCGCCAACCGGTTCAGCGCGGTGCCCCTCGCCGGGACGACGACCGTCGCGCGCAACACCGCGATCCGCACCGGTGTGCTCGACTCGAACTGGCAGTTCGGCGTCGGCGCCCTGTGGTTCGACGGTCGCGACGGCGCCATCACCGGCCGCGTCGACGTCACCGACCTCGACCTGCTGGACAACAACTACGAGGCCATCCAGTTCATCGACAGCCAGACCACCGACGTGCACTTCACGAACGTCAAGATCACCGGAGCGGGCACGTTCGCCTGGCAGCTGCAGGCCAAGCCGACCGGCACGGTGAAGAACGTCGTCGCGACCGGGATCGGCCGCGCGGGCGTCTACAACTGCATGGGTCCGGACGCGCTGACCGGCCTCGTCGACCAAGGCGGCAACTCGGGCTGGAGCACGACGTTCTGCGGCTCGTGGCCGACGCCGGTCTACGGCTCGGACAACGGCGGCACGACCACGACCCCGACGACCCCGACCACACCCACCACCCCGCCGACCACCACCACGACGACCACCCCGCCGACCGGGAACCTGGCGCTGCACAAGGCGATCAGCGCGTCGGCGTCGCAGGGCGGTTTCCCGCCGGGCAACGCGGTCGACGGCGACGCGAACTCGTACTGGGAGAGCGCGAACAACGCGTTCCCGCAGACGCTGACCGTCGACTTCGGCGCCACGGTTTCGGTGTCGCGGCTGGTACTGAAGCTGCCGCCGCCGTCCGCGTGGGGCACGCGCACGCAGACGATCGCGGTCGACGGCGTCAAGGCCGCGGCGGGTTACACCTTCAACCCGGCGACCGGCAACACCGCGACGATCACCTTCCCGGCGACGTCCGTGCGCACCCTGCGGCTGACCTTCACCGGCAACACCGGCTGGCCGGCGGGACAGCTGTCCGAACTCGAAGCCTACGCGTCCTAGAACCAGCGGAGAGGTGACGACGATGTCCCCAGCACCACGGCGCCGCGCGGCGCTGCTGGCCGCGGCCCTCGCCGCGGCCGGCCTGACTGTCCTGCTCAGCGGCCCTCCCGCCGCGGCGGCGACCTGCCCGACGACGGCGTCCGGCGGCGCGAGCGTGCCGTTCCGGACGGTCGAGGCCGAGTGCTCGGCGACCACCGGCTCGGCCGTCGGCCCCGACTACACGCAGGCCAGCATCGCTTCGGAGGCGTCCGGACGCCAAGCCGTCCGGATCGGGTCCGGCCAGTACGTCGAGTTCACGCTGCCGGCGGCGGCCAACTCGATCAACGTCCACTACAACATCCCCGACGGCTCGTCCGGGCGGCTTTCGGTGTACGTCGGCGGCACCAAGCTCGGCAGCGGGCTGTCCGTGACGTCGCGGTACTCCTATGTGGACACCGGCTTCATCACGGGCTCGAAGACGCACCACTTCTTCGACGACGCCCGGCTGCTCTTCGGCCAGAACGCGGCCCAGGGCACGAAGGTCCGCGTCCAGGTCGACTCCGGCGACGTCGGCCAGGCGACCATCGACCTGGCCGACTTCGAGCAGGTCGGCGGCGCGGGCGCGAAACCGGCCAACGCCCTGTCGGTGACGGACTACGGCGCCACGGCGAACGACTCCTCCGACGACACCCAGGCGTTCCGCAACGGCCTGTCGGCGGCACGCTCGCAGGGCAAGGAGCTGTTCGTGCCGTCCGGCCGGTTCGAGATCGGGTCGGCGCTGCAGATCGACCAGACCACCGTCCGGGGCGCCGGGCCGTGGTACACCGTGTTGCACGGCAACAACATCTTCAACAACGGCGGCGCGTCCGGGAACATCAAGCTGTACGACTTCGCGGTGTTCGGCGACGTGACCGAGCGCAACGACGGCAGCCCGGACAACGCGTTCCACGGCGTCCTGGGCAACGGCTCGGTCGTGAGCGGCCTGTGGATCCAGAACACCAAGTGCGGGCTGTGGCTGATGAGCGGCGCGTCGTCGAACCTCACCATCGAGAACAACCGCATCCAGGACACGCAGGCCGACGGCGTCAACTTCGACGGCGCCGTCACGAACTCGGCGTTGCGCAACAACTACCTGCGCAACAACGGCGACGACGGCCTCGCGCTCTGGTCCAACGGCCAGGCCGACTCGGGCAACACGATCGCGAACAACACGGTCGTGCAACCCAACCTGGCCAACGGCATCGCGCTCTACGGCGGGTCGAACAACACCGTCAGCGGCAACCTGGTGCAGGACACCAACGCGCTCGGCGGCGGCTACCTGGTGGCGAACCGGTTCAGCTCGGTACCGCTCGGCGGCACGGTGACGCTGTCGAACAACACCGCGCTGCGGGCCGGGGCGCTCGACCCGAACTGGCAGTTCGGCGTCGGCGCGCTGTGGTTCGACGCGCGTGACCAGGCCATCACCGGCGTGACGATCCGGGTCACCGGGTTCACCGCGATCCAGAGCCCGTACGAGGCGATCCAGTTCATCGACGGCAACGGCGCCGGCAAGCAGATCCAGGGCGTCACGATCGACGGCGTCTCGGTGCAGGGCGCCGGCACGTTCGTGGCGCAGTCTCAGACGCAGGGGTCGGTGTCGATCAGCAACCTGAGCGCGTCCGGCGTCGGTGTCACCGGCACGTACAACTGCCCGTACCCGTCGTCGATCCCGAAGATGACGTTCGGCGGGTCGGGCAACAGCGGCTGGACCGGCACGTGGAGCGACTGCTCGACCTGGCCCGCGCCGAACTCCGGCCCGCAGCAGCCGCCGCAGTCCGGGAGCAACATCGCGCGGGGCAAGGCGATCAGCTCGTCGTCGTCGCAGGGCGGGTTCCCGCCGGGCAACGCCAACGACGGCAACGCGGACAGCTACTGGGAGAGCGCGAACAACGCGTTCCCGCAGACGCTGACCGTGGACCTGGGCGCGGCGGCGTCGATCAACAAGGTGACGCTCAAGCTGCCGCCGTCGTCGGCGTGGGGTGCGCGCACCCAGACGGTGACGGTCTCGGGCAGCACGGACGGCGGCTCGTACACGACGCTGGTCGGCTCGCGCGGTTACGCGTTCGACCCGGCGTCGGGCAACACGGCGTCGGCGTCGTTCTCGGCGACGTCGCAGCGGTTCGTGCGGCTGACGTTCACCGGCAACACCGGCTGGCCCGCCGGTCAGGTGTCCGAGTTCGAGGTGGCGGCTTCGTAACTCCGGACTGACGACAAGCCCGTCCCGGCTCCTGACACCGGGACGGGCTTGTCTTACTTTTGCGCGCAGTTGCTGTAAAGTTTCACTCATGACGCGTCGTCTTGCCGAAGTCGCCCGCCAGGTCGGGGTCAGTGAAGCCACGGTCAGCCGGGTGCTCAACGGGCGGTCGGGGGTGTCCGCCAGCACCCGCGCCGCCGTGCTCACCGCGCTCGACGTGATGGGTTACGAGCGGCCCACCCAGCTGCGCGGGGAGCGCGCCCGCCTGGTCGGGCTCGTACTGCCCGAACTGCAGAACCCGATTTTCCCGGCCCTGGCCGAGATCATGGGCAACGCGCTCGCGCAGCAGGGCTTCACCCCCGTCCTTTGTACCCGGACGGCGGGCGGGGTGTCGGAGGCGGAGTACGTCGAGCTGCTCCTGCAGCAGCAGGTGTCGGGCGTGGTGTTCGCCGGCGGGCTCTACGCGCAGTCCGACGCGGTGCACTCGCACTACCACCACCTGGTCGAGCGGCGGCTCCCGACGGTGCTGATCAACGCGGCCGTCGACCACCTCGGGCTGCCCCAGGTGTCGTGCGACGACGCCGTCGCCGTCGAGCAGGTCGTCGGGCACCTCAGCTCGCTCGGGCACGAGAAGATCGGGCTGGTGCTCGGGCCGACCGACCACGTGCCGTCGAAGCGCAAGCTGGAGGCGTTCCAGGCGTACGCGGCGAAACTCGGCCTGCCGGTGCTCGACGAGCTGGTCGAGCACGGGATGTTCTCCATCGAAGGCGGCCACGCGGCGGCGGCCCGGCTCTACCCCCGCGGCGCGACCGCGGTGCTCTGCGCCAGCGACCTGCTGGCCCTGGGCGCGGTCCGCGCGGCCCGCCGGCAGGGCCTGTCGGTGCCCGACGACGTCTCGGTGGTCGGCTACGACGACTCGGCCCTGATGAACTGCACCGACCCGCCCCTGACGACCACCCGCCAGCCGATCGAGGCGATGGGCCGCGCGGTGGTCGAACTGCTGGTCAAGCGCATCAACGGCGGCGAGGTGGCGGCCGAGGAGCTGCTGTTCGCGCCGGAGCTCGTGGTGCGCGGCTCGACGGCCCGCCGCATCGCGTAACCCGGCACTCACGCCCACGGGCCGTGGTCTCTTCCCGAGACCACGGCCCGTTTTGCGTTCTCGCGCCCCTCAAGCGCCCCAATGTGGCGTTGGGTGCGTCCAACGCACCCAATGTGGCGTTCGGTGCGTCCAGCGCACCCAACGCCACATTGGGGCGTTCGGGGGTACCCACTCAATCCGATCTGCTCGCCAGCGCGTTCGCGGCCTGTTCGTAACTTGCAAAGTCTCGTCGGCTTATTGCGTCGATCCGGTCTCACACTTTAGAGTGACCGCAATCACGTGACAGCCGTCGCGACCCGAGAAGAGGCTTGAGATGAGCAGTCCCTGGTCCCGATCCTTGCCCCGCCGGATGTTCTGCCTGCTGGCCGCAGGTGGCCTCGCACTGGGGGTGGCCGCCTGCGGCGACGACGGCAACGCCGCCGCGCCCGGGGGCAAGGTGAAGATCACGGTCACCGGCCAGCCACCCACCAGCCAGCCGTTCGAGCGCGGTGTCTTCGACGCCGACGTCAAGGAGTTCGAGGCATCCCACCCGAACATCCAGATCGAGCCCCACGAGGGGTTCATGGACCCGAAGACGTTCTCCGCGAAGCTCGCCGGCGGCCAGCTCGAAGACGTCTACTACGTCTACTTCACCGACCCGGCGCAGATCATCACGCGGCATCAAGCCGCGGACATCACGGAAGCGTCGAAGAGCGTCCCGCACATCGGCGACATCAAGCCGGAACTGCTGGACAACTTCCGTGACGCGAGCGGCAAGCTCTACGGCCTGCCGACGATGAACTACACGATGGGCCTGGTCTACAGCCGCCCGCTGTTCCAGAAGGCCGGGCTCGACCCGAACAAGCCGCCGACGACCTGGGACGAGGTCCGCGAAGACGCGAAGAAGATCGCCGCGCTGGGCAACGGCACCGTCGGGTACGCCGACTACAGCAAGAACAACCAGGGTGGCTGGCACATGACCAGCTGGCTCTACTCGATGGGCGGCGACATCGCCCGCAAGGACGGCGACAAGTGGGTCGCCGACTTCGACAACGAGAAGGGCAAGCAGGCCCTGCAGTACCTGCACGACATGCGCTGGACCGACAACTCCATGGGCGCCAAGCAGCTGCTGGAAGCCACGGACGTGCAGCGGATGATGGGCGCCGGCCAGCTCGGCATGTACATGGCCGCGCCGGACAACATCCCGGTGCTGGTCAAGCAGTTCAACGGCAAGTACGAGGACTACGGCGTCGCGGGCATGCCCGGCGGCCAGGGCACCCTGCTCGGCGGCGAAGGCTACATGCTGAACCCGAAGGCGTCGCCGGAGAAGATCAAGGCCGGCCTCGAGTGGATCCAGTGGAAGTACCTCAACCCGGACCGCTTCGAGAAGCACATCCAGCAGTACGTCGACGGCAAGCAGCCGGTCGGCCTGCCCGCCGAGCCGACCCCGGACGTCTGGCAGGGCGCGGTGCGTGACCAGCAGCTGGCCCTGAAGGCCAAGTTCGCCAACGTCCCGGCCACGAACTACCAGTCCTACGTGGACACGACCAGCAAGATCAAGGGCAGCATCGAGCCGCCCAACGCGCAACAGGTGTACGCCGCCCTCGACAGCGTCATGCAGGCGGTGCTCACGGACCAGAACGCGAACATCGACCAGCAGCTGTCGTCCGCTTCGTCGAAGGTCAACAGTGTCCTCGCCCAGGTCAAGTAGCCTCCTCGCCTGGCCCGCGACGTCTTCGTCGCGGGCCAGGCGCCCGGCCGCCTCCCCGGCCGAGCGCCGCCGCGTCCGGTTGCGCCGCAAGCTGAAGGAGAACCTCACCGCGTACGGCCTGCTCTGCGCCGCACTCCTGGTGTTCGCGATGTTCTCCTGGTACCCGATCGTGCGGGGCGTGCTGCTGAGCTTCCAGCAGGTCGACTTCGTCAACGCGCCCACGTGGGTCGGGTTCGACAACTTCAGCCGCCTGTTCGACGACCCGCTGTTCGGCGTCGCCTGGCGCAACACGCTCCTGTTCACCGGGCTCGCGCTGGTCTTCGGGTTCGCCGTCCCGTTCCTCACCGCGGTGCTGCTCAACGAGATCCGGCACGCCAAGGCGTTCTTCCGGCTCGCGGTGTACCTGCCGGTGATGCTGCCGCCGGTCGTCACCGCGCTGATGTGGAAGTGGTTCTACGACCCGGGTCCCGGCCTGTTCAACTCCGCGCTCGGCGCGGTGGGCCTGCCCGGCGGCCAGTGGCTCGACTCCTCCACCACCGCGATGCTGTCGCTGGTCTTCGTCTCCACCTGGGCCAACATGGGCAGCACCACGCTGATCTACCTGGCCGCGCTCGGGACGATCCCCGGCGAGCTGTACGAAGCCGCGGAGCTCGACGGCGCCGGGATGTGGCAGCGGCTGCGGCACGTCACGTTCCCGCAGACCCGGTTCGTGCTGCTGGTGCTCCTGCTGCTGCAGATCGTCGCGACGATGCAGGTGTTCACCGAGCCGTACGTGATGACCGGCGGCGGGCCGGACGACTCGACGGTCACCGTGCTCCTGCTGCTCTACCGGTACGCCTTCGTCTACAACGACTTCGGCTCGGCGAGTGCGATGAGCCTGCTGCTGTTCATCGCGCTGGGCGTGTTCTCGGCGTGGTACGTCCGGCTGACGCGGAAGGCGGACCAGTCATGAGGACCCTCGTCTCCCCCGGCGCGTTGCGCAGCCGGCGCGGCAAGGCCGTCTACGCCGTGATCTTCGCCTGCACGCTCGCGGTGTTCATCCTGGCTTTCATGTTCCCGCTGTACTGGGTGATCACCGGGGCGATGAAGTCACCGCAGGAGCTGGCGCAGACGCCGGCGACGCTCATCCCGCGCGACTGGCACCCGGAGACGTTCGGCGAGGCGTGGGACCAGCTGAGCCTGGGCAAGTACTTCCTCAACACGCTGATCGTCGCCGGTGGCGCGTGGCTGGCGCAGCTGGCCATCGACGTGCCGGCCGCGTTCGCGCTGTCGAAGCTGCGCCCGAAGTTCGGCAACGTCGTGCTGGGCCTGATGCTGGCGACGCTGATGCTGCCGGCCACGGCCCTGCTGGTGCCGACGTACGTGACGGTGACCGACCTGCCGCTGCTGCACCTCAACCTGATCAACTCGCCGACCGCGGTCTGGCTGCCCGCGGCGGCGAACGCGTTCAACATCTACCTGCTGAAGCGGTTCTTCGACCAGATCCCGGACGAGCTGATCGAAGCGGCGCGCATCGACGGCGCCGGGCCGGTGCGCACGCTCTGGCGGATCATCCTGCCGATCTCGCGGCCGATCCTGGCCGTGGTGTCGATCCTCGCGGTGGTCACCGCGTGGAAGGACTTCATCTGGCCGCTGCTGGTGTTCCCGGACACCGAAAAGCAGACCCTCTCGGTGATGCTGCAACGGGTGGCGATCGACATGCCGCTCAACGTGCTCGTCGCCGGGATGGTGCTGGCCAGCCTGCCGATGGTGGCGCTGTTCCTGGCGTTCCAGCGGCAGATCCTCGCCGGGCTGACCGCCGGCGCCGTCAAGGGCTGAAGCCGCGCCCGGGGTTTCCACGACTACTAGGAGGGCACTTCCGTGACCGACAAGACCGGCTGGTGGCGTAGCGCGGCGATCTACCAGGTCTACATCCGCAGCTTCGCGGACGGCAACGGCGACGGCATCGGCGACCTCGCCGGCGTCCGTTCGCGCCTGGACCACCTGGCCGAGCTGGGGATCGACGCGATCTGGTTCACCCCCTGGTACCCCTCGCCGATGGACGACGGCGGTTACGACGTCGCCGACTTCCGCGACATCGAGCCGCTGTTCGGCACGCTCGCCGAAGCGGAGGAGCTGCTCGCCGAGGCCCACGCCCGGAACATCCGGGTGATCATCGACATCGTGCCCAACCACTGCTCCGACGAGCACCGGTGGTTCCAGGCCGCGCTCGCGGCGGGCCCGGGTTCGCCGGAGCGGCAGCGGTTCTGGTTCCGGCCCGGCCGCGGCCCGGACGGCGCCGAGCCGCCCAACAACTGGAAGTCGCGCTTCGGCGGACCCGCGTGGACGCGGGTGCCGGACGGCGAGTGGTTCCTGCACCTCTACAGCTCGCGCCAGCCGGACTTCAACTGGGAGAACCCGGACATCCGCCAGGAGTTCGAGGACGTCCTGCGGTTCTGGTTCGACCGCGGGGTCGACGGCTTCCGCATCGACGTCGCCGACGGGCTGGTCAAGGACCCGCGGCTGCCGGACGTCGAAGACGGCGACGAGACGCCGTTCTCCGACATGGAGGGCCTGCACGAGATCTACCGGTCCTGGCGCAAGATCGCCGACAGCTACGCGGGCGAGCGCGTGCTGGTCGGCGAGATGTGGCTGCCGGACATGTCCCGCGCGGCGCGCTACCTGCGCCGCGACGAGCTGCACTCGGCGTTCAACTTCGACTTCCTGGTCTGCCCGTGGGACGCCGCGCGCTTCCACGACGTCATCACCCGCACGATCCGGGCGCACGACGAGGTCGGCGCGCCGGCCGCGTGGGTGCTGTCGAACCACGACGTCACGAGGCACGTCACGCGCTACGGCCGGCAGGGCGACACCGGGTTCAGCTTCGCGAACCGGCTGCACGAACTGCCGGTGGACCGGGAGCTGGGCACCCGCCGGGCCCGGGCGGCGGCGCTGCTGACACTCGCGTTGCCGGGCGGGCTGTACGTCTACCAGGGCGAGGAGCTGGGCCTCTGGGAGATCCGCGACATCCCCGACGACCTGCGCCAGGACCCGGTGTGGGCCCGCACGAACGGCACCGACCCAGGTCGCGACGGCTGCCGCGTCCCGATCCCGTGGTCGGGTTCCGAGGCCCCGTTCGGCTTCGGCACCGGGGACGCGTGGCTCCCGCAGCCCGCGGAGTGGAGTGCGTACACGGCCGCCGCGGAAGCCGCGGACCCGACGTCGATGCTGAGCCTCTACCGCGACGGCCTGCGCATCCGGGACGAGCAGGCGGCCCTCGGCGCGGGCACGCTGGAGTGGCTGCCGCTGGGTGACGGCGTCCTGGCGTTCACGCGCGAGCCGGGCTTCACGTTCGTGCTGAACTTCTCGGCCTCACCGGTCCCCTTGCCGGCGGGCGAGGTCCTGCTGGCGAGCGGCCCGGTGGACGGCTCCCTGCCGACCGACACCGCGGTCTGGCTCCGCACCTCCTGAAAGCCGTGAAGGCCTCCTTACCGGCCATAAGAGCCGGTAAGGAGGCCTTCACGGACTTCGGTGACCTGCTTCGGTGGGCTACTTCGTCAGCTGCAGCACGTCCACGCCGCGCACGTTGTCCGCGACGTAGACGTACTTCCCGTGCCAGTACGGCGCCCACGCGCTCGCGTCCGCCGGGCGGTAGTACGCGATCTGCCGCGGGTTCGTCGGGTCGCTCACGTCCAGGAACCGCGTGCCCTGCGAGTAGAACGACTGCACGAGGACCTTGCCGCGGACGTCGAAGTAGTGCGCGGAGCAGTCGTCGGACGCCGGGTCGCTGCCCTCCTGGCCGTTGACGCCCCAGGTGCCGACGCTCTGCAGCCGGAAGGGCTGCTCGGGCGTCGAACGCCAGCCTTCGCCGTGGTAGGAACCGGCCAGCGACGAGATCGTGAGCACGCCGTCGCCCGCGCAGCCGTCGACGAAGTTCTCCTCCGTCGCGTAGATCAGGTCCTGGCCGCGCCAGGCGCCGTCGCCGACCCGGTGCCCGGCCGGGTGGAAGCTGTTGTGCATGAACCGCGACGGCGCCGCCGTCTCGGCGATGCCGCCGCCGGCGTACGGAATCGGCTCGTGCGCCGTCGCGCGGCGGAGCTTGTTCGTCAGCGGGTCGCGGTGCACGCCGCTGGTCCAGTAGCCGCGCACACCGCCGCGCCCGGACACCCAGGCCACGCCGTTGTCGTCCACCTGGACGTCGTGCACGTAGTCGGTCTTGCCGTCGTTGCGGGCCAGCTCGATCGGCTGCGGGTCCACCTTCGGGTGCTTCGGGTCGCGGATGTCGGTGACCCAGATCGGCCGCCCGCCCCACTCCGCCGGCTGGTCGGCGGCCTTCGACGGGCCGCCCGTCCACAGGTAGCGGCAGCCGTCGACGCAGCTGGTGGTGTGCCCGGCGGGCGCCCGCACGTAGCTGATGATCTTCGGCGCTTCGGGCTTGGCGACGTCGACGACGTAGATGCCGGACTCGCCGGTCTGCGTGGTGCCGCCGAACGCACGCGGGTCGCGGGACAGGAACACCAGCTTGCGGACCGGGTCGACCTCGGTGTCCTCGGTTTCCCACAGCCCCGGCAGGCTGACCTGCCCGACCAGCTTCGGCGCGGCCGGGTTCTTCGTCAGGTCGTAGACCTTCAGGCCGAACTCGCCGGAGACGACCATGACGTCGCGGCGGCCGTAGTCGAGGAAGTTGATCGAGATGGCGCCGGCGGCGTCGGGCACGTTGCCGACGGACTTGACGTTCTTGATCGCCCCCGGATCACCCGCCGTCCGCGTGGCCGGGACCGCGGGTTTGTCGTCCTCGCCGCAGGCGGCGGCCGGCAACCCGGTCGCGACCAGCGTGGCACTGACGGTAACGGCGGCGAAGCACGACCGTAGCCAGGTGCGCACAAAACCTCCCAAAGGGCGTGATCACCCGAACCGTACGACGGAGATCAACCGGACACAACCGCCTTTGGTTGCCTTCCGACTGGTAGGACTGGCCCATGCGCTTGCTCGCCTTGCTGGCCGTCCTGGCCCTCGCCGTCACGGGGTGCTCCGACCCCGCCCCGGCCCCCGGCGTCCTGTCCGTCGGCCTCCGGGAACCCGCGACGCTGCTGCCGGCCGACCTCTCCGACCAGGCGGGCCGGCTGGTGACCGCCGCGCTGTGGACCCCGCTCGCCGACTACGACGCGGCGACCGGGAAGGTGACGCCGCGCGCGGCCGAGTCGATCGAGAGCACCGACCGGGTGCACTGGACGGTGCGGCTGCGGCCCGCGACGTTCCACGACGGCACCCCGGTCACCGCGCAGTCCTACGTGGACACCTGGCGGGCGATCGCCGCCGAACACTGGGTGGCCTCGCCGGTGCTCACGAAGCTGTTGCGCGCTCAGGAGATCAAGGCGTCGGGACTCGTCCTCACCCTGACGCTCGACCGCCCGTCCGGTCAGGTCCCGGTGCTGCTGTCGGCGCCGGGCCTGGTGCCGCTGCCCGCGTCGGTGCTCGCCTCCCATGACTGGAACGGCTTCGCGAAGGCGCCGGTCGGCAACGGCCCGTACCGGCTAGACGGGCCGTGGAAGCCCGGCTCCGGCGGGACGCTGAAGCGCGTCGGCGAAGGCGGCGCCGCGACGATCGAGCTGCGCGTCGGCGAGCCGGCCGCCCAGTACGACGCGGTCAAGGCGGGCACCCTCGACCTGGCGACCGAGGTCCCCGGCGAGAAGCACGACGCCATGCACGAGTTCGGCGACCGGCACGCGACGTGGGCGCTGCCGCAGGCCGGCTACCTCGCGTTCCCGGTGACCGACCCGAAGTTCACCGACGCGACGGTCCGCCACGGCTTCGCACTGGGCGTCGACCGCGCGGCCCTGGAGTCCGGTCCGCTGGCCCACCAGGTCGACCCGGCCAAGGCCCTGCTGCCCCCGGCGGACGCGCCGGGCGAGCGCACGGGCACGTGCCGCCCGTGCAGCTTCGACGCGGCGGCCGGCAAGGCACTGCTGAAGCAGACGGCCTTCCCGGGCGGCGCGACCGTCTACTTCGGACCAGGCGCCGAAGGGTGGACGCGCACCCTGGTGGTCGGCCTGCACAAGGCGCTGGACGTCTCGGTGACGGCGCAGGCTCGCCCCGCGGGCCCGCTCGACGGACCGTCCACACTGGACGTCAAGCTGGCGACACCGAGCCCGTACGAGCTGCTGTCGGCCCTGGCCGAGGCGTCGGGCTACACGGACGAGGTGTTCCACCAGAACCTCACCCTCGCCGACGCCGCGGCCACGGCCGACGAGGCGGGCCAGCTGTACCGGCTCGCGGAGAACCAGCTGCTGCGCGACCTGCCGGTGGCCCCACTGTGGTCGGGCCACGGCCACGCCGTCTGGGGCGACCGCATCCACAACATCACGACGGCCCCGTTCACCGGCCCGGCACTGGCCGCGATCACGACGTCATGACCTGGGACCCGGCACCACTGTCCGAAGTGGTCACCCTGTTCTCGCGGATCCGAGCCCCGTGGTGGATAGCGGGCGGCTACGCGATCGAACTCGCGGTGGGCCACGCCTTCCGCACGCACGACGACATCGACGTCCTCCTGTTCCGGCGCGACCAGGCGGCAGTCCAGGAGGCACTGCCGGCGTGGGAGTGCTGGGCAGCGGACCCACCCGGCACCCTGCGTCCGTGGCTGCCCGGCGAGACCCTGCCGCCCACGGTCCACGACATCTGGTGCCGCCCCGGACCGGCGCAGCCGTGGCGGATCCAGGTCATGCTCGACGAGTCCGACGGCGACGACTGGGTCTCCCGCCGGAACCCCACCGTGCGCCGCGCGCTCGCCGACCTGGGTAGGCACTCGGCGGCAGGGATCCCTTACCTAGCGCCGGAAGTGCAGCTGTTCTACAAGTCCGAACGGCCCCGCCCCAAGGACGAACAAGACTTCACCGCCGTCCTGCCCGTCATGAACGGCACCCGGCGCCGCTGGCTCGCGGACGCGCTCGGGACCGCACACCCGTGGCACGACCGGCTCGGCTAAACCGTCGCGTGCGCGACCAGAGTCTCGATGAACGCCGCCGTCAGCGGATCCGGCGCCGCCCGGGTGTACGCGGCAAGCGTCCGCCGCACCGGCACCGACGGCCGCAGCACCCGGCCGTCGAACCGCGCCGGGAGGACGTTCGCCGGGACCAGCGCGGGGCCGAGGCCCGCCGCCGCGAGGATCGGGGCGGCCGCCGTCTGCTCGGTGCGGACCGCCGCGCGCGGGCGGAACCCCGCCGCCGCGCAGGCGGCGTCGACCAGCTCGGCCAGGCCGTTGCCCGGCGCGTAGTGCACCCACGCGCAGCCGGCGAGCGTGGCCAGGTCGACCACCCCGGCCGGGTCGTCCTCCGCAGCACCGTCGGTGGGCAGCACGACGACGAACTCCTCGACCCCCAGCGGCCGCACCGGCCCCGGCCACGCCGACGGGACCGGCCCCAGCGCGACGTCGGCCTCGCCCGCGGCCATCGCGTCCCGCAGCTCGTCGGCGTGCCGGAACTCGATCAGCCGGACGTCGACGTCGGGCCGGTCGCGCCGCCACACGCGCAACGCGGGCGGCAGCACGCCGAGGCTCACCGAGTACACCGTCGCGACCTGCAGTTCTCCCGCCGTCGTGCCGGACGCGAGCCGCGCGGCGCAGCGGGCTCGTTCGGCGTCGGCCAGCGCCGCCCGCGCGTGCGGCAGCATCGCCCGGCCCATCGGCGTCAGCCGGACGGCACGCGGCAGCCGTTCGAGCAGTGGCCCGCCGAGGCCTTGCTCCAGGGCCCGCATCTGGTGCGACAACGCGGGCTGCGTCACGTGCAGCTGCTCCGCCGCGCGCGTGAACGACCCGGTGTCGACCACCGTGACCAGGTATTCGAGCTGCCGGAGACTTGCCATGACCACAGCTTATCGCTGAGCTGAAAACTAAGCCTTGGACTTATCCCGCGAGCGTGCGCAGGCTGGTCTCATGGAACGCAAGACAGCCCTCGTGGCCGGAGCGAACGGCATCATCGGCAAGAACCTCGTCGAGCACCTGCGGGCGGCCGGCGGCTGGGACGTCGTCGGCCTGTCGCGACGCGGCGGCCCCGGGAACGTCGCCGTCGACCTGCTCGACCCGGCCGACACCCGGGCGAAGGTCGGCGAGCTGACCAGCACGACCCATCTGTTCTACGCCGCCTACCAGGACAAGCCGACGTGGGCCGAGCTGGTCGCGCCGAACGTGGCGATGCTGACCAACCTCGTCGACGCCCTGGCGACGGCCGCCCTCGAGCACGTGAGCCTGATGCAGGGCTACAAGGTCTACGGCGCGCACCTCGGCCCGTTCAAGACACCGGCGCGCGAGACGGACGCCGGGCACATGCCGCCGGAGTTCAACGTCGACCAGCAGAGTTTCCTGGAACGTCGAGGAGGCGCGTGGTCGGCGATCCGGCCGTCGGTGGTCGGCGGCACCGCGCTGGGCAACCCGATGAACCTCGCGCTGGTGATCGCGGTCTACGCGTCGATCTCGAAGGAACTCGGCCTGCCGCTGCGGTTCCCGGGCAAGCCCGGCGCGTACGACAGCCTCCTGGAGATGACGGACGCGGACCTCCTGGCCGGCGCGACGGTCTGGGCGACCGGGCAGCGCGGCGCGTTCAACATCGCGAACGGCGACCTGTTCCGCTGGCGCGAGCTCTGGCCGAAACTGGCCGCGTACTTCGACCTCGACGTCGCGCCCCCGCTGCGGATGTCGCTGTCCGACGTGATGGCCGACAAGGGTCCGTTGTGGACGTCGATGGCGGCGAAGCACGGCCTCACGGCGTCCTACGCGGACGTCTCGGCCTCCTGGGCGTTCGGCGACTTCGTGTTCGGCTGGGACTACGACGTGTTCGCCGACACGTCGAAGGCGCGCCGCGCGGGCTTCCCCACCTACGTCGAGACGGAGCAGATGTTCTACCGGCTCTTCGACGAGTTCCGCAAAGCCCGGGTGATCCCCTAACCGCGGCCGATGAACGGCATGGTCGTCGCGGTGATCGTCAGGAACTGGACGTTCGTGTCGAGCGGCAGCCCCGCCATGTAGACGACCGCGTCGGCGACGTGCCGGACGTCGAACGTCGGCTCCGCGACGATCCGGCCGTCGGGCTGCGGGATGCCGGCGGCCATCCGCTCGGTCATCTCGGTGGCCGCGTTGCCGATGTCGATCTGCCCGCAGGCGACGTTCCAGGCCCGGCCGTCGAGCGAGATGGACCGGGTCAGGCCGGTGACGGCGTGCTTCGTCGCGGTGTAGGCGACGCTCGCGGGCCGCGGCACGTGCGCGGAGATCGAGCCGTTGTTGACGATCCGGCCGCCGCGCGGGTCCTGCTCCTTCATCAGCAGCACGGCCTGCTGAGCGCAGAGGAACATCCCGGTGAGGTTGACGTCGACGGTGCGCTTCCAGTCCGCGACGGACAGGTCGGCGACGGTACCCGCGGCGCCGATCCCGGCGTTGTTGACCAGCAGGTCGAGCCGTCCCCAGCGGTCGCGAACGGCGTCGAAGAGGGCTTTGACGGAGTCCTCGTCGGCGACGTCGGTGGGCACGACGAGCGCGGTTTCGCGCCCTTCCGCGGTCTCGGCCAGCGCGTCGGCCCGCCGCCCGGCGAGCGCGACCTCGAAGCCCTCGTCGAGCAGCGCTCGCGCCACCGCCCGCCCGATGCCCGATCCGGCCCCGGTCACCACCGCCGTCTTCACCATGCCGCCGACCCTAAACGAAAGGGCCCGGCGAGTGCCGGGCCCTTTCGCGAAGGAGGAACTACTTCGGCTGGACCCCGAGCGCGGCGAGCGCCGGGCCCGTCATGATCAGGCCGTTGCCGGTCACCGTGTCGAACCCGGGGGTGCCCAGGTCGATCGCGCTCGACACCAGCGCGCTGCGGATCTGCGCCGGGGTCGCCGTCGGCTTGCCCGACAGCAGCAGCGCCGCGATGGCCGCCGCGTGCGGGGCCGCCGCCGACGTCCCGAAGAACGGCTGGAAGCCCGTCACCGAGGTCGAGACGCCGTCGGCCGCCGTGATGTCCGGCTTGTTGCGCGTCGTGCCGCCGGTCGAGGACACGTTGCCCGCGGTGATCGCGGTGCCGTCGGCGTTGTAGAACAGGTGCCGCTTGCCGTCGGAGGAGAACCGTTCCCACTTGCTCGACGCGGTGAACACGCCGGGGTAGGGGCCGGCCGGGTTGGCCGGGTCACCGGTCTCCAGCGGCCGGGTGAACGCGCCCGCCGCCGGGGCCGCCGCCACGCTGAACGCGCTCGCCGCGGCAGAGTGGCCGTTCGTGACGCCGTTGGTGCTGAACGCCTTGAGCGAGCCCGAAGCGACGAACCGGCCGCGGATCACGTTGAGCGCGATGAAGCGGTCGGCGCCGCTGTACTTGACCACGGCGACCTTGTAGCCGGAGCCGGTGGCCGGGACGTTCGCGATCTCGTACGGGTTCTGCGAGCCGGACTGGCCGTTCTCGCTGGAGGCCACGACGCTGCCCGCGGAGTTCAGGATGAACAGGTCGTAGTCGTTGGCGGAGCGACCCCACGGGTCGGACCAGAACAGCGTCACCGGCTTGCCGAGCGAGCCCGCCGAAAGGGCGTCGAAGTTCTGCGTGGTGGCGCTGGGGTCGAAGTCGTGCGGGGTGCCGGTGACGCCGCTGATCTTCGTCGAGGACGCGCGGAAGTCGCCCTCGTAGTAGCCGCTGGTGCCGTCGGTCGCGTTGCCCGAGTTGCCGGCCGAGGAGAAGTAGAGGACGCCGGCCGCGGTGACGTCGTTGACGGCCTGCGCGACCTGGGTGTCCTGGAACGGCGACTCGTCGAAGTAGGAGACGTCGTCGACGATGATCTGGCAGTGGCTCGTGGTGCGCAGCGCGCGGATGTTCGCGGCGAAGCTCGCTTCGCTGGTGAACGCCGTCGCGAAGCCGAGCGTGGCGTTGGGCGCGAGGTCGTGGACGATCTCGAGCATCGCGGTGCCCTCGTCGCCGCTGCCCTTCTGGCCGGACAGGACGTCGACGGTCGGCAGCTCGCCGGCCGTCTGCGACTTCGCCAGCGAGTCGACGCCGTCGGAGAGCACGCAGACCTTCACACCGGAGCCGCTGACGCCGTAGGTGGTGCGCGCGGTGTCGGTGCCGTGCGCTTTGTCCCCTTCGGACACCTGCGTCGCGGCGGCGGCCTGCGCGGCGAGCGCCTGGCGCAGGTCGCGGTTGCCCGGTTCGCTCCAGGTCGTGGCCTGGGCGGCGGGCTTGACCTCGGTGACGTCGGCGCGGCCGGCGATCGCGTCCAAAACGGACAGCGGCAACTCGGCGCGGACGGCGTCCGGCGCGGCGTAGCGGACGGTGCCGCCCGCCGCCTTGACGGCGTTCGCGACGGCCTGGTCGCGGGTGGCGATGTCGACCGAGACGGTGCCGGCACCGCTCACGCCGACGCCGGAGCGGTATTCCGGCAGCTTCGCGGCCAGGGAGTGGTCGGCGCGCAACCGCTTCTCGACGACCAGTTGGCTCGATTGCTTGCGCTCGGCCGGGGTCAGGCTCTTCTTGATGCTCTGCAGCGCGCTGATGCCCGCCTCGGTGCGCGCGGTCGCGGCGTCCACCGTGGACGGCTGGGCCACGGCGACCCCCGTCGACAACAGCAAGGCGCCGACCGTCAGCGGAACCGCGTGCGCGGCGACCCGGCTGAATCTCACCATCGATTTCTCCCTGTGGTACTCGGCCACTCGACCGAATGACACCCGACCGGGTGTAATGGGGAGAATCTAAGGAGTGACCGATCACCGGTCCAGCGACCAAAGTCGGGAACGTCCAGCCGTCCACATCGTGGAACGATCAAGGAAACGTGAGAACGATTTTTCCCCGGCCGTGCCCGGTCTCGATTTCCCGGTGGGCCGCGGCGGCCTCGGAGAACGGGTAAGCGCGGCGCACGAGGAAGCGCAAGTCACCCTTCGCGTACAGCGCGGCCAGCTCGGCGAGACGCGCGGCAGACCGTCCGGACTTCGAGACGAGCACGCCGAGCCCGGCAGCCTTCCCGTGCTCGACGAGCGTCAGGATCCGGTCGCGCCGCTTCACCAGTTCGAGGGACACCTCGAGCGCGGGCCCACCGGCCCCGTCGAGCACGACGTCGACCCCCTGCGGCGCGGCGGCCTCGACCCGTGCCTTGAGCCCGTCGCCGTAGACGACGGCGGTCGCACCCAGCTCGCGGACGTAGTTCTGGTTGGCCGCACTCGCCGTCCCGACCACCGTGGCACCCTTGAGCCGCGCGAGCTGCACGGCCGCGGTCCCGACGGCCCCGGCGGCGCCGTGCACGAGCAGCGTCTCGCCTTCCTTGACCTGCAACACTTCCAAGGCGATCGACGCGGTCTGCGTCCCCGCGGTGAACCCGCCGGCCACCTCCCACGGCATCTCCGGCGGTTTCGGCGTGACGTCGGAGGCGGGCACGACGATGAACTCGGCGGCGGCCCGGACCGCGGTGAACCCGAGCACCTCGGTGCCCACCGCCATGTCGGACCGGCTTTCGTCGACCACCCCGGCGAACTCGTTCCCGGGCACCCGCGGCCAGGTGAGCTCGAGACCCGGCGGCTCCCACCCGGCCCGCACGGCGGCGTCGTAGGGCTGCACACCGGCGGCTTTCACACGCACCCTGACCTGCCCGGGCCCCGCGTGCGGCTCGGGCAGATCGAGGACCCTCAGCACCTCGGGCCCACCGAACTCGGTGAAGGCTGCGGCTTTCATGATTCCCTCCAGGTTGTCGGCCCTCAGCTTGATACTTCGAGCTACCTGGAGGTCAAGACGTTCACGCGGTCTGCGTCGAACACCCGCCGGCGAGATGCCGGCCCGGCCGTCCGAGACCTTTCACCCGATCGAGTATCTCGTTGCGCCGCAACAGTTTCCGGGACCGATCGAGGTCCACCACCCCACGCCCCCGCCGAAACTGTCGGTGCCCGTTCGTAGCGTGCAGACATGGCTCAGACCCGGACCACCGAGACCCCCGCCCGCCCCGACCCGCGACCGCGGGCCAGGGCGGGCGGCGACCTACATGTTGATCATGTGCCCCGCGAGGCCGTGCAAGGCTTCCTTCACCGCTTCACCCAGCGTCGGGTGCGCGTGCACGTTGCGCGAAACCTCGTGCACCGTCAGGTCCCACTGCTGCGCCAGCGTCAGCTCCGGCAGCAGCTCCGTGACGTCCGGCCCGATGAGGTGACCGCCGATCAGCTCGCCGTACTTCGCGTCGCTGATCAGCTTGACGAACCCACCCGCGTCACCGAGGCCCTGCGCCTTGCCGTTCGCGGTGAAGGGAAACTTCGCCACCTTGACGTCGTAGCCCTTTTCGCGCGCCTGCTCTTCGGTCCACCCGAAGCTCGCGATCTGCGGCTGGCAGTACGTCGCGCGCGGGATCATCGGGAAGTCGAGCTCCATCGTCTCGGCGCCCGCGATCGTCTCCGCCGCCACCACGCCCATCGACTCGGACGCGTGCGCCAGCATCAGCTTCGCCGTCACGTCGCCGATCGCGAAGATGTGGTCGACGTTCGTGCGCCCTCGGCCGTCGATGGCGATGGCGCCGCGGTCGGTCAGGGCGACGCCCGTCTTGTCCAGGCCGTAACCCTCGACCCGCGGCTGGAAGCCGATCGCCTGCAGCACCTTGTCCGCTTCGAGGACCTGCTTGCCGTCCTTCTCCGACGACACCGTCACGTGCACCGACGCGTCCGACTCGTCGATCGACTCGACCCGGGTCGAGGTCAGCACCTTGATGCCGAGCTTGCGGTACCGCTTGGCCAGCTCCGCCGACACCTCGGCGTCCTCCAGCGGGACCATCCGGTCGAGGAACTCGACGATCGTGACGTCGACCCCGTAGTTGTGCAGCACGTAGGCGAACTCGACGCCGATCGCGCCGGCCCCGGCGATGATGATGCTCGACGGCAGCTCGCTGGAGAGGATCTGCTCTTCGTACGTCACGACCCGCGAGCTGCGCGAGGTGCCCGGCAGCAGCTTCGTCGTCGCACCCGTCGCGATGACGCAGTGGTCGAAACTCACCTGCGAGCCGTTCACCTCGAGGGTGTGGTCGTCGACGAACGTGCCGTGCCCGTCGAACTCGGTGATCTTGTTCTTCTTCATCAGGAAGTGCACGCCCTTGACGCGCCCGTCCGCGACCTTGCGGCTCCGCTCGTAGGCGGCCGTGTAGTCGACGCGGATCGGGCTGTCGGACGAGATGCCGAACGCCTTCGCCTCCTGCGTCACCACGTGCGCCAGTTCGGCGTTGCGCAGCAACGCCTTCGACGGGATGCACCCGACGTTCAGGCAGACCCCACCCCAGTACTTCTCCTCGACCACGGCGGCGCTCAGCCCCAGCTGGGACGCCCGGATCGCCGCGACGTAGCCACCTACCCCGGCTCCCAGCACGACGACATCGAAGTGTTGTGCACTCATGCTTCCGAAACTACCCTTCGGCGCCCCGCCCGGCGGGGTGACCCGGGCCTCAGGCGGCGACCGGCGGGCGCTCGCCGCGCAGCGTCGCGAGCAGGTCCGTCACCGCCGCCATGATGCGGGCCGTCGCCTCCTCGAGCACCGCGCGGGTCAGCTCGCGGCCGGCGAGGTCGGACAGGTCGACCGGCGGCCCGGCGACCAGCTCGACGGTCTTGCGCGGCAGGCCGCGGGGGAACCACGCGGTGGCCGGTAGCAGGCGGTGCGTCCCCCAGTTGGCCACCGGGATCACCGGCGCGCCGGTCTCCAGGGCGATCCGGGCGACGCCGGTCTTGCCGCGCATCGGCCAGCCGGCGGGGTCCTTCGAGAACGTCGCCTCCGGGAAGATCGCGACGCACTCGCCGGCCTTCACGGACGCGACCGCGTCGCGGAAGGCCTCGGACGCCGTCGCGGCGCCGCGGTAGACCGGGATGTGGCGCCCGGAACGCATCACCGAACGGACCACCGGGAGGTTCCACAGGGAGGCTTTGGCCAGGTACCGCGGCACGCGGCCGGCGGCGAGGCAGAACGCGGTCAGCGTGGTCGGGTCGGCGAACGACAGGTGGTTGGAGGCCACCAGCACCCCGCCGGTCTTCGGGATGTTCCCCGAGCCCCGCACCCGGAACCGGGTGGTCTGGACGAGGAACTGCCAGACCACCTCGATCGCGAAGCTGTACCAGGCGCCCCGGCCGGCGCGGGCGAAGCGCCGGCCGTAGGCGATCATCTGGCGTCGGGTGAGCAGCTCACCCTCGAGGTCGAGGGCGGTCCAGCGGTCGGTCATGGACGTAATTCGTAGCCGACGACCGGCCGGATCGCCCCGGTCACGCCCGGAACGCGGCGCAGATCACAGCCGCTCGAGCACCACGACGGGGATCTCGCGGTCGGTCTTCTTCGCGTACTCGTTGTAGTCCGGCCAGACGGCGGCGAGCGCGTCCCACAGCTTCGCGCGCTCCTCGCCGGAGGCCGTGCGGGCGCGGGCCCGGTACTTGTCGGCCTTCACCTGCACGCCGACCTCGGGGTGCTCGAGGAGGTTGAAGTACCAGCCGGGGTGGTTCGGGGCGCCGCCCTTGGAGGCGACGATCACCGCGTCGCCCTCCACCTCCTGGTAGATGAGGGCGAACTTCCGCTCCTGGCCGGTCTTGCGGCCGGTGGTGGTCAGCACCAGGGCCGGGACGCCGTCCCGCCACTCGTGCCCGACCTCTCCGTCGGTCTCCTCGTAGCGGCGGACGTGCTCGTCACCGAACAGCATGCGGTGGTCCTCTCGTGATCTTCGGGGCGTGGCGAACTCACCACGTCGTGGTTCTCCTGGTGTGCAACACCCGGCCCACCGTCGATCTTCCCCGGAGCCGCGTCACTCGATCGGGGTAAATTCCGGCCGGCGTCGAGGCTGTGACCACCACCCGGACCACCTGGGCGAACCGGAGCGGGCTTACCCTCTCGGTTCCCGCACTCCTCCCCAGTAGATTGCGTTCCCGTCGCCCCCGGTCCGGCAGCACGCCGCCGGCACCGCCCGGCCGACGAGCAGGGTATGCGGGCCGCACGCCCGAGACCGATCTTGGAGGATCCATGAAGGCCCGGCCGCACGTGACGCTCGAAGACGTCGCACGCAGCGCGAACGTCTCGCTCGCGACGGCGTCGCGGGTGCTCAACGGCACCGCGTCCGTCCGCGCCGACCTGCGGGAGCGGGTCTCGGCCGCGGCGGCCGAGCTGGCCTACGCCCCGAACGCCCACGCGCAGGCCCTCGCCGGGGGCACGCACCGGACGGTCGGGGTGATCTGCCACGACGTCAGCGACCCGTACTTCGCCGCCATCGCGGGCGGGGTGATGCGGGTGGCCACGGACAACGGGCTGCTGGTGATGCTGGCCGGCACGTTCCGCGACCCGGACCGCGAGGTCGCCTACGTCTCGACGCTGCGCGCACAACGGGCCGCGGCCATCCTGCTGATCGGCTCGGCGTTCGAGGACCGGGCGTGGGAGCGCGCGATGGCCGCGGAGCTGGAGCCCTACCGCCGGGGCGGCGGCCAGGTGGCGGCGGTCAGCCGCCACCGCGGCCTCAAGATCGACACCGTCCAGCCGGACAACAAGGGCGGCGCCGCCGAACTGGCGAACGCGCTGGTCGGCCTCGGCCACAAACGCTTCGCCGTACTGGCCGGCCCGCGCCGCCTGAGCACGGTCATCGACCGGCTGGCCGGCTTCACCGACGGCCTGGCCGCACACGGCATCGACCTGCGCGAGGACGACGTGGTCGAGGGCGCATTCACCCGCGACGGCGGTTACGAGGCGACCAAGCAGCTGCTGGCCGGCCGCAAGCGCAAGCTGCCCACCTGCATCTTCGCCGTCACGGACGTGATGGCGATCGGCGCGATGACAGCATTGCGCGAGGCGGGCCTGTCCATCCCCGGTGACATCTCCCTGGCGGGCTTCGACGACATCCCGGTAGTCCGCGACCTGGCCCCAGCCCTGACCACCGTCCGGCTCCCACTGGAGGAACTGGGCGAGCGAGCAATGGACCTGGCCATCAAGGGCGGCAGCGCCAGCCGCCCGAGGACGATCCGCCTGGCGGGCGAAGTAGTACTGCGCGAGAGCACCGCCCGCCCCCAACGCTGACCCGACCGCCCCGGCCAAGCCGCCGAAGTCACGCCGGGCGAACGCACCGCACGCCCCCAGCGCCGGCCGAACGACCAACGAGCCGGCTGCGCGAGAGGACCGCACGCTCCCCCGTGCCGACCCGACGCTCCGGCCGGGCCGCCAGGGTCGTGCCAGGCGAACGCACCGCACGCCGAACGCCGGCCGAATCGCCGACCGGTTGTGCCTGCGCGAGAGCTGCGCCGCGCCGACCGAACGGACCGGCGAGTTCACGCCGCGAGAAGCACCGCCGCCGAGCGCAGGCCGAACGGGGCGGCCGAGCCCGCGCATTCACTTCGCGAGAAAGCACCGCGCCCCCAAGCGCCGGCCGAACAGGCCGGACAAGCCGGCGAAGACGCGCTCGGAGAAAGCAACACCCCGCCCGAACGGTGACCGGCCGACCCGCGCGAGCCGGCGAATCACCCCCGCGCGAGAACGCACGCCCGAGCGCCGACCGGCAGGGCCGCCGAATCGTGCCGCACGAATGCACCGCTCGCCCCAAGCACTGCCCCGACGGCCAAGCCGAGCCACCGAATCGCGCCGCGACGAGCACCGCCATCCTCAAGTCCAGGCCGAACAGGCCGGCCGAGCCACCGAATCGCGCCGCGACAAGCACCGCCCATCCCCCAGGTCCAGACCGAACAAGCCGGACAAGCCGGCGAAGTCGCGCTCGGTGAATGCCCGCCGCCCGACTCTGACCGGACAAGCCGGGCGAATCACTCCGCGAGAAGCACCACACACCAGGCCCAGACCAAACGGCCCCGCCAAACCGCCGAAGTCGCGCCGCAGGAAACCACCTCTCCCTCCCCAAGCGCCGACCGAACCGGCCGCCAAGTCGCCGAACTCGCGCCACGAGAACCTCCTCGCACCCCGTGCGCTCACCGGACAGGCCTTGTCGCGCCTCCGCGCAGGCCCTACCGTAGTCGGCGAGAAAGCGCTTTCTGACGACACCTCCGGAGGTTCCCGTGCTCGTGCTCCCCACCCCCGGCGGCGAGCTCACGACGTGGTCGCCGGGCGGGCCGCGACCGCCCGCGCCGCCGTCGGCACCTCCTACCTCGCGAATCGCCTACGCTGCCGCGCACGTTGTGGCCGATGCGCTCGCCGATGAGCCCTACGCCGTGGACTGGGACGCGACGCTGGCCTTTCGCGAGCACCTCTGGGCCAGCGGGCTCGGCGTCGCCGACGCGATGGACACCGCGCAGCGCGGCATGGGCCTGGACTGGGCGATCACCCGCGAACTGGTCACCCGGACCGGCGCGGCCGCGAACGGGCGGCCCTGGGTCGCCGGCGTCGGCACCGATCAGCTGGCCGAGGGGCCGGCCACCGTCGCGTCCATTGTGGACGCCTGGCGGGAGCAGCTCGACCTGGTCGGTGGCGCCGGCGCGGTGCCGGTCGTGATGGCCAGCCGGGCGCTCGCCGCGGCGGCTTCCGGGCCCGGTGACTACCACGCGGCCTACGGCAAGCTGCTGTCCGAGGCCGGCGGGCCGGTGCTGCTGCACTGGCTGGGCGAGCAGTTCGACCCGGCGCTGGCCGGCTACTGGGGCCACGACGACGTCCGGGCCGCGGCCCGCGAACTCGGCGCGCTCTGCGCCGAGCACGCCGGCACCGTCGCGGGGGTGAAGGTGTCCGTGCTCGACGCCGCCGCCGAGACGGAGTTCCGGCGGGCGCTGCCGGCCGGTGTGCGGTGCTACACCGGCGACGACTTCCACTACCCCGAGCTCATCGCGGGCGACGAACACGGGCACAGCGAGGCCTTGCTCGGGATCTTCGATCCCCTCGCGCCGGTCGCCGGGGCCGCGCTCGCCCGGCTCGACGACGGCGACCGCGCCGGGTTCGCCGCGCTGCTCGACCCGACCGTGCCGCTGGCCCGCGAGATCTTCCGCGCGCCGACCCGGCACTACAAGACCGGCGTCGTCTTCCTCGCCTACCTCAACGGGCACCAGGACCACTTCCGGATGATCGCCGGCCAGGAGTCGGCGCGCACCATCACGCACCTCGCCACCCTGCTGCGCCTCGCCGACGACGCCGGCGTGCTGGCCGACCCCGACCTGGCCGTGGCCCGGATGCGGCCGCTGCTGCTGGCCGCCGGAGTGGCGTGATGGACGAGCGGCTCAGCCTCAACCAGATCACCACCAAGGCCTGGTCGCTGCCCGAGGCCGTCGCCGGGTGCGCGGAAGCGGGCGTCGGCTGGATCGGCCTGTGGCGTGACAAGGTCGCCGAGACCGGCGTCGACGAGGCCGCTCGCCTGCTGAAGGAGCACGGCATCCGCGTCTCTTCCTTGTGCCGTGGCGGGTTCTTCACCGGCGTGACGCCTGAAGGGTCCCCTGTGGACGGTGTGGCGCAGACGCGGGAGGCGATCGACGAAGCCGCCGCGCTGGGCGCCGGCGTCCTGGTGCTGGTGGTCGGCGGTGTCGCGGGCAACGACCTCACAGCGTCCCGGCAGCGCGTCGCGGACGCCGTGGGCGAGCTGGCACCCTACGCCGGGGCACGCGGGGTGCGCCTGGGCCTGGAGCCGCTGCACCCGATGCAGTGCGCCGACCGGTCCGTGCTGTCCACAGTGGACCAAGCGCTGGCCATCGCGCTCGAGCACCCGGCCGAGCAGGTCGGGGTGATCGTCGACGAGTTCCACGTCTGGTGGGACCCGCGGATCGAGGAGTCGATCGCCGCGGCCGCCGGGCGGATCGCCGGGTTCCACGTCTGCGACGTCCTCGTGCCGCTGCCCGACCCGCTGCTGGGCCGCGCGCTGCCGGGCGACGGCCCGATCGACCACCGGCACCTGCGGGCCCGCGTCGAGGCCGCGGGCTACACCGGCCCGATCGAGGTCGAGGTGTTCAACGGCGACCTGTGGGCCCGGCCGGGCGCGGAGGTGCTCGCCGAGACCATCACGTCGTTCGAGCGGTACGTGGCCTGAGACGTCCGGCCGCCGGTAGCCTCGAGCCCATCAGGCGGACGGGGGGTCGCTCGGTGACGGACCAGCAGAGCGACGACGGCGCGGTCCGGAGTGTGCTGCGCACCTTCGACCTGCTCGCGCTGTTCACCGAACGCCACCGCACCTGGGCCGTCAAGGACCTCACCGCGGCGAGCGGCCTGGCCAAGACGACCGTGCTGCGCCTGGTCGCCACCTGCGAGCAGCGCGGCCTGCTCTGGACGCGCCCGGACGGCCGGGTCACCGTCGGGCCGGGCCTGCTGCGCTGGGCCACGCTGGCGAACACCGCGTGGCAGCTGCCCGAACCCGTCCGCCAGGTCTTGCGCGAACTGGCGCTGGAGTGCGGCGAGACGGCCGGGCTCTACGTCCGCAGCACGACGGTGCTCGTCTGCGTCGCCCAGCAGGAGGGCCCGCAGGGCATCCGGCACGTCGGCCGCGTGGGTGACGAGCTGCCGCTGACGTGCGGTGCGGCGGGCCTGGTGCTCGACGCGGGCGCGGCCGGGGGCGCCGAGACCAGCCACGGCGAACCGGAGGCCGGGGCGTCCAGCGTCGCCGCGCCGGTGCACGACGCCGACGGGCGGGTGCTCGCCGCGCTCGCGATCACCGGGCCGACCACGCGGCTCACCGGACCGCGGGCCGCCGGGTTCGGCGCGTCGGTGACGGCGGCCGCGCGGCGGATCACCCGGATCGGCTTCGGCACCCGCCCCGACCAGCCCTGACGTGGTCCGGCGGCCGTCCGGTTACGCTTCCGGCATGCCGAACCTGCTGGTGGTGGAGGACGACGCCGCGATCGGCAGCGTGCTCGAATCGACTCTGCGACTGCACGGTTACCAGGTGTCCTGGCGGCGCGACGGCCGCACCGCGTTGCAGGCCGCCGACGGCGGCGAGGTCGACCTCGTCCTGCTCGATCTCGGCCTGCCCGACCTGGACGGCGTCGAGGTCTGCCGCCGGCTGCGGGCCGCGCTGCCCGCGGCGGTGCTGGTCATCCTCACGGCCCGGCAGGAGGAGATGGACGTCGTCGTCGGCCTGGACGCCGGGGCCGACGACTACCTCACCAAGCCGATCCGGCTGGGCGAGCTGCTGGCCCGGGTGCGGGCGCACCTGCGCCGCGGCGCGCCCGCCACGGCCCGCCCGCCGGTGACCGTCGGCGGCCTCACCGTCGACATCGCCGGGCGCCGCGCCAGCGTCGACGGGCACGAGGTGGTGCTGCGCGCGAAGGAGTTCGACCTGCTGGCCCGGCTGGCCGAGCAGCCCGGCGTCGCGGTCAGCCGCGAGACGCTGATGGCCGAGGTCTGGGACGCGCACTGGTACGGCTCGACGAAGACGCTGGACGTGCACATCGCGGCCGTGCGCCGCAAGCTCGCCGCGGCCGCCGGTGCCGGGGCGGCCGTCCCGCTGATCGCCACCCTGCGCGGGCACGGCTACCGCCTGGAGGACCCCGCGCGGACCGGGGCGCAGCGGTAGCCGTGCGCCGCCGGATCATCTCCTTGACGGTGCTGGTCGCGCTGGTCGCGACCGTCCTGTTCGCGCTCCCGCTGGGCGTGGCCGTGATGCAGTACTACCGCGACGACACGACGTCGGACCTGGAACGCGCCGCCGACGCCGCCGCGCTGGCCGTCGCCCACGAGCTGAACGCCGGGCTGCCGCCGGTCGTGCCGCCGCTGGAGGGCGACGAGGCCGAGGGCGCGGTCGGCGTCTACGCGCCGGACGGGCGGCTGCTCGCCGGGCAGGGGCCGGCCGTCGGCGGCTCGATCGAGCTGCAGGCGGCGAAGGCCACCGAGGACGTCGTCACCGGCCGTCAGGACGGCGAAGTGGTGCTGGCCGTCCCGGTGGTCAACGGGACGCGCACGATCGGCGTCGTCCGCGCCGCGTTGCCGGTGTCCGACCTCTACCTGCGGGTCGGGCTCACCTGGCTCGCCATGGCCGCGCTCGCGGTGGTGGCGATCGGGGCCAGCTGGCTGATGGCCCGGCGGGCCACGTCCCGGCTGGTCCGGCCGCTGGAGGAGCTGGCCGCCGCGGCCGAGCGGCTCGGCGACGGCGACTTCACCGCCCGCGCACCGCGGGCCGGGATCGCGGAGATCGACCAGGTCGGCGAGGCGCTCGACGCCACCGCGACCCGCATCGGCGAGACGCTGGAGCGTGAGCGCGCGTTCTCCGCGGAGGCGTCCCACCAGCTGCGGACGCCGTTGACCGGGTTGCGGCTGCAGCTCGAAGCCGCGCTGGAGACGCCGGCGAGCGACCCGTACGCGGCGATCCGCGCCGGGATCGCGTCCGCCGACCGGCTGGAACGCACCATCGAGGACCTCCTGGCCCTGGGCCGGGAACGGCGGGCGCCGCGGGCCGAGCTGGCGCTCGACGTCCTGCTCGACGAGGTCCGCCAAGCCGGGGACGCGCTGCTCGCGCCGCACGGGCGGACGCTGCGGATCGTCCGGGACGACCCGCCACCGGCCCGCGCGGCCGCCGCCGCGGTCCGGCAGGTGCTCGGCGTGCTGCTGGACAACGCCGTGACGCACGGGCGCGGCACGGTCACCGTGCTGGCCCGCGACGCCGGCGACGCGCTGGCCATCGACGTCGCCGACGAAGGCCCGGACCTCGGCGAGACCGACCCGTTCGCGAGCGCGCCGAGCGGCCACGGCATCGGCCTGCGGCTGGCGCGCAGCCTCGCCGAAGCCGAGGGCGGCCGGCTGCGCCTGAGCCTGCCGGCCCCGCCGACGTTCACCCTGCTCCTGCCCGCGTCCAGCCCGCCGTGACCACCGAATCCCGATGGAATGATTCGCCACGGATCGAGCGTCTTGTGCAATGAATCACCTGTGATTCATCTTTACGCGCAATGTTCTCCTGTTTTGCGCTTCCGCGACGGCGGATACGGTCGTCGGCATGACTCTGCGAGCCGCGACCGTGCGGCGGAAACCGGTCGCCGACCTGATCGCCGAAAGTGATCATGGCACGCTGAAGCGGTCGCTCGGCCTCGGGCAGCTCACCACGCTGAGCATCGGCGCGACGCTGGGCAGCGGGATCTTCGTCGTGCTCGGCGAAGCGGTCCCGGTGGCCGGGCCGTCGGTCGTGCTGTCGTTCGTGCTCGCCGGGATCACCGCGCTGTTCTCCGCCCTGTCCTACGCCGAGCTCGCCGGCATGATCCCGCTGTCCGGTTCGTCCTACTCCTACGCCTACGCCACGCTCGGCGAGCTCGTCGCCTGGGTCTGCGGCTGGTGCCTGATCCTCGAATACGGCGTCTCGGTGGCGTCGGTCGCCGTCGGCTGGGGCCAGTACCTCAACGAACTGCTGCGGCTGGTCTTCGGGTTCGCCATCCCGGACGCGCTGAGCCAGCCGCCCGGCTCGGGCGGGATCGTCAACGTGCCGGCCATCGTCGTCGTGCTGCTCGCGATGGTGTTGCTGCTGTCGGGGGCGAAGGAGAGCGCGCGGGCCAACACGATCATGGTCGCCGTCAAGATCGCGACGCTGGTGCTGTTCTGCGTGATCGCGTTCACCGCCGTGCAGGCCAGGAACTTCTCGCCGTTCCTGCCGCTCGGGCTGGCCGGGATGAGCGCCGGTGGCGCGAAGCTGTTCTTCTCCTACATCGGTTTCGACGCCGCGTCGACCGCCGGCGAGGAGGCGAAGAACCCGCAGCGCGACCTGCCGCGCGCGATCCTGCTCTCGCTCGTCATCGTCACGGTGCTGTACTGCCTGGTCGCCGTGGCCGCCGTCGGCGCGCTGCCGTGGCAGCAGTTCGACGGCCAGGAAGCCGCGCTCTCGCACGTGCTCTCGGCGGTGTCGGACAACAAGCTCTGGGCCGCGCTGCTGGCCGTGGGCGCGATCGTGGCGATCTCCAGCGTCGTGCTGACCGTCCTCTACGGGCAGACGCGCATCCTGTTCGCGATGTCCCGCGACGGCCTCGTCCCGAAGGCGCTGTCCACAGTGGACGCCAAGACCGGCGCGCCGCGGACCAACACGCTGGTCGTCTCCGGCTTCGTGGCCGTGCTCGCCGCGTTCATCCCGCTGGGCAAGCTGGCCGACGCCACCAGCATCGGCACGCTCTTCGCGTTCGGCCTGGTCAACATCGCCGTCCTCCTGCTGCGACGGCGCCAGCCGGACACCCCGCGCACGTTCCGCGTGCCGTTCTCGCCGGTCACGCCGCTGCTCGGCGTGCTGTGCTGCGGGTACATGATGTTCAGCCTCGACGGCGCCACCTGGGTCGTCTTCGGCGCCTGGATGCTGCTGGGCCTGGTGATCTACTTCGGTTACGGCATCCGGAAGTCGCGGCTGTCATGAGGGTCGCCGTCCACCAGGGGCCGTTCGCCGAGCTGCCCGGCGCCGTCGCGGCGGCCGGCGCCGACCTCGTCGTCGCGGCCGAGATGATCACCACCGGCTACCACATCGGCGCGCGCACGCACGAACTCGCCGAGCCGGCCGACGGGCCGACCGCGGCCCGGATGTCCGCGCTGGCCCGGGAAACCGGCGCCGCGCTGGCGTACGGCTACCCGGAGGCCGACGGCGAGCACGTCTTCAACAGCGTCCAGCTGATCGACAACGCAGGACGGCGGCTGGCGAACTACCGCAAGACGCACCTGTTCGGCGAGATCGACAAGGACTGGTTCGCCCCGGGCACCGAAGCCGTGGTGCAGGCCGACCTCGACGGCGTCCGCGTCGGGCTGCTGATCTGCTACGACGTCGAGTTCCCGGAAATGGTGCGGGCGCACGCGCTGGCCGGCACCGAGCTGCTGGTCGTGCCGACCGCGCTGATGAGCCCGTACGAGCTGGTCGCCGACACGCTGGTGCCCGCGCGGGCCTACGAAAGCCAGCTGTTCGTCGCCTACGCCAACCGGTGCGACACCGAGCGGGAGCTGACCTACTGCGGCCGGTCCTGCGTGGTCGCGCCGACCGGTGAAGTGCTGGCCCGCGCCGGCGCCGGGCCCGCGCTCATCCACGCCGACGTCACCCGGGACGCGCTCGTGGCGTCCCGGCTGGAGAACACCCACCTGGCCGACCGCCGGCCCGAACTGTACCGAGGAACCACCGCATGACCTCCGCTGTCCCGACCGCGATCCACCACGACGAGCCGGCGGGCCGCCCGATCACGATGTTCGGCCCCGACTTCCCGTTCGCCTACGACGACTACCTCGCCCACCCCGCGGGCCTGGGCTCGGTGCCGCCCGAGCGGCACGGCACCGAGGTCGCCGTGATCGGCGGCGGCCTCTCCGGCATCGTCACGGCGTACGAGCTGATGAAGCTCGGCCTGCGCCCGGTCGTCTACGAGATCGCCGAGATCGGCGGCCGGCTGCGCAGCGTGCGCTTCCCGGGCTGCCCGGACGACGTCGTCGCGGAGATGGGCGCGATGCGCTTCCCGCCCGCGTCGACCGCGCTCTACCACTACATCGACAAGGTCGGCCTGGCCACGACGCCGTTCCCGAACCCCCTCGCGCCGGAGACGCCGAGCACCGTCGTCGACCTCAAGGGCGAGAGCCACTACGCGCGGACGCCGGCCGACCTGCCCGCGGTGTTCGCCGAGGTCGCCGCCGCGTGGGACCGGACGCTGGGCGAGCACGCGTCGTTCGCCGAGATGCAGACCGCGATCCGCGACCGCGACGCGAAGACGATCAAACGGCTGTGGAACGAGCTGGTCCCGAAGCTGGACAACCAGACGTTCTACGGCTTCCTCTGCGATTCGCCCGCGTTCGCGTCCTTCCGCAACCGCGAGATCTTCGGCCAGGTCGGCTTCGGTACCGGTGGCTGGGACACGGACTTCCCCAATTCCATCCTGGAAATCCTGCGCGTGGTCTACACCGGCGCCGACGACGAGCACCGCAGCATCGTCGGCGGCAGCCAGCAGCTGCCGCAACGGCTGTGGGAGCACGCGCCCGCCGAAATGGCGTTCTGGCCCGCCGGGACGAGCCTGAGCACGCTGCACGGCGGCCGGCCGAACCCCGGCGTCACGCGGCTGCACCGCACCGCGCCGAACAACATCACGGTGACCGACGCCCGCGGCAGCATCCGGACGTTCCCCGCCGCGGTGTTCACCGCGCAGAGCTGGATGCTGCTGTCGAAGATCGAATGCGACGAAGCGCTGTTCCCGATCGACCACTGGACGGCGATCGAGCGCACGCACTACATGGAGTCGTCGAAGGTGTTCGTGCCGGTGGACCGGCCGTTCTGGCTGGACCCGGACCCGGTGACCGGGCGCGACACGATGAGCATGACGCTCACCGACCGGATGCCGCGCGGCACCTACCTGCTCGGCGACGACCCGGCCGCGCCCGCCGTGATCTGCCTGTCCTACACGTGGGCCGACGACTCGCTGAAGTGGCTGCCGCTGACCGTCGGCGAGCGCGTCGAGGTGATGCTGCAGTCGCTGCGCGAGATCTACCCGGGCGTCGACGTCCGGCGGCACATCATCGGCGACCCGGTGACGGTGTCGTGGGAGGCCGAACCGCACTTCATGGGCGCGTTCAAGGCCAACCTGCCCGGCCACTACCGCTACCAGCACCGGCTCTTCACGCACTTCGTGCAGGACTCGCTGCCGGCGCGCCACCGAGGCCTGTTCCTCGCGGGCGACGACGTCTCGTGGACGGCCGGCTGGGCCGAGGGCGCGGTGCAGACGGCGCTCAACGCGGTGTGGGGCGTGTTGCACCACCTGGGCGGCGAGACGGATCCCGCGAACCCCGGCCCGGGTGACGGATTCGCCGACATCGCGCCCATCGCGTTGCCGGACTGAGCCGTGCCCCGATCGTGGTACCCCGTCTGCCATCGCGGGAGATTGAACTGCCTGGCGCAACGGGCCATGCGACGATAGGCCGCATGAACACCGAGCCGGCGCCGCGATGGCGAAGACTGGAACCGGACGAACGGAAGGAACAGATCTTCGCTTGCGCGGCGCGGCTGTTCGGTGACCGCCCCTACTCGGAAGTGTCCACTTCGGACATCGCGGCCGCGGCGGGCGTGGCGCGCGGGCTCATCAACCACTACTTCGGCACCAAACGCGAGCTGTATCTGGAAATCATCCGCCGCGCGCTGACCGTGCCGCGGCTGGCCATCGAGATCCTGCCCGAGGGCCCGCTCGAACTGCGGGCCGACGTCGCGATCGACTGGTTCCTCGACATGGTCACCAGCCAGGAGCGGATGTGGCTGGCCGCGATCGCGCCCGAAGGCATCGGCCGGGACCTCGAAGTGGAGCGCATCCTCGAAGAGGCCGACCGGGAGTCGGCCGATCGCGTGCTCGAAGCCGTCGGCCTGTCCAGCGAGAGCGAGCACGGCCGCGAGCTGAACGCGCTCGTGCGCGCGTTCGGCGGGATGGTGAAGTCGGCCGGGCGGGAGTGGCTGGTGCGCGGTTCGCTGACCCGGGAGCAGGTGCACCTGCTGCTGTCGAAGTCGCTGGTCACTCTGGTCGGCGAGATCTTCCCGGCCATCCAGCAGGCGCCGCCGGCGCCGCGTCAGGGCGACCTCGCCTAGGCGCCGGGACAGACCGAAGCCCCCGGCGCCACGAGGGGGAGGAGGGCGCCGGGAGCTTCGGGTCGATGGACGAACCACCGACGCACGCTCACGGTACGCCGGAGCACTGTCAAGTCGCTGTCAACCCGGTGGAGCCCTGGTCACGCAGCTCTTCGAGGCGGTGGGCGAGCCCGTCGAGGCACCGCTGGACGGCGTAGTCGTAGAGCTGCGCGTAGTAGTTCGCCGCCAGGTCTGGGTCGCCCATCAGGTCGTGCATCGCCGAGCCCAGCTCGGCCATCCCGGGCAGGTCGGAGCGCTCGCGATAGGTCGCGTACGCCTCGGTGTTCTCGATCCGCAGCGCCAGCGCGCCCTCGCGGTCGTCCTCCATGGCGACGAACTGGCAGGCCGTCATCACCATCAGGTTGTAGGCGAGCGCGCTCTCGCTGCCGAAACCGGCGGTCAGCAGCACCCCGACCCCGGCGTCGATGCTGCGGGTGGCCGCGTCGACCGACGGGCCGAACAGCGCCAGGCGCCGCGCGCAGCCCGGGTAGGTCCGCAGCACCGAGCGCAGCCCGGCGAGCAGCTCGGTGAACCACACCTGCCACGGCAGGTCCGGGTCCGGCAGCTCCAGCAGCCCGACGACCCGGTCGACCACGGCGTTCACCACCGCGTCCCGGTCGCCGACGTGGTGGTAGATCACCGCCGGGTAGGCGTCGACGGCGCGGGCGAGCTGCCGCAGCGTCCAGTTGTCGAGACCGACGTCGGAGGTCAGCTGAGTGGCCGCGCTGACGACCCGTTCGGCCGTGATCGCCGGCAGTCCCGCTGCGGCTCGTGACCGGGGACGTGCTCCGGTGCCCGAGGATGAGGTCGGCATGGGGCGATACGGTATCCGCACGGACCGGGCCGGTGCCAGCGCCGCGAGTCTGGGGCAAGATCGGGGCATGGCACGCGCACAGGCCAACGGTCTCGAACTCGAGTACGGCACCTTCGGCGATCCGGCCGCTCCGCCCCTGGTCCTGGTGATGGGCCTCGGGGCCCAGATGATCACCTGGGACGACGGTTTCTGCGAACTGCTCGCGAGCCGCGGGTTCTTCGTGGTGCGCTACGACAACCGGGACGTCGGGCTCTCGACGTACTTCGACGAGCTGCCGCCGCCGGATCTGGGCGCGCTCTTCGCCGGCGACCGGTCGAGCGCGCCGTACCTGCTGGCCGACCTGGCCGACGACGCCGTCGGGCTGTTCGACGCGCTCGGCATCGCGAAAGCGCACGTCGTGGGCGCGTCGATGGGCGGGATGATCGTGCAGCAGCTGGCGATCGACCACCCGGACCGGCTGCTGAGCGTCACGTCGATCATGTCGACCACGGGCGATCCGGCGGTCGGGCAGGCCGAGCCGTGGGCGCTGGCGGTGCTGACGCGGCCGCCGGCCACCACGCGCGAGCAGGCGCTGGCCGACAGCGTCGAGGGCTACCGGCGGCTCGGCTCCCCCGGTTACCCGGACGACGACGCGTTCCTGCTGGCCAAGGCCACGATGCGCTTCGACCGCGCCCGCCACCCGGAGGGCACGCTGCGCCACGCCGCGGCGGTGATGGCGTCGGGCGACCGCACGTCCGGGCTGCACTCCGTCGAGCTGCCGGCGTTGGTCGTCCACGGCGACGCCGACCCCCTGATCGACGTGAGCGGCGGCAAGGCGACGGCGGCGGCGATCCCGGGCGCGGAACTGCTGGTCATCCCGGGCATGGGCCACAACCTGCCGCGCGCGGTCTGGCCGGAGGTCGCCGACGCGATCGGGCGCGTGACGGGTCAATAGCGCGTCAAGAACCGGGGGCGCGGGCGTAGGGATCGCGTCCTGAGCCCGCTTGCGGCTGTCGTGGTCGGGTGGACTTGCGGCATGACTGGTGGTTTCGGGTTCCCGTTCGGGTGCGTGGCCGCGGTGGCGGCGGTGATCGCGGCGCACCTGGCCGGGCCGAGCCCGTGGTACGCGCTGGTCACGCTGGGCCTGGTGGTGCTGGCGACGGCCCACCGGACGACCCTCGCGGCGGCTTCCGGGGTGTCGGTGGTCGCCTGGGCGCTCGACGCCGGGTTCGCACTGGGCCACTACGGCGAGCTGACCTTCGACACCGCCTCGGCGCTGGCCGCGCTCGTCCTGGCCTCGTCACTCGCCGCCGGCCGGCTTTCGGCCTTGCTCGCCCTGACACCGGTGCGGATCCCGGCACCCCGCCGCCCGGGGGGCGTGGCCGAGCGCCGGCCCGCGCTGGTCCCCGTTCCCCACCGGGCCGTGTCGACCTCCCGATCACGCGAGCTGACCCTCCAAACACACGAACCGACCCTCTAGGCACGCAACCCGACTCCCCAGGTACGCGAACCGACCTTCCAGGTACGTGTGTCGACTCTCCAATCACGCGAGTTGACCTTCTGGGCTCTCGAATTCGTCGAACGGGCGCCCGCGGGTCGTGATGCGAAGGCCGGAGCGCTATGACGGGAGCGTCGACACGCGTGATTAGGAGGTCGACTCGCGTGCCTGGAGGGCCGGGTTGCGTACCCAGGCGGTCGGGCGTGGGGGCGGGGCGGGTGGGGGCGCTGGGGGTGAGGGCCTTGGTCAGGTTGCGAAGTCCCAGCGGGTTGCGCCGTGGGGTTCGGCCGAGGCCAGGCCGATCGCGCGGTGCAGGGAGAGGCGGTACAGGGGCCAGGGTGCTGGTCCGGCGCTCGGGGCGCTGTACGGCGCGGTCAGGGCGGCACCCTCCGCGGTGGCCGGCCAGCCGCCCTCGCGGTAGACCGCCGCCACCCGCTCCACGACGGCCGGGTCCGTAACCTGGACGGCCTCGCCCTCCAGGGTGAGGTCCATGCCGCGCAGCCGCACCGACACGGTGCACGCCGGGTTCGCCGCCAGGTTCTGGGCCCGGCGGGTGCCCGGGCCGGCCTTGAAGTACAGCGCGTCGTCGACCCACACCGCGCCGACGCCGGCGGAGTGCGGCCGGCCGTCGGGGCGCACCGTCCCCACGAAGAACGTCAGGTCGGCCATGGGGGTGTCGGCGACGAGGATGTCGCGGGCCCGGCTCCACGCGAGCGCGGCGGACCCGTACTGGTCGAGGTTCTTGGTCTTGATCGGCTCTGTCATACCTCTACGTCGAACGAGCTCACGCCGATTCGACACGCGGCGAGAGTCCGGGCCCCGCCGGGGTCCTCGTCGCTCGTCGCGGGCACGATCGCCAGCTCGTCGACACCCGCCGCGGCGAAGTCGGCGATCTTGCGCGCGATGTCGTCGCGGGAGCCGAGCAGGCCGACCGCCGCGATGGCCTCCACCGGGACCGCCGCGAGCAGCTCACGCGGGTGCGGGCGGGTGCGCGCGAAGTCGACTAGGTCGCCGAAGCCCTCCGCGCGGAACATGTCCGCGTAGCCCGGCGCCGCCAGGTAGCCGACGACGCCCCGGCGCAGCTGCTCGATCGCGGCCGGCGACGGCTCCAATGCCCCGACGACCCACGCGGCCACCGGCGGCGGCGTGGTCCCGGCCCGCGACGCAGCCGCGTGCAGGCCCTGCACCAGGGCGGCCGCGGCCGCCGGGCTGACCAGGTTGACCACCATCCGGTCGGCGTGCCGGGCCGCGACGTCCAGCGCGCGCGGGCCGAACGCCGCGATCGTCAACGGCGACTTCGGTGCGGGCAGCCGCAGCCGGTAGCCCCGCGAGCCGACGACCGAGCCGTCCACAGCGGACTTGGCGCCGGCGAGGAGCTGCCGGACGGCCACCGCGGACTCTTCGAGGGCCGTCGCCGCGTGGTCGCGGGACCGGCCGTGCCAGCCGCGGACGACGACGTCGCTGGACGTCCCGAGTGCGACGCCGGTCTCGCGGCCGGTCAGGGCCGCGACCGACGCGACGCCCATCGCGATCGTCGCCGGGTCCCGGACCGTCACCGCGAGCGGCCCGAAGGTCAGGGAAAGCGACGTCGACGCGCCGATCGCCGTGCCCAGGGCGAACGCGTCCCACGTCGCCATCTCGCCGATCCAGAGTTCCGGGTACCCGGCGGCCTCCGCCGCGCGCGCCGTCTCCAGGGCCTCTTCCGGCGGCCGGTCCTGCCACAACCCCAACGACACCGAAAGCCTCACGCCGCACGCTCCACGAGTACCGCCGTCCCCGATCCCGCGGCGCCGCTGACCGCCGTGACACCGTAACGCCCGCCGCGGCGGGTCAGCTCGTCGACGCAGCCGGCCAGCAGGATCGCGCCGGTGGCACCGAACGCGTGCCCCATCGCGATCGTGCCGCCGTTGACGTTGAAGACGTCGTCGCCGAAACCGAGATCACGCCGGATCTTCAGGCACAGCGCGGCGAACGCCTCGGCGAACTCGACGACGTCCACTTCGGACGGACGCACGCCGTGCCGGTCCAGCAGCCGCGACACGGCCAGCTGTCCCGACAGCAGCATCCGGATCGGGTCACTGCCCGCGGTCACCGAGCCGAGGACGTTCGCCCGCGGCGCCAGCCCCAGCCGCGCAGCCGCCTCGGGCGAAGCCAGCAGCACCAGCCCGGCGCCGTCGGCCAGCGAGGGCGACGTCCCGCGCGTGTGCAGCCCGCCGAACGACGACGGCAGCTCGGCCAGGGCTTCGGCGGACGTCGCCGGCCGGACGTGCTCGTCGTGCGCCAGCCCGGCGACCGGGACGAGCGACTCCTCGTACCGGCCGTCTTTCCAGGCCGCGGCGGCGAGCTGCTGCGTCCGGAGACCGTAGGCGTCCAGTTCCGGGCGCGTGAAGCCTTCGTCTGCGGCCACCAGGTCGGCCGCGATGCCCATGTTGCCCGCGCCGAACCGTTCTTCGGTCCACAGTGGACCGCCGTCGGTGAACATCGGGACGCGCGAAACCGACTCGACCCCGCCCGCCACCACGACTTCCGCCTCGCCCGCGTGGATCAGCGCCGCGCCCACCGCGACGGCGTCCAAACCGGACGAGCAGAACCGGTTGACCGTCATCCCGGCCACCGACACCGGCCAGTCCGCCGCCAGCACCGCCGTCCGCGCCAGGTTCGCGCCCTGCTCGCCGGTCTGCGACGCGCACCCCAGGATCACCTGATCGACCACCGCGGGATCGAGGCCGCGCGCGACCAGCGCGTCCAACAGCGACGTGACCAGCGACAACGGCGGCACCGAGGCCAGCCCGCCACGTGGGGACGCCTTGCCGCGCGGCGTCCGCACGGTCAGCAGCACCGACGCCGTCATCGCGTCACGATGGTCGTGACGACCGTGGTGAACGACCCGCCGACGTTGAGCGTCAACGCCGTCCGCGCGCCGTCGACCTGGGCCTCGCCCGCGGTGCCGGTCACCTGGCGCGCGGCGTCGTGCAGCATGCGGACGCCGGTGGCGCCAACCGGGTGGCCGAGCCCGAGCAGGCCGCCGCTCGGGTTGATCCCGGCCGTGTCGAGGCCGCCGTCGGCGATGAACCGCCCGCCGTCACCCGGCGGGGCGACGCCGAGGTGCTCCAGCGCGACGAGCCCGGTGATCGTGAAGCAGTCGTGCAGTTCGATGACGTCGAGCGCGTCCGGCCCGGGCACGTCCGCGCGCCGGTAGGCGTCGACGACGGCGCCGCGCAGCTGCGGGAACAGGTACTCGCCGCCCGTCGCGAGCTTCTCGGTCAGCCCGATGTGCGCGGTGCGGTGGCCGAACCCGGCGATGCGCGGGAAGTCGCCGCCGAGGCGCTGGGCGAACGCCGGCGAGGCCAGCAGGACCGCCGCGGCGCCGTCGGTGATCCGGCCGCAGTCCTGCTTGCGCAGGCTGCCTTCGATGACCGGGTTCAGCTCGTCGTCGGCGCCGAACGCGCCGGCCGGGAACTGCCAGTCGCGGGCCTGCGCGAGCGGATTCCTTGCCGCGCAAGCGAAAGCGTGCTCGGCGAACTGCCCGAGGTGCGCGGGGTCGAGGCCGTAGCGCGCGTCGTAGGCGGTGGCGACGTCGGCGAACAGCGCGGGCCACGGGAACTTCGCGGCGACGGCTTCGTGCCCGGCCCACGCGGCGGACCCGAGGTACTCGGCCGCGCGCTGCCCGTCGGTGTTGCGCATCAGCTCGACGCCGACGACGAGCGCGAGGTCGTACCGCCCGGACTCGAGGTCGGCGCAGGCGGCGAGCACCGCCGTGCTGCCGGACGCGCACGCGGCTTCGTGCCGGGTGCTGGGCACGCCGTCCAGCTCCGGGACGGCCGCCACCAGCAGGCCGCCGAGCTGGGCCTGCCCGGTGAACAGCTCGGCGGCGAGGTTGCCGACGTGCGCGACGCCGACGTCCGCCGCCGATACACCGGCGTCGGCGAGCGCCGCCGGCACGACCTCGGCGAACATCTCGAAGATCCCGCGCCCCTCCTTCGCGAAGTTGCGCGCGAAGTCGGTCTGCGCCCCGCCCAGCACGAACACCGTCATGACTTCACTCCAGACTCTCCCGCAGCTGCCGTTTCAGGATCTTCCCCACCGGGTTGCGGGGCAAGGCCGCCGCGTACTCCAGGCGTTCCGGCAGCTTGAACGCGGCGACCTTCCGCTCGCGCAGGTAGGCCACCAGGTCCTCGAGCGACGGCTTGCGCTCCCCCGGCACGACGACCGCGCAGACGCGTTCGCCCATCACCGCGTCGGGCACGCCGACGACGCCGACGTCCGCGACGTCCGGGTGCCCGGCCAGCAGGCCCTCGACCTCGGCGGGCGAGATGTTCATCCCGCCCCGGATGACCAGGTCCTTCGCGCGGTCGACGTAGCGCAGGAACTCGCCGCGCTCGCCGGCGATCTCGAAGACGTCACCGGTGCGGAAGTGCCCGTCGTCGTCGAAGGCCGTCGTGTCGAGCGGCTCCCCCAGCCGCGTCAGGTACCCGGCGAACACCGTCGGCCCGGCGATGTGCAGCACGCCGGGCCGCCCGGGTTCGGTCACGTGCTCACCGCTCACCGGGTCGTGCAGCCGCACCGACGTCCAGCCGGCGACCGGGGTCGACCAGGTGACGTCGGCGGCGTAGTTCGGGAAGAAGCTCGCGCGCTGGTCCGGGTCCGGCAGGTCGATCGGGCCGGACAGCAGCGCGGTGCCCTCGTTGGAGCCGAAGAAGTTGATGATGTCGATCCCGTGCCGCTGCGCCCAGGTGCGGACCAGCCACGGCGAGAGCGGCGCCGAGCCGGAGCCGATCTGCCGCAGCGCCGAGATGTCCACTCCGGACAGGATCTTCTCGTTGTGCAGCAACATGGTCAGCAACGCGGGCGGCGCGAGCGTGTACGTGACGCGCTCGGCCGCGAGCTGGCCGAGGAACACGGGCAGGTCGAACGGGTGGTGCGGCACGAACACCGCGCCGGTCTGCAGCCACGGCAGGAACATCCCGCCGATGCCGGCCATGTTCGTCATCGGGAACGGCGACAGCAGGACGTCGTCGCTCGTGAGGCCGGCGGCCTGCGCGCAGCCGGCCGCGGTGGCGAGCCAGTCGCCGTGACAGCGTGGGACGGCCTTGGGTTCGGCTTCCGTGCCGGACGTCCAGCAGATCGTCACGCAGTCGTTGACGTCGATGTCCAGTGTGGACAGGTGTTCGTCCAAAGCGGACTTATCCGCCGTGGACAGTGGTTCTTCGGGCCAGGCCAGCGCGCCGGCCGGTTCGTCGTCCCCCGGGCGACGACGAACCGGACCGACGGCGCCGCAACGCCCAGCCCAAGGGCCGCCCCGGCGAGCTCGTGCTCGCCGTATCTGGATGCGGTGATCACCCCGACGGCCCCGGTGCGCCGGCACATCGGGCCCATCTCGTGTTCCCGGTAGGACACCGGGAACGGGGTGACGATCGCGCCGATCCGCACGATCGCGAGGAACGCCTGGACCAGGGCCGAGCAGTTCGGCAGCTGCACGGCCACGACGTCTCCTGCTCGCACCCCTCTGGCGAGCAGGAACGCGGCCAGGACGTCGACACGGTCGTCGAGCCGGTTCCAGGTCCACCGCACCGGGTCGCGTCCGACCAGTGCGGTGGTGTTCGGTGGATCGACCAGCGCGAGACCCTCCGGGTCGGCACTGACCCGCTCCTTCACGAGCCGGTCGATCGTCTCCGCACCCCACCATCCCCGTGCCCGGAGATCCCGGGCACGACCCTCTCGATGGCACCTCATGCGCGGAGGCTGTCCAGCTGGTCCGCCCGGACCCACGTCGCGTGGAATCCGAGTGGCACCCGCTGGGGTAGCAGGACCCTGGCCACGGGTCCGGCAGCGAGATCGGCGGCGTCGAAGATGTCCAGTTCCGAGCGGCCATCCCGCTCGTCCTGCACGAACGTCACCAGATAACCGTCCGCCGAGTCGACGGATGCGCCATCGCGGGGTGCGAAGGGCGCCTCACTGCCCCACCGGCCGGGACCGAACCGGTATTCGGTCTTGGAGCCGGCAAGATTGTCGTAGCGCACGAGCCCGTCGAACTTCAGCGTCGACTCGGGCGAGATGTGCACCGTGTAGGAGTACCGGTTCCGCGCGCCGACGCCCCGGGCGTCGACGGTCGGGAACTCGGTGTTGGCGTCGTCGAGCGGCGTCTCCGTGCACGCGCCGGTCCGCAGGTCGAAGCGGTAGCGGTGCAGCTGGGCGTCGAGCCGCAGGTAGGACAGCATCTTCGCCAGCGGCGTGTGCGCGTCGGCCCGCGGTTGCGGCTTGCTCACGCGGCAGACGTCGAGGACGACTTCGTCGCCCTCTTCCCAGGCGTTGACGACGTGGTAGATGTAGCACGGGCTGGCTTCGAACCAGCGGATCTGGCTACCTTCCCCGTAGCGTGGCATGACCCCGAACCGGCTCGGCATCGAGCGGTCGAAGTGCAGCTTGTGGCGGCCCTGTTTCGCGGCCTGGATGTCCTGGACCAGCGGCAGGTCCATCAGCACCGCGTAGTGCTCGGTGATGGCCATGTCGTGCGGCAGCCGCGGGCCGGGCAGCTCGATCTCGGTGGTCCTGACGACCTGGCCGTCCGCGCTGATGACGCCGTAGCGCAGGTAGGGCGGGCGCGGGCCGTAGTCGAACCAGAACAGCTCGCCGGTGGCCTCGTCCACCTTGGGGTGGGCCATCATGTCGCCGACCAGTGTGCCGAGGAAGTCCTCGGCGCCCAGCGTCTCCAGGGAGAGCGGGTCGACGCCGTACGGCGAGCCGCACAGGTACCAGGTGGCGAGGATGCGGCCGCGGTGGAAGACGACGTCGGTGTTGGCGTTGTCCTTCAGCCCCAGGCCGTGGCCGTTGCCGAACGGGTTGCCCTTCGGGTTCTCCATGACGCCGGTCCAGAGGCCCTTGCCGGCTTCAGACTCGGCCTCGAAGGCCTTGGTGCGGACCCAGCGGTTGCGGTAGCGGGCCTTGCCGTTCTCCAGGTGGACGGCGTGGATCATGCCGTCGCCGTCGAACCAGTGGTAGCGGCCTTCCGGGGCGAACCGCGGGTTGGGGCCGTTGCGCAGGTAGACGCCGTTGAGGTCCTTCGGGATCTCGCCGATGACCTGCAGGTCTTCGGCGTCGATCTCGGTGCCGACCGGGGCGTAGACGCCCAGGAGGTAGGGGTTGGCCTCGTCGCCGTCCGCCGTCCGGGCCACCATCAGCGGCTGTTCGGAGGTGCTGGTCATCGGGCTTCTCCCTGGTTCTCGGGCTCACCGCGCTGGCTGATGGAGACGAGACTATGATTTGTGTAGCCAGGTGTCAATAGGCTTCTTTTCCTGTAGCCAGGTGTACGCTGGGCGCCGATGTAACAAGGGGGAACACGTGACGGAAGCGACTGCACAGCGGGTGCGCCCAGCGGGCGATCCGCTCCGCAGGGCACTCGAACTGGTCGGTGACCAGTGGACGCTGCTGATCCTGCAGAGCCTCTTCCTGCGCTTCCGGCGGTACGAAGAGCTGCGCCTGCGCCTCGGCATCTCGCCGACCGCGCTTTCCGGGCGCCTGCGCGACATGGTGGAAGCGGGCCTGCTCACGCGCGTGCCGTACCGGGACGCCCGCCGGACCCGGCACGAGTACCGGCTCACCGAGCGGGGCCTCGAGCTGTGGCCGCTGCTGATCTCCATCTGGGCCTGGGAGCGCGAGTGGGTCGACGGCCGCCGCGAGGTGCTGCCGACGCTGATCCACCTCGACTGCGAGCTGACTACATCAGCGCCCCTCGGGTGCGGCGCCTGCGGCCGCCGCGTGGACGCGCGCGACGTCCGCGCCGAACGCCTCGACAGCACCGGCGTCGCCGCCGCGACGGCGTCCAAGCGCTTTCGCCGCAAGGACGCCGAAGGTCTGGCCGGCGACCCGCTGATGTTCTTCCCGGACACGATGGAACTGCTCGGCGACCGCTGGTCGACCGGGCTGCTGGTGTCGGCGCTGCTCGGCGCGCGGCACTTCTCGGAGTTCGAACGCGAGCTGGGCATCGGGCCGAGCGTGCTGTCGGCCCGGCTGAGCAAGCTCGTCGAGGTCGGCGTGCTGCGCACGGGCACGGCGGCCACGCGCACGGACGCGCGTGACTACCGGATGACGGCGAAGGGCCTGGCGTTCTTCCCCGCACTGGCGTTCATCGCCGAGTGGTCGCGCGGGTTCGAGGTCACCGGCCAGGAGCCCGACATCACGCTGAACCACGTCGAATGCGGCAACCGGCTGCGGCCGATGCTCCTGTGCGACCATTGCGGCCGTCCCCTGACCCGCAAGTCGGTGCAGTTCGGCGGAGTACCGACGCCCAAACGGTGACGGCGTGACCTAATCGACTCGCCATTCGCTCCGGCCACTGCCAGGCTGGAGTGGTCACACGTCGTCAGTTCCGGAGGTAAGCATGAGTGAACCGAATCCCTCGCCCAGCGGCGAGGAGGAGGACGACGTCAAGCGCAAGTTCCGCGAGGCGCTCGAGCGCAAGCAGGCGCACGCGCGCTCCGGTGCGTCGAACGAGAGCGGTGGCGGCAAGAACCAGCACGCCCACGGCCCGGCGGCGAACAAGCGCACGTTCCGGCGCAAGAGCGGCTGAGATCTCGCCGCCGAAGGCCCCCACCGCTCGCGGTGGGGGCCTTCGGCGTGTTCCGGGGATTTCCCGTGTCTTCGCTCCGAGCGACACCGCCCCGCACGCGCCCCGGATACCGTGCGGAGATGAAGAACTGGGCGGGCAACCACCACTTCGCCGCGGACCGGATCGCCCGGCCGTCGAGTGTCGACGAGCTGCAGAAGCTGGTGGCGGACGCACCGAAGGTCAAGGCGCTGGGCACCCGGCACTCCTTCAACGACGTCGCCGACTTCCCCGGTGGTGTCCTGGTCGACCTGGCCGGCCTCGACGTCCCCACGGTCGTCGACGCCGCCGCGGCCACGGTCACCGTCGGCGCGGCGACCCGGTACGGCGACCTCGTCGAGGCCGTCGACGAAGCCGGGTTCGCTCTGGAGAACCTCGCGTCGCTGCCGCACTGCACGGTCGCCGGCAGCGTCGCCACCGCCACCCACGGATCCGGCGAGCGGGTCCGCAACCTCTCGGCGGCGGTGTCCGGCCTCGAGCTGGTCACCGCCGACGGCACGCTGCGCCGCTACACCCGCTCGCAAGACCCGGAGATCTTCCCCGGCCTGGTGGTCAACCTCGGTGCGCTCGGCGTCGTCACGCGGGTGACCCTCGACCTCGCGCCGTCGTTCTCGGTGCAGCAGGACGGGTTCGTGGCGATCCCGTGGTCGTCGGTGCTCGACGGCTTCGACGAGCTGCAGGCCGCCGGCTACAGCGTGAGCCTGTTCACCCCTTGGGTTGGCGAGACCGCGGGCCTGGTCCTGCTCAAACGCCGTGTCGCCCCGGGCGCGAGCGTGCCCGAGCTGAGCGAGTTCCACGGCGGGACGCGGATGACTTCGCCGCCGGGCGCGAACTTCACCGACTGGGGTGTGCCGGGGCCCTGGCACCACCGGCTGCCGCACTTCCGGCTGGACTCCGTGCCCAGCATCGGCGAAGAGCTGCAGTCGGAGTTCTTCGTGCCCCGCGCGGACGCCGTCGCCGCGCTGAGGGAGATCCGCGCGCTCGGCGAGCAGCTGGCCACGGCCCTGCACGTGTCCGAGATCCGCACGGTCGCCGGCGACGACCTGTGGCTGAGCCCGTGCCACGGCGGGGACCGCGTCGGCATCCACTTCACCTGGCAGCCGAAGCCGGACGCGGTCGCGGCGCTGCTGCCGCTGATCCAGGAGCGGCTGGCCCCCTTCGGCGCCCGGCCGCACTGGGGGAAGGTCTTCCACGGCGACGGGTGGGCCGCCGAGCGCTACCCGGAGCTGCCGCGGTTCCGGGCGCTGGCCGGGGAGCTCGACCCGCGGGGCGCCTTCCGCAGCCCGTACCTGCGCAGGCACGTCTTCGGGGAGTAGCTCACGGCGTGAACGAGCCCAGGTGGTCCAGCACCACGAACGCGCTCCCCGGGCTCGCCGCCGTCACCGCCGCGCGCAGGATCTCCAGGCCGCCGTTGGGGTCCTTCGCCTGGCCCAGCGGGAGGTCGAAGTCGTCCCAGTGCGTGGGGGCGACGTAGCGCGGGTGGCCCAGGGTGCGCAGCAGCCGGGGTACGTACTGCGTCACCTTCGCGCCGCCCGCCGGGACCAGGACGACGTCCGGGCGCAGGCCGGCCAGCTCGGACTCGACGTAGTTCGAGCCGCCGAAGTCCAGGACGCTCGCGCCGCCGCCCGTCACCTGGTAGGCCAGCGTGCCACCCTCGTAGAGGTCCTCGATGACCTTCGGCTTGTCACGCCGCGACAACGGGCGCGAGCCGGGGAACGGCACCCGCGCCCGGTCGCCCGTCGCCGAGTGCAGGGACCGGAAGATCCGGATCGAGTAGCCGTCGAAGGTCAGGTCCTCGCCGCCGTGCGCGATCGCGAGCTGGTCCTCCGGGGCGCCGAGGGCGGCCATGAGACTCAAATGGGTTTCGGTGCCGAAGACCGTCGCGCCGGTGCGTTTGGCCAGGTAGGGGACGTCGGTGAGGTGGTCGTAGTGGCCGTGGGTGACGAGGATGTGGTCCGCGCGCAACTCGCCGCGGTCGAGGTAAGCGTCGATCAGCGCCTCGTTCACCGACAGCGGCGTCTTCGGGTCCGCGCCCTGCGGGGTGTACGTCCCGGTCTTGAACCGGGTCAGCCACGGGTCGATGAGGATGGTCTTCGTGCCGGCCGAGCCCGGCACGCGGATCTCCCAGCTGTTGTTCCCCCACCACCGCAACGTCATCCGCGACGTCCTCCTGGTGGCGGCCGAAGCCGTCGATACCCCGGCGAGGATCGTGGCCGCCGCCGCGCCCGCGCCGAACAGCCCGCGTCTGCTGAGTCCTGTGTCCATGGCCGCCACCCGATCACGGGTCCGGCGCCGCTGTCCAAGATCGATCCGTCGGCATATCGATATGTAAACAGCTATCATCGCAGCGTGGACCACCTCCGTTCGCTGCGGTACTTCCTCGTCGTCGCCGAGGAACTGCACTTCGGGCACGCCGCGGACCGGCTCGGCATCGCGCAGCCGCCGTTGAGCCAGCGGATCAAACGCCTCGAAGCCGAGCTGGGCGCGAAGCTGTTCGACCGCGGCCGCCGCGTCACGCTGACCGAGGCCGGCGAGGTGCTGCGGACCGAGGCCCGGGACCTCCTCGCGCGCTGGGAGCGGATGACGTCGCTGGTCGCGAAGGCCGAGCGCGGCGAGCTGGACGCCCTGCGCGCGGGCGTGCCGCCGGAGCTGCCGGGCCGGGTGCTGGCCACGATCCTCACGGCGTTCGCCGAGCGGTGCCCCGGCGTCCGCCTCGACCTGCAGGAGCTGACCACCGCCGAGCAGACCCGGCTGCTGGCCGACCGCGAACTCGACGCGGGGCTGCTGCAGCTGCCGGTCGACGTCGTCGGGCTCGACCTCGGCCCCGCGATCGACACACCCCTGGGCGTGCTCCTCCCCCGCGACTCGCCGCTGGCCCGCGCTTCGTCGCTGGCGCTGGCCGACCTGGCGGGCGAGGGCCTGGTGCACGCCCCACGAGCGGCGGCGCCCGGCAGCTACGACGCACTGCTGCGCACGTGCTGGGAGCACGGCTTCCGCCCGGCGGCGGTGCGGCACGCACGCAACCCGGAGTTCGCGCTGGGCCTGGTCCTGGCCGGGCACGGCGTCGCGTTCGAACCGACCGCGCGCAAGGAACCGCGTGTGGTGTGGCGGCCGCTGCGGGAGCAACTGGACGCGCGGATGGCGTTCGCCTGGCCGTCGTCGAGCCCGCACCCGCAGGCGGCGACGCTGGCGGACATCGCGGCGGAGGTGCTGCGGGACGACGGGGTCTCACGGATCGTGCCCCCGGATCCGAGCGGCGCCCGGCCATGGGACGTCTTCTACGACCGCGGCTGACGACGGCAGTCCCCCACCCATCCCTGGGGGGCGTCCCCTGTCCAGTCTATCGGCGGGCCCCGACGAGACCGCTCGGAAAGCCGCTGAGCGGCTTGGTTGTCCACATCACGACGAGGCTGTGGACAACAGCTACGAGCGCAGCTGATCCACCGCGGCCCGGGCTGCGTCGCCGATGGCTCGGTCAATGTCCGGGCGGCGCAACGTTTCCGCTCCGCCTACCGTGAACACCGCGATCGCGTACGACACTCCGTCCGGGTAGGTCGCGATGCCGATCTCGTTGCGGATGCCCGGCATCGTGCCCGTCTTGGCCGCCACCGCGACGTCGGCCGGGAAGCCCGCCGTCAGGCGGTGCCAGCTGACCTGCGCCGAAAGCCACTCGCGGACCTGGGCGCCGGCGACGTCGTCGCTCCAGATCGCCGACAGCAGGCCGGTCATCTCGCGTGGGGTGCTTGCCGTGGTACGCAGGGGATCCAGGGCTCGCAGCGGAACGCCCGCCGACGTGTCCTCGATGATCGTGCGCAGCAGGTCGCGTGGGGCGCCGATGATCGTCGTGCGGGTCAGGCCCAGCTCGGCCAGCAGTGACCGGACGTTCTCCACGCCGACGCGGTCGAACAGCAGGTCCGCGGCCGTGTTGTCGGACACCGACAACGCCAGCAACGCCGCGTCCCGCAGGCTGTACGAAACGTCGTCGGCGAAGCCGGCCGAGCCGCTGCCGCCCAGGCGGTCCGCGGCCGTGGCCCGGACGCGGTCCGTCGGGTCGAGCAGGCCCGCCTCGACCTGGCGGGCGAACTCGAACGCCAGCGCCACCTTCACCACCGACGCCAGGACGACCGGCTCATCGGCGTCCACACCCACACAAGCGGAGGAACCGAGGCGGCGGACGTGCAGGAAACCCCGCACGCCCACCGCCTCGAACAGAGAAGAAAGACTCACACGGTCATGATGGACCGCAGCCGGCCGACCTCCGCCATCCGCCGCTCGGCGAGCCGGTCGGCCGCCGTCGCCGGGGGGACGCCGTCGGCGTCGGCCAGCGCGAACACGGCCTTCGTCGTGTCGAAGATCGCCGTGGTCTTGCGCTTGGCGCGCGCGAAGTCGAACCCGTGGCGCTCGTCGTCGACCTGGATCACGCCGCCCGCGTTGACCAGGTAGTCCGGCGCGTACAGCACGCCGCGGTCGGCGAGCTGCTTGTCGACGCCCGCGTGCGCGAGCTGGTTGTTGGCCGCGCCGCAGACGATGCGCGCGCCCAGCACCGGCACGGTGTCGTCGTTCAGCACGCCGCCCAACGCGCACGGCGCGAAGACGTCCAGCTCGGCGCGCAGCAGGGTGTCCACATCGGACACGGCCTTGACGTCCGGGTACAGCGCGAGAGTGCGCTCGATGGCGGGCGCGTAGACGTCGGTGATCGTCACCTGCGCCCCGGCCTCGACCAGATGGCCGACGAGGATGTGCCCGACCTTGCCGACGCCGGCCACGCCGACACGCTTGCCGGCCAGGTCCGGGCTGCCCCAGAGGTGCTCGGCCGAGGCCCGCATGCCCTGGAAGACGCCGAACGCGGTCAGCACGGACGAGTCGCCGGCGCCGCCGTCTTCGGGCGAACGGCCGGTGACGAACCGGGACTCGCGCGCCACGACGTCCATGTCGTGCACGTACGTGCCCACGTCGCAAGCGGTAATGTAACGGCCGCCCAGGGACTGCACGAAGCGCCCGTACGCGCGCAGCAGCGCTTCGGACTTGAGCGTCTTCGGGTCGCCGAGGATGACGGCCTTGCCGCCGCCGAGGTCGAGCCCGGCCAGCGCGTTCTTGTACGCCATGCCCTTCGACAGCGCGAGCACGTCGTCGAGCGCGTCGGCTTCGGTGGCGTAGGGGTGGAAGCGCGTCCCGCCCAGTGCGGGACCGAGCGCCGTGGAGTAGATGCCGATGATGGCCTTCAGGCCACTGGCTTCGTCGTGGCAGTACACGACCTGTTCGTGCCCGGAGCTCCGGGCGAACACTCCTTCGGTCACGGTGGTGACTCCTTTGTCTCCCGCGTCCGGTTCGTGGCCGGGACGCGCTTCGATGGTTGACGGGACCGAACGCGGAGGTCGTCCGCCCACGGGTTCCCGGCATCAACCTAGATCGCCGCCGCTCGCCGGACCAGTACAGGTCCCGCGATACGGACCGGTAATCTCAGCCGCGCACCACCGCGCCGAGCGTGCCCATCGCCGTCTCCAGCTGTGTGTCGGAGAGGTACGGCGCCGGGCCGAAGCGCAGGTACGGCCCCCGGCTGTCGGTGCGGACGCCCTGCGCGGCCAGCGCGGCCTGCAGCGCACCGGCGTCGGCGCACCGCAGCGAGAGGAAGCCGCCGAGCAGGCCGAGCGGCGTCTCGCGGTCGCGGGTGACGACGCCCTCGGGCAGCGCGAGCTTGTCGAAGACGTCCGCGAGCAGGCCCACCTGGTGCTGCGACACCTCGCGCAGGAACGCCGGCGTGAGGCCCTGCTCGGCGAAGAACCGCTGGACGCGGGCGCCGCGGTAGTGGCTCGCCGGGTCGTAGGTGGCGCCGGCGAACCGGTCCCCGCCCATGGCGTAGGCGACCCCGCCGGGCCGCCGTTCGTCGGCGAGCGCGCCGAACTCGGCGTACCAGCCGGTGATCACCGGCCGCAGCTCCTGGGCGTGCGCGGGCAGCCGGAGGAAGCAGTTGCCCTCGCCCAGCTGCAGGTACTTGTACCCGCCGCCGAGCACCCAGGCGTTGGTCAGGCCCAGGTCGTGCAGCGGGAACGGCACCACGCCGAGCGCGTGGTAGGCGTCGACGACCAGCTCGATCGAGCGGTCGCGGCAGACGTCGGCGAGGTGCGCGAGGCCCGGGACCAGCCGGGACGTCTCGAAGAGCACGGCCGACACGAGCACCGCGGCCGTGTGGTCGTCGACCTCGGCGGCGACGCGCTCGGCCAGCGTCGTCACCGGTTCGACCGGCACGCGCACGACCTCGACGCCCGCCTCTTCGAGGCGCGCGAGCTGACGGCGCAACGTGTGGAACTCGCCTTCGGTGGTCACCAGCCGTGGTCTTCGGGGCAGCTCCATCGCGGACAGGAACCGCAGCACCAGGTCGTGGGTGCTCGCGCCGAGCGCGTACTCGCCGTGCGGGTCGCCGAGCAGCAGGCGGAAGCCCGCGCGCAGCTCGTCGGCCTTCGCGAAGGCCCGCTCCCACTTCAGGTCGACGTCCCGGGCGGCGTCGGCGAAGGACTCGAGGAGCCCTTCTTCGGCGACGTCGGGCCAGGCCTGGTGCGAGTGCCCGGAAAGCAGGAGGCGTTCCCGCACCGAGAACCGCGTGTAGTGCGCGGCCAGGGCGTTCGAGTCCGCGCGGAGGTCGTCGAGCGAGGTCACAATCGGCTCCGTACTGCCCAGAGATCCGGGAACATCGGCTGGAAGAGCGTGGTACGCAGGTAAGTCGCGCCGGACGAGCCCCCTGTCCCGGTCTTGTCGCCGATGGTGCGTTCGACCATCTTCACGTGCCGGTAGCGCCACTCCTGCATCCCTTCATCGAGATCCACCAGACATTCGGCGACGACCGACGGGCCGCCGTCGTCGCGGTACATGTCCAGCAATATCGCCTGCAGGGCCGGGGAGGGCTCCACCGGTCGAGTGACGTCTCGATCACACTCGACCGGGTAGCCAGAAGCCTTGAGGTACGCGAGGAAAGAGTCGAACAACGACGGCCGCGCCATCGCGTCGGCGATGCCCTTCCGCTGCTCGCCGCCTTCGGGGTAGTGCGCGAAGACGCGCTCGTCGCGGCGCCCGAGCACCGCCTCCAGCTCCCGGAACTGGGCCGACTGGAAGCCACTGGAAGCGTCCAGCCGGGTGCGGAAGCTGGTGAACTGGCTGGGCGTCATGGTCTCGAGGACGTCGATCTGCGCGACGGCGACCTTGAGGATCGACAGGATCCGCCGCACGGTGCGGATCGCGTGCGCGGTCGTGCCCGCTTCGAGACACTCCTGCAGGTACGTCGCTTCGTGCAGCATCTGCTTGAACCACAGCTCGTACACCTGGTGGATCACGATGAACAGCAGCTCGTCGTGCTCCTCGGAACGCGGCCGCTGAGCACCCAGCACCTCGTCCAGCGCCAGGTACGAGGTGTAGCTCAGCGCTTCCTGGGTCTTGGCGGCCGTGTCTTCCGGGGCCGAGCCCCGGACCCCGCCAGAGGGGCGAGCCCCCCTGGACCCCCCCACTGCATCTTGATCGGTCATCCCTTGGTCACCTCGTCGAAGTGGCGCTGGGCCGCAGGGGCCAGCGCGGTGTACAGATCGTGGAACAACTCGACCGCGGCCGCCCGGTGATCCGGTGCGGGCACCAGGTCGGCGGGCAGTTCCGGGTCGAGCGACGGGAACGCGCGGAAGGTGTGCACCAGCCGCGTGCGGACGTCGAACGTGGTCGCGTCGGCCAGCTCCTTGCCGCAGTAACCGCCGAACTGCTCGACGAACGCCGTGTAGCGCGCGGCCAGCTCGTCGAGGTCCCAGGCCCGCCCGGCGAACCGGCGGACGTCGAGCGCGGCCGACGGCCGGCCGAGCAGCAGCCCGGCGTGCTCGGTGACGTCCAGCTCGCCGAGCAGCGCGAGCACCTCGGCCTCGCGGTCGTGCGGAGCGATCCAGGTGCCGTCCGCGTACGGCCCGAAGCCGAGGAACCGCAGCCGCCGCACCAGGCGTTCGCGGGCTTGGCGGCGGGTCTCGGGGATGCTCTGCCACAGCACCGTCCACTCGCCCGCGGCGCGCTCGCGGCGGCCGAGGGAGAAGATCCGGTGGTCGCCGTCGGCGAGCAGGGCGACCGTGCGGCGGGTCAGCGAGTAGTGCACCGTGCGGCCTTCGCGGTGGCGCGTGAGCAGGCCGCGCCGCACCAGGCGGGTGAGCGCGATCCGGGCCGCGCCGTCGGAGAAGCCCAGCTCGGCGAGCACCGCGACCAGGCCGCCCGACCACACCCGGCGCGTCTCGCGCGGGTGGACGTAGCTGCCCAGCAACGTCACGACCAGCTCCTGGGGGCTGGCTTCGAAGGCGTCGACGGGCACGGGCGCAACTCTATACACCTCAGGCCGCTGCGGTGTAGCTTGATTTGCGTGACGTACTTCGCGGACCTCAGCTCGCCCCAGGTCGGCGCCCTTTCGGACGGCCCGCGTGTCCCGGTGCTGCTGCTCCCGCTGGGCGCGGTCGAGCCGCACGGCCCGCACGCGCCGCTGGGCACGGACCCGCTGATCTCGCGCGGGATGTGCGAGCGCGCGGCCGCCCGGCTGGCCGCCGACGACGACGTCCGGGTGCTGATCCTCCCGGAGATCCCGTACGGCGTGACGCGGTTCGCGGCCGGGTTCGCCGGCGGCATCCACGTCGGCGAGGAGACGCTGCACGCGCTGCTGGTGGACGTCGGCGCCGCGCTGATCGGCCAGCGACTGCCGAGGATCCTGCTGGTCAACAACCACTTCGAGCCCGCGCACCTGGTCACCCTGCGGCGTGCGGTGGAGACGCTCAACTTCGCCTACGCCGGGCACGTCGCGCTGCTGGACCTGGTCCGGCGGCGGCACGCGCAGCGCCTCACCGAGGAGTTCCGGTCGGGCGAGTGCCACGCCGGGCGGTACGAGACGTCGCTGGTGCTGGCCGACCGGCCCGAGCTGGTCGACCAGGCCGTCATGCGGGAGCTGCCGCACGTGCCGGTCAGCCTGGCTTCGGCGCCGTCCGATGGTGGCTTCGTCGAAATGGGGATGGCCGACGCCTACTGCGGCAAGCCCGCCGAAGCGACGGCGGAAGAGGGCGAAGAGACGTTCTCCGTGCTGACCGATCTGCTGGTGGAAGCGATCCGGGAGCTGGCCCGTGCCTGAGCCGTTCAACCTCGCGTCCTACTTCGTCGACCGGCACGCGGCAACGGATCGGACCGCGTTGTTCGTCGGCTCGCGGGAGGTCGGTTACGCGGCGCTGGCTCGCCTCGTGAACCAGGCCGGGAACGTGCTGCGTGACGCCGGTGTCCGAAGTGGACAGCGGGTGCTGCTGGCGTTGAGCGACGGCGAGGAGTTCGTCGCCACGTGGTACGGCGCGCAGAAGATCGGCGCGGTCACCGCCGAGGTCTACCCGTTCCTGCAGCCCAAGGACTACGCGTACTACCTCGGCTACACCGAGGCCGTCGCGGTCATCGCGGACGCCGTCACGCTGCCCGCGCTCCGCGAGGCGGGTGCACGGAACCTGCTGGTCACCGGAGTGCCGGAGAGTGAACTGCTGCCGGGCGAGCGTCCTTTTCGGACACTGCTCGACGCCGCGTCCGACGAACTCGAAGCCGCGCCGACCACGCTGGACGACGTCGGCATCTGGAAGTTCACCACGGGAAGCACGGGCGCACCCAAGGCGTGTGTGCATCCCTTGCGGAGTGCGAAAGAGAGCTTCGAACGGTACGCCGTCCAGGTGCTCGGATTGCGTGAGGACGACCGGGTCCTCGCCGTGCCCAAGCTGTTCTTCGGGTACGCGCGCGACCTGGTGGCGCTGTTCCCGTTCGGCGTCGGCGCGGCCGGGATCGCGTTCCCCGAACGCAGCACGGCGGATCTGATGTTCGAGCTGATCGCGCGGTACCGGCCGAGCGTGCTGGTGAACGTGCCGACCATGATGAGCGCGATGATCGCGCACCCGGCCGCGGCGGAGCAGGACCTCAGCTGCCTGCGCATGACGACGTCGGCGGGCGAGGCGCTGCCCGCCGAGCTGCACCGGAAGTGGGACGCGGCGTTCGGCGTGCCGGTGGTCGACGGCATCGGGTCGTCCGAGGCGTACCACATCTACCTGTCGAACCGGCCCGGCTCGGTTCGGGTCGGGACGCTCGGCACCGAGGTGCCCGGCTACACCGCGCAGGTCGTCGACGAACTCGGGAATCCCTTGCCGGACGGCGAAATCGGGCCGTTGCGGGTGTCGGGGCCGACGATCGCGCTGGAGTACCACGGCGACGCCGAGAAGTCCGCGAAGACGTTCGACGGCGACACACTCACGTCGAGTGACCTGTTCAGCCGCACGGACGGGTACTTCCGGCACCACGGCCGGGCCGACGCGCTGCTCAAGGTCGGCGGCGTGTTCGTCGCGCCGGGTGAGATCGAGGACTGCCTGCTCGGCCACGCGGCGGTGACCGATTGCGCGGTCGTCGGCCACGAGGTGGACGGGCTGGTCGTGCCGCGCGCGTACGTCGTGGTGCGGGCGCCGGTGCCCGCGGACGAGCTGAAGGATCACGTCCGGGCCCGGCTGGCCAAGCACAAGTATCCCCGTGAGGTGGTCTTCGTGACCGAACTTCCCCGCACCGCCAACGGAAAGCTCGACCGGCGCGCACTGGCGGCCCGCCCGTGAGCCGCCTGGTCGTGGTCACCGGCGGCACACGCGGCATCGGCGCGGCGATCGCCGCACGGTTCCGCGCCGCCGGAGACACCGTGCTGGCGCCCGGCCGCGCGGAGTGCGACGTCACCGACGAGAACGCGGTTGCAGAGTACTTCGCGACCGCGGGGCCCGTGGACGTGCTGGTGAACAACGCCGGGATCTCTTCCAGCGCACCGCTTTCCCGGACCACTTTGGACGATTGGCGCGAGCAGCTCGAGGTCAACGCGACCGGCGCGTTCCTGTGCACCCGCGCGGTGCTGCCGGGGATGCGCTCGCGGGACCGCGGCCGGATCGTCACGGTGGCGTCGACGGCGTCGCACGTCGGCTACCGCTACACGGCCGGCTACACGGCGTCGAAGCACGCGGCGGCCGGGTTGATGCGGGCCGTCGCGGCGGAGCTGGCCGGCACCGGCGTCACGGCGAACGCGGTCTGCCCGGCGTTCGTCCGCACGGACATGACGGCGACCTCGGTGGCCCGGATCCGGGAGCGCACCGGACGTTCAGTGGACGACGCCGAATCCGCGCTGGCGGCGGCGTCCCCGCTCGGCAGGCTGTTGGAACCGGACGAAGTGGCGTTCGCGGTGTCCTTCCTGGCGGCCCCCGAGGCCGCCGCGATCAACGGCCAGACCCTCGTACTCGACGGCGGAGGAATCCAGCTATGAGCCCGTTCCGCGCGACCGCACCGCTCACGAAGGAGTGGGAGCACTTCGAGTTCACGGTGGCCGACGGCGTCGCCACGGTGACGCTCGACCGGCCCGGGAAGCTGAACGCGCTGACGTTCGACGTCTACGCCGACCTGCGCGACCTGATCATCGAGCTGCCGCAGCACGAGGACGTCCGGGTGCTGGTGATCACCGGGCGCGGGCGCGGGTTCTGCTCGGGCGGCGACGTCGAGGAGATCATCGGCGAGCTGCAGAAGTTCGAGACGGCGGAGCTGCTCGAGTTCACGCGCATGACGGGCGCGGTGGTGAAGGCCCTGCGCGAGTGCCCGCTGCCGGTGATCGCGGCGGTCAACGGCGTCGCGGCGGGCGCGGGTTCGGTGATCGCCCTGGCGAGCGACTTCCGGCTGCTGGCGCAGTCGGCGAAGTTCGCGTTCCTGTTCACGAAGGTGGGCCTGGCCGGCGCGGACATGGGCTCGGCGTACCTCCTGCCGCGCCTGGTCGGCCTGGGCCGCGCCACGGAACTCCTGATCCTGGGCGACAAGGTGTCCTCTTCTCGCGCGTCCGAGATCGGCCTGGCCACACAGGTGGTTCCCGACTCCGAACTTCCCGCCGCCGCCACCGCCTTGGCCCGCCGCCTGGCGGACGGCCCGGCCCTGGCGTACGCGACGACGAAGGTGCTGCTGACCCGCGAGCTGGACATGGACCTGGGCAGCGCGATCGAGCTGGAAGCGATGACCCAAGCGCTGCTGATGACGGCGAAGGACCACAAGGAGTTCTACGCGGCCTGGTCCGCCGGGCGCGAGCCCCGCTGGACGGGTCGCTAGGGACGACCCGGCAGCTCACGCCACCTGGTGACCGGCCAGCCAGGTGCCGCGGACCTCGATGGCGTCCAGCGCTTCCGGTTCCACGGCGAACGGATCCGCCGAGAGGTGCACGAAGTCGGCCACCATGCCGGGACGGATCAGGCCGCGCGTGGCTTCGTCGGCGGCTTGGTACGCCGCGCCCGCGGTATAAGCCGTCAACGCTTGGCCGATCGTCAGGCACTCGTCCGGACACCAGGACGCGCCGGCGCTCCCCGGCCTCTTGCGGGTGACCGCGGCCCGCAGGCCGTCGAGCGGCCGGACCGAGCTCACCGGCCAGTCGCTGCCGAACGAGACCCGGGCTCCGCCGGCGTGGACCGTCGCCATCGCGTACTGCCGATCGGTCCGCTCGCCCAGCCGCGGCGCGGTCAGGTTCGTCTGAAAATCGTCCCACTGCGCCCAATACGGCTGGAAGTTGGCGATGACGCCGGTGCTCGCCAGCCGAGCCACGTCGGCCGGGTCCACCAGCTGCAAGTGGGTGATCGTCGGCCTGCGGTCCCACGCCGGGTTGCCGCGCGTGACCCGCGCCACGGCGTCCAGCGCGGCGCGCACCCCGGCGTCACCGATGGCGTGCACGTGGGTGCGCATCCCCAGCGCGTCGAAGGCCGCCATGGCGGCGGCCAGCTCGTCCGGGTCCCACATGGGGATACCGCGGTCCCCGGAGTGACCGCAGTAGCAGTCGAGCATCGCCGCGGTGGAGCTCTCGATGATCCCGTCCGCGAAGAACTTGACCGTGCGCGCTCTGAGCCGGTCGCCGAGACCCGCGGCTTCGACTCTCGCCCGCTCCGCGGCGACCAGCGGCACCTGCTCGTGCCACGCGCGCGGGTCGATCCGGAAGGCGAGGTCGAAGCGGGTGGCGCACTCGCCCGCCGCGACGGCGTCGACGTAGGCGTCGACCGCCCCCGACTCCAGGTCGACCCAGGCGTCCAGCACCCAGGTGAGCCCGGCGGCGGCGCAGCGTGCGCTCGCGGCGGCGACGGCCCGGCGCATCGCCGCGGGTGACGGCGGCGGCACCAGGTCCAGGACCAGGTCGCAGGCACCCCACTCGAGCAGCGTCCCCATCGGGGAGCCGTCGTCGCGGCGCACGATGCGCCCGAGCGCCGGCTCCGGGGTGGCCGAGTCGATTCCGGCGGCGCGCAGGGCGGCCGTGTTGCACCACACCGTGTGGTAGTCGCTGGCCCGCAGGACCACCGGCCGGTCGGGGACCACCGCGTCGAGCCAGCGAGCGTCGAAGGTTCCGTCCGGGGTGATCGACCGGTCGAAGCTGGCGCCGACGACCCACTCGGCGTCCGGGTCGGCAGCGGCGAAGACCCGGACGGCTTCCGCCGCCTCCTCGACGGTTCGTGCGCTCCGCACCGCGGGCCCATCGTCTTCCAGCGCGGCGAAGACGGGGTGGGCGTGGCCGTCCCCGAACGCGGGCAGCAGCGCACCGCCGTCCAGGTCGACCACGCTCGCCGAGGCCGGCAGTGGCTCCCCGCGATCCAGGACGGCGAGCACCTTGTCCCCGCCGACCAGGACCGTGGCCTCGCGGACGCCACCGGTCCCCGGCCAGACCGCCGCGTTCGTGAATGCCGTCGTCATCACGCCTCCAGTCCGAACTCCGCCGGGTCGACGTCCACCCGCCACAGGTACCGGTTCCGCAGCTCGACCAGCCAGCGCACCCGCCGCACGTACCCGCTGTCCACGACACCCAGCTCGCGATCCGACGGCGGAGGGGGCAGCAGCGTTTCGCGTCCGCCGGCACAGTCGTCGCCACCTTCCCAGAACGGTGCGAACAGGTCCACCACCGACTTCTCCACCCGCGCGGCGAACGCGGTGTCCCGCTGCCTGATCTCGGCGACCAGTGCCTCGGTTCGCGCGATCATTTCCAGGTACACCTCGCGCGTGTAGCCGTCCGGGAAGTCGTTCATCTGCTGGAGCAGGAGCTGCTTCGCCTGGTAGGCCAGCGCGTGGAGGGTGGCCGCGGCCGTCTTCGCCGCCGCGTGCCCGAGCTCGCCGCGGCGGAGGTGGGCGTCGGCGGAAACCCGCAGCGCCAAGCAGAACATCTCGACGTCCCCGACGTCCTTGGCGTAACCGAGCAGCTCGGCGAGCTCGTCGAAGCCGACCTCACGGAGGCCGTGCCGGACCGCGAGCTCGAGCCGGTGCAGACACGTGTACCGCCGGTTCCAGCTGTTGTAGTCGCTCACGTACCACTCCGCCGCCTCGAGGTAGCGCTCGTCGGCGACCTCCGGGTTGGTGCCCACGAAGTGGAAGCACTCGGCGAGCAGGTGGGTCGCGAGAGCGAAGACCTGTCCGTCGTCGGTCACCTCCGCCGGCGGCCCGGCCGGCCGCCGGACGACGGTGCGCAGGTGGGTGAGGGCGTCGATGGCCCGTCGCCACGCCTCCGGCGGAGCCTCCTTGCGCCACCCGCGCGGATAGTTCTGGTGCAACGTGGTCAGGCAGTCGAGCCACTCGACGTCGGTGTTCGTCCGCCGGATCTCCGCGCAGTAGCTCAGCAGCCGCGAGCAAAACCAGTGCGGGACCTTCCACTCGTACCAGAAGAACCCTTCCAGGTACCACCGGATGATCTTGTCGCGGGTCCCCGCCCGCAGCCGGGGTTCGGCGTGCGCGACGTGGTACACCCATTCGGAGAAATAGCGCTGCGACAGCCCGCCTTCGATCGCCGACCAGTGGGCGAACGGGTCGCCGGCCGCGACGCTCGCCGCGTCCACCGCGGACTGGCAGAAGTCCGCCGCGCGCCGGTGCAGCTCGGCCAGCCCGTCCGGACGCCGCGCGCGGACGCTCGCGCAGGCGACCTTCCGGACCAGTTCGGGCAGGCGCAGCGCCGTCAGCGGGTGGGTCACGTCGGCCGAGCGCGCCCGCGGGTCTTCGCGGGCCACGTCGGTTTCCACCAGCAGCGCGTCCACGAGCTCGTCCAGCAGCACCTCGGCCCGGCCGGCCGGAGTGCCGTCCGCGCCCAGCATGTGCACCGCCGTCGCCCGGTCGAACTCGCGAAGCACCGCGAGGTGGTCGAGCGCGCTCCGCAGCTCCTTGGGCATGGCCGCCAGCACGCGGCCGATGAGCTCGTCGAGCTCGACCGGACCCGCCGGGACGACCGCCCGCCCGCCGCCCTCGGCGGGTTCACGGGCCAGCCCCTCGGCCAGCACGCCGACGCCCCAGGCCAGGCGACCGGTCGTCAAGCAGACGTCGTCGACGAGCGCCGGCCGGACACCCCGGCCGAGCCGCTGGGCGAGATGGGCCGCGACGTCATCGCGAGACAGCGGGCCCAGCGCGTGCACGCGGCACACGTGCCCGAGCGCCGTGTCGGCACCACCGCCGCGGCGGGCGACCACGACCAGCGCGCCGCCGAGCGCCCGTACCAGTTCCAGCAGCCACGCCGTACCGCCGCTCGCGTCGAGGTGCTGCGCGTCGTCGACCAGCAGGGCGACCCGCCGCCGGCGGCCGGCCCGCGTGATCGCCTCGACGACGTGATCGCGCAACGCCCCGTCGAGCCCGCCGAGGTGGTCACCCCACTGGAAGTGGATCCCCTGGGCACCCGCCGCGTTCACGGTCGAACGACCCGAGGCCGCGATGGTCTGCTCGAAGTGCACCGGGGTGAACTGGGCCTTGCGGGTGAGGGTGGCCGTCGCCTTGGCCAGCCGAGGGTGACCGGAGTGCCTCAGCCGCTCTCCGATCCGGCGGACGAAGTCCAGGGTCTGCCGGAACCGGTCGAACGTCCGGCCGATCCCGTCGTCCGGATCCGCGGCCGACGGGACCGCCGCCCGGATGACGAGGTATCCGCGGGCCTCGAGACATTCTTCGAGCCTGCTCAGCAACCAGGTCTTGCCGGCGCCGAACGGACCGCCGACCAGATGAGGACTGGTGTAGTTGTCCAGGATGGCGTCGACGATGGCGTCCCGGTTCCGGGAAAAGGCTTCAGGCATCCGAACCATTCACATCTTCGACATCATTCACGATCTGCGCATCGGCGGCGTGGACAGTGCTGCGCGCGGTTCCGGCGATGGTCTGGTCGACGTCGGTCGCGGGCGCTCCGGACACGTGCTGCGCGCGCCGGGCGTCGACTGTCGCGCCACCATCAGCCGTGATGACTTGGCGTGTCCCCGAAGCGGTTCTGCGACCCCGGCCGAGGAACAGGCCCGTGAACACGCCCACGACCGCGACCACCAGCGCGGCGATGTTGAGGTACACCTCGATGACGCTCGCCCATTTGTCCGCCGCGTCCAGGTTCCCGCTGCGGAGAATCGCCGACACGACGACGAGAATCCCCGCGATCAGGCACGCCACACCGATGGCGACGAACTTCGCCGTCTTCCGGGACATGGGCGCCACCCATTCCTGATTCCGAAGATCAAGAATGCCGACCGCGCAATTCGATCAGCGAGCGAATTCTAGGGCACGCTCACTCGTGATCGTCAGCAACCTTTCGAGTGAAAACAATTTTCGCCGGACCGGGAATGACACCCAGCCGGGATTCATCGTGACAAACCGGCGACCGGGTCAGAGCCGGGTCACCGCGATCGCGTCTTCCTCCAGCGACCCGAAGTACAGCTTGCCCTGCCACTCGCGCACGCCCACCAGCATGTGGAAGCCGTCGATCTCGCCGCGCAATTCGTGCTCCACCTTGCCGTCCGCCGACACGCCCAGGACTCCCACCTCACGGCCCGGCCGAGGCTGCAGCGACGTCGGGAGCGCCCGGACGCCGGCCCGGAGGAAGGCCGGCATCCGGCGCACCACGTCCAGCGCCGGCACGCGCGGGGAGGCCTGGGTGATCCAGATCAGCCCGTCCGAGCCCGTCGAAATGTTGTCCGGGAAGCCCCAGAGGTCCTCGATCAGCACGTCCCGGTGACCGTCCGCGAGCCGGACGCGGGACACGCTGAACGCGCCCGTCTCCGCCACCGCCACGAACGACTCGTCCGGGGCCAGTGCCACGCCGTTCGCGAACTGGAGGCTGTCGAGGAGCAGGTCGATCGACCCGTCCGGGGAGCGCCGGAGCAGGCGGCCGCCGCCGGTCTGCTCGATCAGGTCGTCGCGCCAGTTGTCGATGCCGAAGCGGCGGGAGGAGTCCGTGAAGTACACCGTGCCGTCGGCGGCGACCGCCGCGTTGTTGCAGAACACGAAGTCGAGCCCCAGCGCCGACGTCGCCAGCGCCGCGGGCGAGCCACCCGCGAGCGGCACCACCAGCAGGCCCGCCCGCGCGTCGCAGATCAGCAGCTCGTCCTCGCCGTAGAGCTCCAGCCCGAGCGGCCGTCCGCCCGTATCGGCGATGACGTCGATGCGCCGGCCGTCCGGGGACACGCGCAGGATGCGCCCGTCGTCGACGCCGGCGTAGATCCGGCCCTCGCCGTCGACCACGACGTCTTCCGGGCCGTGCCCGTTGACCGGGATGACCGTGACCTCGCCGAACCGCATCGAACGTCTCCTACCGGTAGGTCAGCAGCGAAGCCGCTTCGGCCTCGAAGTGCGGGTGCTCGTTGAAAGACAACAGGGTAACGCCACCGCGGCCGGACACCAGCTTCGTGATCCCGCCGTTCACGGTGACGCGGTTGAGCTTGAGCAGCCCGGCTTCGGGAGTCCCCATGAGCAGGCCGCAGATCGTGGCGATCACGCCGCCGGAGGTGAACACGACCGCGTGCTCGCCCTTGCCCAGCGCCGCCACCAGGTCCGAGAGCGCGTCCCGGCAGCGCGCGAGGAACGCTGGCCACGTCTCGGCGCACGGCCCGCCGGCGTCGGCCGAGGTCCACGCCGTCAGCGCCGCGTCCAGAAGCCCTTGGTACGCGCGGGAATCCTCCTGCGGCGCGCCGCCGGCGTGGTGCCGCGCGATGTCGACGTGGTCGTACTCGTTCCAGCGCGGGTCCTCGGCCACCGGGACGTCGGTGCCCAGCACCTTCAACGCCGTCGCCGCGGTGTCGCGCTGCCGGGCGAGCGTGCCCGACCGGACCTGGCTGAAGGAGACGTTGCGGCGCAGCAGCTCCGCACCGACCACAGTGGACTGCTCGAAGCCGCGCGGGGACAGCGCGTCGTAGTCCGCCGCGCCGAACGACGCCTGTCCGTGCCGGACCAGGTAGATCGCGCCCACTTACACCTTCCCCTTCGCGATGATCTCGCGGCAGCGCCAGTCGAGGTAACCGACGAACCGCCAGAAGTCCTTGAACGCCGGGTTGCGCGTGGCGCCGTCGTGGTAGCGCCGGTAGAGCTGCTGCAGCACCGCGGCGAGCCGGAAGAGGCCGTAGACCTCGTAGAACCGCCAGTCGCCGATCTCCAGGCCGGTCTTCCCGGCGTAGTGCGCGACGAACTCCTCGCGGGTGAACGTGCCCGGCAGGTGCGTCGGCTGGCGGCGGCTGGCCTGCATGACGTCGTCGTCGCCGGCCTCCACCCAGTAGGCCAGCATGCTGCCCAGCTCCATCAGCGGGTCGCCGAGCGTCGCCATCTCCCAGTCGAGGACGCCGGTGATGTTCAGGGTCGACGGGCCGTCCAGCACCAGGTTGTCGAGGCGGTAGTCGTTGTGGATCAGGCAGATCTTCACTTCGCCGGGCTGGTTCGAAGCCAGCCACTCGCGCACCTCGGCGAAGTCGCCGACGTTGTCCGTGCGCGCCGCGGTGAACCGCTCCGACCAGCCGCGGATCTGCCGCTCGACGTACCCCGCGCCCTTGCCGAGGTCGCTCAGCCCGGCGCGTTCGACGTCGACGGCGTGCAGGTCGACCAGCCGGTCGACGACCTTGCCGGACAGCTCGCGCGCCTGCTCCGGCGCCAGCGTCATGCCCTCGGGGAGGTCGCCGCGCAGGATCAGGCCGTCGAGCTTCTCCATGACGTAGAAGTCGCCGCCGAGCACGACCGGGTCGTCGCCGAAGGCGAGCATCTTCGGCACGTACGGGAACACCGGCTTCAGGGCGTGCTGCACGCGGTACTCACGCCGCATGTCGTGCGCCGACGCGGCTTTGTGCCCGGCCGGCGGGCGGCGCAGGATCAGCTCCCGGCCGGGGTAGGTCAGCAGGTAGGTCAGGTTCGACGCGCCGCCGGGGAACTGCCGGACCCGCGGTGGTTCGCCGCCGAGGCCTTCGACGCGGACCGCCAGCCACTCGTGCACCGCGGAGGCGTCGAAGACGTCCTCGGCACGGACGTCGACCGTGCTGTCGGTGCTGTTGATGCTCACGCGAACTTCCGCAGGATCCAGATCGGCACGACGCGCATGGCGAGGCTGAGCGGTACCCACGGCCACGCCGGGACGTAGGCCCGCGAACCCTCGGCCTCGATCGCCTTCACCAGCGCGCGGGCCCCGGCGTCGGCCTTGGCCAGCAACGGGTTCTTGCCGATCCGGTCGTTCATCTCGGACTCGATGTAGCCCGGCCGGATGTCGGTGACGGCGATGCCCTTGCGCTTCAGCTCGGCGCGGGTGCCGTCGACGAACGTCGAGATGCCCGCCTTCGACGCGGCGTACGCGGTGAGGTTGCCGGGCAGGCCGCGGATCGCGCTGAACGACGAGACCACGGCGATGTGCCCGGCGCCCTGCTCGCGGAAGATCCCGGCGGCCGCTTCGATCTGCGCGGCGGCCGCGACGAAGTTGACTTCGAGGGTCTGGCGGTTGGCGTCGAACCGGCCTTTGCCGACCGGCTGCCCCTTCCCGAGCCCGGCGTTCACAATCACCCGGTCGAGGGACCCCAGCTCGGCGCGGAACTCCGCGAAGACGCGGAAGACGCTGTCGTGGTCGGTGACGTCCAGGGTGCGCGTCACGACCTTGATCCCGGGGTGGGCCGCCGTCAGCTCGGCGGCGAGTTTCTCCAGGCGCTCCGTGCGCCGGGCGCACAGCGCGAGGTTGCGTCCCTTCGCCGCGAACTGCCGGGCCATGCCCTCGCCCAAGCCGCTGCTCGCGCCCGTGATCAGGATGTTCTTCCGGAGCGTCATGGACCGGATGCTACCCGGTGGTAATAAGACCGGTGGCCCGGCGCTGGGGGCGTCGCCGGGCCACCGGTCATCGCGCGGCCACACCGGCCGGTCGCACAACGCGGCCGGGTGAACCGGAGCCGGAACCGCTCACGCGGCCGGTTCGCCTGCGCCCGGGTGGGCCGTGAGGGGGAGGCGGAGCCACCGGCGCAGGCAAGTCATACAAGCGCGTCCGCCCAGGCCGGGGCAATGGTTCACAGTTGCCAGTACTAGCCCGTTCGCCCGAGTGGACGCACGTCCGGAGCGATCGAGCACCCCCGTGAAGAGGGACGCGGATCATGCCCGGAATCCTGCTAACGTGCACCGTGTCGGGGATCGTCGGGGGACGGCACGGGGCGGGTCGGATCGGCAATGGCGGGCAGCACGGCGGACCACGTGGTGAGCGGCGGTCAGGAAGGTGAACGCACCGCGTTCGCCACCCGGCTGCGCGCGGCCATCGCCACCAGCGGGCTCTCCCTCGACCGCATCCAGGCCCGGCTGCGGGCCCGTGGCGTCGTCGTCAGCGTCACCGCGCTCAGTTATTGGCAGTCCGGCAAAAGACAGCCGGAGCGGCAGAGCTCCCTGTCGGCGGTGCGCAGCCTCGAAGAAATCCTCGACGTGCCCGCTGGGTCCCTGCTCGGCCTGCTGCCCCCGCCGCGCCCCCGTGGCGGCGCCGGGAAGCGCCAGGCCGGCGGCGAGCCCATGTCGTTCCCGCGCGAGGTGCTGCTGCCGATGCTCGCCAAGGTCGGGGCGCCGGACGCGCTCGAGCGCCAGCACCCGCTGAAGATGGTCGGGCTGCACGACCTCTGCGAGATCGCCGAGGACGGCGGCCAGCGCTCGGTGACCGCCCGCGCGGTCTTCCAGGCCGGCACCGACGGCCTGGACCGCTGGCTGCTGGTCTACACCCAGGACGACCCGGCCGCCGGGCCGCCGGAGCTGCACGCGGTGCGCAACTGCCGGGTCGGGCGCGCCGAGGTCGACGAGAAGCACGGCCTCGTCGTCGCCGAGCTCGTCTTCGACCAGCCGATCGACCGCGGCGAGACGCACCTGATCGAGTACACCCTGACCAACAGCGGGCCGCCGTACCCGGAGTGCCGCAACACCCACTACCGCGAGTTCCGCCGCCCGGTGCGCGAATACCTGCTGGAGGTCCGGTTCGCGCCGGGCACCGCGCCCGGGCACTGCTGGCAGTACTCGCGCAACGACAACGCCGGCTCGATGTCGCGCCGCCCGCTGAAGCTGGACGGCGCGGACGGCGTGCACGCCGTGGCCCTCGACTTCGGCCCCGGCGTCTTCGGCATCGACTGGGAGTAGCGGCTCAGGAAAGCTTGGTGCGCAGCACCTTCCCGGTCGCGTTGCGCGGCAGCTCGGCGAGGAACTCGACGTCGCGGGGCACCTTGTAGCGCGCCAGGTTCGCCTTGACGTAGTCGCGGACCGCGTCGACGTCGAGGTCCGCGCCGTCGGCCAGGACGACGAACGCCTTGAGCCGCTGGCCGAACTCGGGGTCCTCGACGCCGATCACCGCCGCCTCCAGGACGTCCTCGCGCTCGACCAGGAGGTTCTCCACCTCGATCGGGAACACGTTCTCGCCGCCGGAGACGATCATCTCGTCGTCGCGGCCGTCGATGAACAGCAGGCCGTCCTCGTCGAAGTGGCCGACGTCGCCGCTGGAGAGCAGGCCGTCGATGATCTCCTTGTGGCGGCCGTCGGTGTAGCCGCCGAAGCTGAGCCCGCTGCCGACGAACACGCGGCCGGTGACGTGCGGCTCGGTGACCCGGCCGCCCTTTTCGTCGTACAGCGCGACTTTGCAGCCGACCGGCGCGCGGCCGACCGTGCCCGGGGCCTTCACCCAGTCCTCCGGCGTCGCGACGGTGGCCACGGCGACCTCGGTCGAGCCGTACAGGTTGTGCACGACCGGGCCGAACGCCTCGTTGGCGCGGTTGCCGAGGTCCGGCGACAGCGCGGAGCCCGCGACGAAGACGATCCGCAGCGACGACGTGTCGTACTTGCCGAGGACGTCCTTCGGCAGGTCGACGATGCGCTGCAGCATGGTCGGCACGAGCACCAGCGCGGTGCACTTGTGCTCGGCCACCCCGCGCAGTGTCTCTTCGGGACTGAACTTGCGGCGCATCACGACCGTCGAGCCGAGCGCGAAGGACAGGATGAACTGCGACAGCCCGGTGCCGTGGAACAGCGGCGCACCCATGTACGTGGCTTCGTTGGCGCGCAGCGGGATCCGGTCGAGGAACTGCGCCGAGGCCAGCGCCGAGGTGTGCGGCCGCGGCGCGCCCTTCGGCGTCCCGGTGGTGCCGCTGGTCAGCAGCACGAACCCGCCCGGCTTGGCCGGCGCGGGCCACGGCCGGTCGTCGGTGCTGGCGATGATCTCGGCGAGTACCGGGACGTCCCGGTCGGACAGGTCGCTGCCGTCGTCCACCCAGGCCAGGTAGCGGTCGACGTTCTTCGGCATGGCGTCGAGCAGGCCGGTGAACTCCTGGTCGTACACCAGCGCGGTGACGTTCTCGCGCTTCGCGACGTCGGCCAGCTGCGGCTTCGCGAAGCCGGTGTTCATCAGCAGCAGGCGGACGCCGAGCTTGCCGGCCGCGGCCATCGTGAGGACCAGGCCGCGGTGGTCGCGACACAGCGCGGCGACGACCTGGCCGGGCTTGATCCCGCGCTCCGACCAGGCCCGGGCCAGCGCGTTCGACTGGTCGTCGAGCTGCTTGTAGGTGAGCGGGCCGACCTCGTCGACGATGCCGACGGCGGTCGGGTCGCGGCGTGCGGAGATGTGGTTGGCGCCGGCGAACGGCCCGTACTTGCGAATCGCGACCAGGGACCGGAGGCCTTCGTCGACGCGGGGGAAGGGCACCAGCCCGGCCCGCCGCATCACGTCGACACTGCGCGCCGTCTCGGCCACCTTGTCCGCCACCTGCGTGGCGAGCGCGACCAGACTCATCCGGGCACCTCCGTTGCTGCGGGAAGAGACCCACGCCGACGGCACGACGTACCGGCGGTATGGGGGCTACTCGACAGTAAACCAAGCCCGTCGCCCCCGCACCAGACGTGGTCCGGCCGAAACTGTCGGTGGTGGTCGGCACAATGTGTTCGTGCAGGTGATCGCGGGGCAGGAGGAGGACGGGAGCTTCACCGTGCACTCGCCGTCCTCGACCGTGACCGGCCTGGACGAGGCGGGTTTCGCGGCGCTGGCCCGGGAGCTGGAGGCCGCGCTCGACCCGCGGTGGGTGTTCCCGTCCGTCGAGGTCACCTACCCGGTGCTGGTGGCGGCCGGGGTGCGGCTGCGGCGGTGTCACGACCTCTCGCTGGCCGAGGGGCTGCTGCTGGCGCACGCGGGTCAGGAGGGGCAGTCGCGGAGCCTGCGCGCGGCCTGGGCCAGGGCCAACGGCGAGGAACCGCCGTCGGATTCGGCGACCGTCGAGCTGGCTCAGCCGACGCTGTTCGACACCCGGACGCCGACGTTGCCCGACGGCGTGACGGTCGTCACGGCGGTCCAGCGCGTCCTCGCGGAGCAGGACCGGCGGGCCGCGGCGGTCGAGCACCCGGACCGGTTCCGGCTGCTGCTGGCCGCGGAGTCGGCGAGCGCGCTGGCCGCGGTGGAGATGGCGGCCGACGGCCTGCCCTGGCGCGCGGACCTGCACGAGGCACTGCTGGTCTCACGGCTCGGTCCCCGCGTGCCGGCCGGGCACCGGCCGAAGGTGCTGGTGGAGCTGGCCGCGAAGATCACCGAGGCGTTCGGCGGGCGGGCGGTCAACCCGGACTCGCCGCCGAGCGTCGTCCGGGCGCTGGCCCGGGCCGGGATCGAGGTACCGTCCGCGCGGAAGTACTTCCTGAAGGGGATCGACCACCCGGCGGTCGGGCCGCTGCTGGAGTACAAGGAGCTGTCGCGGCTCTACACGGCGAACGGCTGGACGTGGCTCGAGGAGTGGGTCACCGACGGCCGCTTCCGCCCGCACTACGTCGTCGGCGGGGTGGTGTCCGGGCGGTGGGCCAGCCGCGGCGGCGGGGCGTTGCAGATCCCGAAGGTGCTGCGCACGTGCGTCCGCGCGGACCCGGGCTGGAAGCTGGTGGTGGCTGACGCGGCGCAGCTGGAACCCCGGGTGCTGACGGCGTTGTCGGGCGACCGCCGCCTGGCCGACGTCGCGGCGGCGACGGACCTGTACGCGCGGCTGGGCGAGGCGCTGTTCTCGGGCGCCCGCTGGGTCCCGGCTGCGGATGACGACCGCGACGACCGGGCCCGCGCGAAGATCGCGATGCTGTCGGCGATGTACGGCGGCACGTCCGGCGAAGCGGGGCCGTTGCTGGCGCTCTTGCGGCAGCGGTTCCCGGACGCGGTGTCCTATGTGGAGCACGCGGCGCAAGCGGGCGAACGCGGCGAGCGCGTCCGTTCTCGTCTCGGCCGCACCTCCCCCGCCCCTTCCGCGGCCTGGCGCGCCCTGACCGGCGGCCTGGCGTCGGACGAAGCGGCGGAGCTGAAGGCCCGCCGGGCGTCGCGCGGCTGGGGCCGGTTCACGCGCAACTTCGTCGTCCAGGCGAGCGCGGCGGACATGACGGCGGTGATGCTGGCCACGCTCCGCCGTCGCCTCCCCGCCCCCGCCCACCTGGTCTTCTTCCAGCACGACGAGGTGATCGTCCACACCCCGGCCGAGCTGGCCGACGTGGTCTCGTCGTCCATTGTGGACAGCATCACGGAAGCGGCGACCATGCTGTTCGGCGAGGCATGCCCGGTCCGCTTCCCGATGCACATAGCCCCAGTCGACACGTACGCCGACGCAAAATAACCGAGTCACGTCTTCAATCACGCGAGTCACGTCTTCAATCGCGCGAGTCACGTCTTCAATCACGCGAGACCCGCCGCTGATCACGCGAGTTCGGAGTCCCGGCACGTGAGCCGACCCGCTGGGTACGCGAGTCGTCCGTCCAGGTACGGCGAGTTCGCCGTTCCAGTACACCGGAGTCGCGTGATCAGCGGCGGATCTCGCGTGATCAGAAACGGATCTCGCGTGATTGGGGGCGCATCTCGCGTGATTGGAGGGCGATACGGCGTCAGGCCAGGGCGTCGTCCAAAGCCTTCGTGATGCGTTTCAGCGAGACCGGGTGCGCCGTGCCCAGGGTCTGGGCGAAGAACGAGACCCGCAGCTCCTCGATCATCCAGCGGACCTCGTCCAGGGCCGGGGACGACGTGGCCGGTGGGAGGGAAGCGCGAGCCTCGGCGTACTCGGAAGTGATCCACGCGATGTCCGCCGTCCGCTGCAGGTCGCGGGTCGGTTCCGACACCAGCTTCTCCAGCCGGCGCGAGATCCCCTGCAGGTAGCGGACGACGTTCCGCAGCCGTGAAGCGCCCGTCGCCGTCACGAAACCCGGGTACACCAGCGATGACAGCTGTGCGCGCACGTCCGCGAGGGACTCCGCCGGGCCTCGCGTCGCGGACAACGCCACCTCGACGTCGTTCGCCGCGCGGAGGATCTTCTCCACTTCGGTCAGGACCTCCAGCACCGTCTGGTGCAGGCCGGCCCGGACCTTCTCCAGCAGCGACGCGAACCCGGCTTCGTCGAACGCCGGGCCGCCCGCGGTGGCCATCAGGGCGTCCACCGCGCAGTCGACGCAGTCCTCCAGCAACGCCGCGACGCTGCCGTGCGGGTTGCGGTTCAGCACCAGCTTCGAGGAGTTCGACAGCGACCGCGTGATGAACTTCATCGGCGAGCTCAGGTTGAGCCGCAGCATCCGCCGCGTGCCCGCCCACATCGCGTGTTCCTGCTGGGCCGGCGTGTCCAGCATCCGGACCGCCACCGTCGCGCCCTCGTCGACCAGCGCCGGGTACGCCTTGACGTCGTGGCCGCGTTGCGTCGAAGCGAAAACCCTTGGCAGCGAACCGAACGACGGCTTCGTCAGGCCCGCCTTCTCCAAGCTGTTGGCCGCCTTCGAGATGGTCTCCCGGACCTTCGGCGCCAGCTTCAGCCGCAGCAGCGAGATGTCCTTGCCCTCGGCCACGCGCTTGCCGCGCTCGTCCACCACCCGGAACGTCACCTTCAGGTGGTCCGGCACCGAAGCGAGGTCCCAGTCGGAGAACGGGATCGTGATACCGCGCAACGCACGCAGCTCGCGGCCGAGCACCTCCAGCAGCGGACCGTCCGAAGGGGACACTCGCGAAAGGACGTAGTTCGCCGTGTCGGGCGCCGGGACGAAGTTGCGGCGCACCGCCTTCGGCAGCGACTTGATCAGCTGCGTCACCAGCTCCGACCGCAAGCCCGGCACCTGCCAGTCGAAACCGTCCTCGGTGACCTGGTTCAGCACCGGCAGCGGGATGTGCACGGTGACGCCGTCGGCGTCCGCGCCCGGCTCGAACTGGTAGGTCAGCGCGAAGACCTGCGTGCCCTGCGTCCACGAGTCGGGGTAGTCGCCCTCGCGGACGCCGCCCGCGGTCTCGTTGATGAGCATCGACTTCTCGAACGACAGCAGGTCCGGCTGCTCGTGGCGGGTCTTCTTCCACCACGTGTCGAAGTGCCGCACCGAGACGACGTCCGCGGGCACGCGGGAGTCGTAGAACTCGTACAGCGTCTGGTCGTCGACCAGGATGTCGCGGCGCCGCGCGCGGTTCTCGAGGTCCTCGACCTCCTCCAGCAGGGCCCGGTTCTCAGCGAAGAAGTGGTGGCGCGTCTGCCAGTCGCCCTCCACGAGCGCGTGTCGGATGAACAGCGCCCGCGACATCTCGGGGTCGATCCGGCCGTAGTTGACGCGCCGGTCGGCGATCAGCGGGACGCCGTAGAGCGTCACCTTCTCGATCGCGATCACCGCGCCCTGCTTGCGTTCCCAGTGCGGCTCGGAGTAGTTGCGCTTGACGACGTGCTGCGCCAGCGGCTCGACCCACTCCGGCTCGATGCGCGCGTTGACCCGGGCCCACAGCCGGGACGTCTCGACCAGCTCGGCCGACATCACCCAGCGCGGCTGCTTCTTGAACAGCGCCGAACCGGGGAACACGCCGAACCGCGCGCCGCGCGCGCCCAGGTAGTCGCCCTTCGCCGGGTCCTTGAGCCCGATGTGCGAGAGCAGCCCGGCGATCAGCGACGTGTGCACCTTCTGCGGGTCGACGGCGTCGGTGTTCGTGTTCAGCGAGATGCCGAGCGGTTTGGCCAGCTGGCGGAGCTGACTGAAGATGTCCTGCCACTCGCGCACGCGCAGGTAGTTCAGGTACTCGTTGCGGCACAGCCGGCGAAACTGGTTGCTGGACAACGCCTTCTGCTGCTCGGCGACGTACTCCCACAGGTTGAGGTAGGCCAGGAAGTCCGACGTCGGGTCCGCGAACCGCGCGTGCTGCTGGTCGGCCTGCTGCTGCTTCTCCGACGGCCGCTCGCGCGGGTCCTGGATGGACAGCGCGGCCGCGATGATCATCACTTCGCGGACGCAGCCGTTCCGGGCGGCCTCCAGGACCATCCGGCCCATCCGCGGGTCCACCGGCAGCTGCGCGAGCTTGCGGCCGGTCTCGGTGAGCCGCCGGTCGCTGTTGCCGGCGGCCTCGCTGTCGAACGCGCCCAGCTCCTGCAGCAGGCCGATACCGTCGGTGACCTGACGGCGGTCCGGCGGCTCGACGAACGGGAACGCGGCGATGTCGCCCAGCCCCAGCGACGTCATCTGCAGGATGACCGAGGCCAGGTTGGTCCGCAGGATCTCCGGGTCGGTGAACTCGGGCCGCGCCTCGAAGTCGTCTTCGGAGTAGAGCCGGATGCAGATGCCGTCGGACGTCCGGCCGCAGCGGCCCTTGCGCTGGTTCGCCGACGCCTGCGACACCTGCTCGATCGGCAGCCGCTGCACCTTGGTGCGGTGGCTGTAGCGCGAGATCCGCGCGGTGCCCGGGTCGACGACGTACTTGATGCCCGGCACGGTCAGCGACGTCTCGGCGACGTTCGTCGCGAGCACGACCCGGCGCCCGGTGTGCTGCTGGAACACCCGGTGCTGGTCGGCCGCCGACAGCCGCGCGTACAGCGGCAGGACCTCGGTGCCCCGCAGGTCGGCGCGGTTGAGCACGTCCGCCGTGTCGCGGATCTCGCGCTCGCCGGAGAGGAACACCAGCACGTCGCCCGGGCCCTCGGCGCACAGCTCTTCGACGGCTTCGAGGATGCCCTGGGTCTGGTCGCGCTCGTCGTCCCCCTCGGGGTCTTCGGGGTCGACGAGCGGCCGGTAGCGGACCTCGACGGGGTACGTCCGGCCGGAGACCTCAACGATCGGCGCGTTGTCGAAGTGCTTCGAGAACCGCTCCGGGTCGATGGTCGCCGAGGTGATGATCACCTTGAGGTCGGGACGCCGCGGCAGCAGCTGCTTGAGGTAGCCGAGGATGAAGTCGATGTTGAGGCTGCGCTCGTGGGCCTCGTCGATGATCAGCGTGTCGTACTGGCGCAGCGACCGGTCGGTCTGGATCTCGGCCAGCAGGATGCCGTCGGTCATCAGCTTGACCAGCGTGTCCTGCCCGGACTGGTCGGTGAACCGCACCTTGTAGCCGACGGTGTCGCCCAGCTCGGTCTTCAGCTCGCTGGCGATCCGGTCGGCGACCGTGCGCGCGGCCAGCCGGCGCGGCTGCGTGTGCCCGATCTGGCCGCGGACGCCGCGGCCCAGCTCGAGGCAGATCTTCGGCAGCTGGGTGGTCTTGCCCGAGCCGGTCTCCCCCGCGACGATGACGACCTGGTGCGCGGCGATGGCCGCGCCGATCTCGTCCTTGAGCCTGCTGACCGGCAGCTCTTCGGGGTATTCGATCTTGGGCACGCTCTCGCGGCGCGACAGCAGGCGCAGCTCGGCGGCGTCGACGTCGGCGGCGATCCGGGCGAGGGCGGAGTCGCGGTCGCGGGCCTTGCGGGCACCGTCGAGCCGCCTGCGCAGCCGGTGCTCGTCGCGCGGCATCAGCTCGGGCAGGCGCGCACGCAGCGCTTCGAACGGGGATGGTGTGGACATACTCGGGCCAAGGATAGCCGTGCGTGACGACGCGGGCTCCTGAATATCCCCGCGGCGTGACCGGCGGCACCCCCGAAAGCCGTGAAGGCCTCCTTACCGGCCGTAAGAGCCGGTAAGGAGGCCTTCACGGACCAAGAGCGTCAGCCGGGCTGCCCGGGCTGCTGCGGGTACTGCTGCTGCTGGGCGTAGGGCTGCTGCTGCGGCTGGCCCGGGTAGCCCTGCGGGGCGCCCGGCGCCGGCGGCTGCTGCGCGAACTGCTGCTGCGGCTGCGGCGCGGCCTTGGACCGGTTGAGCACCAGCGAGACGACGATCAGCGCGACGCCGACGAGGCCCAGCACGATCCCGAACGTGGGCTGCATGTCGTCGGCCCACGAGAGCAGCCGGAACTCCATGTCGAACTGCTCGAGGACGAACGTGCCGAAGCCGAGGACGGCGAACAGGATGCCGATCCGCATCAGGATGGAAGACAAGGAAAACCCCCAACGGGCAAGGAAAACAGGAGCAGACCGCCCCCGACGGCCCGCGATGGGACTCGAACGATAACGACCGGTCCAGACCCTGTCCCCGGATTTCCCGATTTGTTACCTCACGTCCGCTGGAGCGAGTCCGGGCCCAGGTCGGCGAGGGTGCGGTGGCCGGAAAGTCCCATCGTCAGGTCGAAGTCGGCCAGCAAGCTCCGCAGCACGTGGCGCACGCCGTCCTCTCCCGCGTGCGCCAGGCCGTAGACCCACGGGCGCCCCACCAGCACCGCGCGGGCGCCGAGCGCGATCGCCTTGAGGACGTCCGCGCCGGTGCGGATGCCGGAGTCGAACAGCACCTCCAGCCGGTCGCCGACCGCCGCGACGATGCCGGGCAACGCCTCCAGCGCGCCGATCGCGCCGTCGACCTGGCGGCCGCCGTGGTTGGAGACGACGATGCCGTCCATCCCGGCCTCGGCCGCGCGACGCGCGTCGGCAACGTGCTGGATGCCCTTGAGCACGATCGGGCCGTCCCAGTGCTCGCGCAGGAACGGCAGCTGGTCCCACGTCCGGTCGGCGCCGGTGATCATGCCGAGCCAGCGCAGGATCGCCGTGCCCGAGTCCTCCTCGGGCGTCTTCTCCAGCATCCCGCGGAACACCGGGTCGGTGAACGCGACGGCGAGCCCCTCGCCCTTGAGGAACGGCAGGTAGCCCTGGTCCAGATCGGACGGCCGCCAGGCCAGCGTCCACGTGTCGAGCGTGACGACCAGCGCCGTGTAGCCGGCCGCCTTCGCCCGGGACAGCAGGCTCGCGCAGACGTCCGGGTCGCCGGGCCAGTACAGCTGGAACCAGCGCGGGCCGTCGCCGTTGGCCGCGGCGACGTCCTCGATGCCGGTCGACGACGCCGTGGAAAGGATGAACGGCAGGCCGACCGAGGCCGCGGCGCGGGCCGTGGCGGACTCGGCGCCGGAGTGCACGATCGACTGGACGCCGACGGGCGCGACGGCCACCGGCGCGGGCAGCCGGGTGCCGAGCACCGTGGTCGCCAGGTCGCGGTCGGTGGCGCCGGTCAGCATCCGCGGCACGACGCGCCAGCGGTCGAACGCCTCGCGGTTGGCCCGCGCGGTGGCGCCGGAGCCGGCCGCGCCCGCGACGTAGGAGAACGGGCCGGGCGCCATGACCTCGCGCGCCGACGCTTCGAGCTTCGTCGCGTCGGTCGAGCACGGCGGCAGCTGACCACCGAGTCCCTGCAGGTAGAGCTCGTTCTGGTAGCTGCCGAAGCGTTCGGTCACGTCTGCCTCCTCGCGTTCGAACGCGCACTGTACTCGCCGGTACGGCTCACGCCGGGAGACGCCGCATCGGCTGCATCGGCGGGCCGCCGGGTGGCGAGAACGCGGGACCGTGGTCGGCGAACCCCAGCCGCCGGTAGAGCCGCGTGCTGTCCGGCGAACTGGCTTCGAGGTAGGTCGGCGCGCCCGCGGCGTCGTAGCGGTCGAGGCCGTGGCGGAGCAGCCGCGTGCCGACGCCTCCCCGCTGCCGGCCCGGCCGGACGCCGGTGAACTGCGCGTGCCAGTGCGGCTCGCGCGGCTCGCGGGCGGCCATCAGCCCGAGCAGGGCGCCCAGCCGGTGCAGCTCGTCGTCGTCGAGCCCGGGGATCATGAGGTCGCCGTCCCCGCCGGCGGGGGTCCAGATCACCGCGGCCGAGTGGTCGGTGGTCAGATCGACGCTCCCGGCCGCGAAACCCAGCTCGGCGAGCGCGCGGAAGAACGCCGGGTGGGCGCGGGTGCGGCGGCGGTCGTCGCCCGGGAAGACCCAGCGGCTCATCGGGTCGTCCTGGAACGCGGCGACGAGGATGCCGACGACGACGTCCACTTCGGACGGATCGGCGGCCCGGACGTCGCTCATCGGCTGACCAGATCCTCGGCCTCGCGGACCGGCCCGCCGATCCCGGCGTAGACGTCCGGCCGCAGGGTGCGCAGCGACTCGCCCCGCAGGAAGCCGACCAGCCCGGCCAGCACCAGCAGCCCCGGCAGGCCCCAGCGCAGCAGCGGGTTCGCGCCCGCCGGGCCGAGCAGGACGTCGAAGTGGGCGACGATGAGCACCAGGATCACGCTCAGCGCCAGCGTGGCCAGCAGCGGCGCGATCAGGCGCCGCCACCGCGTCTCCGTCCCCGGGTGACGCCGGAAGAAGCCGACCACCGACAGCGAAACCGCGATCATGATGATCGTGACGCCGGTCGACGCCGTGACGCCGGTCCAGGTGAACAGGTCGGTGAACGGGTCGCGCCCGGCCAGCGCGAACACCGCGACGACGACGAACGCGATCGTCGTCTGGACCAGCGAGCCGCCGATCGGGGCGCCGGTGCGCTTGCTCGTGCGGCTGAACCCGACGGGCAGCAGCCCGTCGCGGCCGAGCGCGAAGAAATACCGCCCGACCGCGTTGTGGAAACTCAGCATCGCGGCGCATTGGCTCGTCAGGAACAGGACGTAGGCCACGGGGGAAAACACCGGACCGAGGTGTTCCCCGGCCAGCCCGAACAGCAGTCCCGGTCCTTCGGCGACGGCCCGTTCCACGATGTGGTCCGGTCCGGTCGCGACCGCCATTCCGAGCGAGGAAACGACGAACAGCACGGCGGTCAGGCCGATCGCGATGTAGGTCGCCCGGCCGACCGTCCGGCTCGGGTCGCGGCATTCCTCGCCGTAGGTCGCGGCGCCTTCGAAACCGAGGAAAACCGCGATGGAAAAGGCGAAGACCGCGCCGACACCCGCCGTGAACAGGCTCGACGGCGAGAGCGGCGTCAGCGAAACGTGGCCGCCTGCCGGGTGCGCGAACATCCCGGCGTCCGCCACCACGAGCACCGCGACCTCCAGCGCCAGCGCGACACCGAGCACCTTGGCGTTGAGGTCGATCCGCAGCACCCCGGCCGCGCCGACGACCAGCACCATGAGCAGCGCGATCAGCCACCACGGCACGTGCACGCCGAACAGCGCGGTGAGCCACGTCGAAACGGAAAGGCCGAAGATGCCGTAGATCCCGAGCTGGATCGAGCTGTAGGCGACCACTGTGACGTAGGCGACGCCGGTGCCGGCCGATTTCCCGATTCCGTGGGCGACGTACGGGTAGAACGCGCCGGCGTTCGTGATGTAGCGGCTCATCGCGGCGTACCCGGCGGCGAACAACGCGAGCACCGGAGCCAGCACCACGAACGAAAGTGGCACGCCGATACTGCCTGTCACAGCGTATGTCGCCGAAACCCCGCCGGCGATCGCGTAGAGCGGGCCCGCCGCCGCGACCACGAAGAACACTATCTGAACGGCACCGAGGCGCCGGGTGCCGAGGCCGCGCCGTTCGGGCGTGTGCGTGCGCATGAACCTTTCCCACCACTTGGAAACCGCCCGGGAATCCGAAGTGATCTTGGCGGCGGTCCACAGAGTAGGGGCAGCGCCCCCGCCCGCGGTACGGCCGATCGGGGTAAAACACCCGTGGCGCCGGAAACCGCCGGAAGCCCTACCGCTATCTTCGGGATCCTTCCCGCCGACAGCCCAGGGGGCCCATTTCCGTCATGCGCCGGCTCACCTTGGTCGATTCGTTCTTCTTCCTCGGGCACGACGAGTTCACCGGGCGCGCGGTGCTCGGCCGGACGTCGCTCGGCATCGGGCTCGCCGGGGCGGTGTTGTGCGACCTGTTGTTCGCCGACCGGATCACCGTCCAGGACCGCAAAGTCCGGCCGATCACCCGGCGCCCGCCGGGAATTCCGACCATGGACCGGATCTTTTCCGAAATCCTCACCGAATCCGCCGCGTACGGCGTGCGCGACTGGATCGACCACCTGCGCGCGACGTTGCCGTCGATCACCGCCGACAACCTCATCGCGCTCGGGCTCGTGCGCCGGGCCCCGGATCGCGTGCTGTTGCGCCGCACGCACCGCTACCCGCCCGCGGACCTGCTCGTCTCGACGGCCGCGCGCAGCAAGGCCCGGTCGGCGGTGTTCGGCGTCGAGCGGCCGGACCCGCACTCGGCGTGCCTGGCGCTGCTCGCGTGGACCGCGGGGGTCTCCGACCTGTGCGAACCGGAGCTCGGCCGGGCGCAGGTGCGGGCCTGGATGGCCGACACCCACGAGTCGCTGCCGCGCCGCATCGCCGACGTGATCACCGCGGTGGAAGCCGTGGCGGCGGCCGTCGTCTACACCGGCGACCGGAAGTGACCCACGGGTAACCTGAGCGCGTCCGCCGTCGACGTCCCCTTGGAGGAGACATGCGCGCGCACGACGTGGTCCTGTTCGGCGCCACCGGCTTCACCGGCGGCCTCACCGCCGCGTACCTGGCCCGGCATGCGCCCGCGGACCTGCGCTGGGCGCTGGCCGGGCGCAACCGCGGCAAGCTCGAGGCGGTGCGGGCGAAGCTCGCGGAGATCGACGACCGGTTCGCGACGCTCGACCTGCTCGTCGCCGACTCGGGCGACCCGGCGTCGCTGCGCGCCGTCGCCGAGGCCGCGAAGGTCGTGATCACGACGGTCGGGCCGTACCTGAACCAGGGTGAGCCGCTGGTCGCGGCGTGCGCCGAGGCGGGCACCGACTACGTCGACCTGACCGGCGAGCCCGAGTTCGCCGACCTCATGTACCTCAAGCACGATCGACGCGCTCGCGAAACCGGCGCGCGGCTGGTGCACGCGTGCGGGTTCGACTCGATCCCGCACGACCTCGGCGCCTGGTTCACCGTGCGGCAGCTGCCCGAGGGCGTGCCGCTGCGCGTCGACGGTTACGTCCGGGCGAGCGGGATGCCCTCGGGCGGCACGTTCCTCAGCGCGCTGACCGTGCTGTCCCGGATGCCGGCCGGGGCGCGGGCGGCCCGCGAGCGCGCGGCCGCCGAGCCGCGGCCGGCGGGCCGGTTCGCCCGGGCCCCGCTCGGCCGACCGCACCGGGTGGCCGGCGCGGGCTGGTGGGCGGTGCCGCTGCCGACGATCGACCCCGAGATCGTGCGCCGGTCCGCGGCCGCGGTCGAGCGTTACGGCCCGGACTTCACCTACCGGCACTTCGCCGCGGTCAAGCACCTGCCGGTGCTGGCGGGCGGCGCGGTCGGCGTCGGCGCGCTGTTCGCCGCCGCGCAGGTCCCGCCGGCCCGGCGGGCGCTGTCCCGGCTGCTGGCGCCCGGCGGCGGACCGAGCCCCGAGCGCCGGGCCCGGTCGTGGTTCTCGGTGCGGTTCATCGGTGAGGGCGGCGGCCGGCGCGTGGTGACCGAGGTGTCCGGCGGCGACCCGGGTTACGACGAGACGGCGAAGATGCTCGCGGAGTCGGCGCTGTGCCTGGCGACCGACGACCTCCCGGAGACAGCCGGCCAGGTGACCACGGCGGCCGCGATGGGCGACGCGCTGATCGACCGGCTCACCAAGGCGGGGATCCGCTTCGAGACGCTCTGACCGTCCTCGGTGGACGGCCCCGAGCGGGCCGTCCACAGAGGAACCCCGGTCAGCCCACCAGCAGGTGGACCAGGTTGCCGACGTGGTGGATCGCGAAGTAGGCGATGTCGGCGGCCGCGTAGAGCATTGGGCCGAATGGCGTAACAAGCCAGGTTTGGTGACCGTTTTGCCCCGCGCGGGGGATGAATGAGACAAATCACCCCGCGCTGGAAATGAACTGGATCACACGAGGGGTGCGCGGCGCGGCGATCTGTGCCGCGGCCGGAGTTTCACGCGGTTTCACAGTGCCGTGGCGTGAAACTTTGCCGGTGTGATGGATCTTCTGCCGCTCCCGGCACGCGATTAGCGTCTGCCGGGTTCTGCATCGGTCTTTGGGCGGAACCTCCCCTTTCCCCAGTTTTCCCGAGGAGCGTCATGAGATTGCCCCAACGGTTCGCCGCGCTCGGCGGGGCGACGGCGGCGGGCATGGTCGTGGTCGGCATCGCCGTCGCCGCGCCCGCGCAGCCCGACCCCACGCCACCCCCGGCGGTGTCCGCCGCGCAGGCCCAGGCCAACGCCACCAGCGCGGCTGCCGGCCTGGTCGGCGCCCGCCCGGCCGCCCTGTTCGCCGGGTCGCACGACAAGTTCGTCCAGCGGGACGTGCGGTCCGCGTCCGGCCTGTCCTACGTCGTCTACGACCGGACCTACGACGGCCTGCCCGTGATCGGCGGCGACCTGGTCATCGCCACCGACTCCGCGGGCACCGTGAAGACCACCTCCGTCGCCCAGCAGCAGCCCCTCGGCGACCTGGACGTCCACGGCGCCAAGCTCACCGCGGCCCAGGCGGACGCCGTTGCCGCCAAGCAGGTCCGCGGGCCGAAGGGCCTGCCCGGCGGGAAGCTCGTCGTCGTCGCCGACGGCAGTGGCCGCCTCGCCTACGAGAGCAACGTCGAAGGCACCGACGAGCACGGCGAGCCGAGCAGCCTGAGCGTCTACGTCGACGCCGTGGACGGCCGGGTGCTGCGGACCGTGCAGCACGTCGCCGCGGGCACCGGCACCGGCAAGTGGAACGGGCCGGCCCCGCTGCCGCTGAACACCACGAAGTCCGGCAGCACGTACTCGATGGCCGACCCGAACACGCCCAACCTGGACTGCCGCAACTACAGCAGCGACTCGATCCTCACCGGGACCGACGACAGCTGGGGCAACGGCACCGGCACGAACATCGAGACCGGCTGCGCGGACGCGCTGTTCGTCACCCAGACCGAGAAGAAGATGCTCTCGGAATGGTTGGGCCGCAACGGCTTCACCGGCAACGGCGGCGCCTGGAAGATCCGCGTCGGCCTCGACGACGAAAACGCTTACTACTACAACTCGCGCCCGGCGTACGTGAACCTCGGGCACAACCCGAGCGGCGAATGGGTCGGCTCGCTCGACATCCTGGGCCACGAGATGGGCCACGGCATCGACGACTACTCCGGCTCCGGCGGCTTCTCCGGCGGCGGCACGCAGGAGTTCATCGCCGACACCTTCGGCACCGCGACGGAGTTCTACGCGAACGAGCCGTCGCAGTACGACCCGCCGGACTACGCGATCGGCGAAGAGGTCAACCTGGTCGGCACCGGCGCGATCCGCTACATGTACGACCCGTCGAAGGTCGGCGACCCGAACTGCTACTCCAGCTCCACCCCGAACGCGGAGGTGCACAAGGCGGCCGGGCCCGGCGACCACTGGTTCTACCTGCTCGCCGAGGGCAGCAACCCGACCAACGGCCAGCCCACCAGCCCGACCTGCAACAGCACCACCGTGGCCGGCCTGGGCATCCGCAAGGCGATCAACATCATGCACGGCGCCGTCCAGCTCAAGACGTCCGGCAGCTCGTACGTGCGCTACCGCACGTGGACGCTGCAGGCCGCGAAGAACCTGTACCCGAACAGCTGCACCGAGTTCAACGTCGTGAAGGCGGCCTGGAACGCGGTCAGCGTGCCGGCGCAGTCGGGCGACCCGACGTGCACCGGCTCGACCCCGACCACCACGCCCCCGACGACCACGCCCCCCACCACGACACCGCCGACGACCACGCCGCCGCCGGGCGGCTGCACCGGCCAGAAGCTGCTGAACCCGGGCTTCGAGTCGGGCAAGACGTCGTGGTCCGACCCGAACACCACCATCGGCCAGTGGGGCAGCCAGGCGCCGGCGCGCTCGGGCAGCTACGCGTCGTGGCTCGGCGGCCAGGGCGTGACCCACACCGACACGCTGACGCAGCCGGTGGCCATCCCCGCGGGCTGCCACGCGAGCCTGACCTTCTGGTTGCGCGTCGGGACCGCCGAGACCGAGAACGTCGTCTACGACAAGCTCGTCGTGTCCGCCGGCTCGACGGCGGTGGCGACGTACTCGAACCTCGACCGCAACTCGGCCTACGCGCAGAAGACGATCGACCTGTCGTCCTACGCCGGCCAGACGGTGACGCTCAAGTTCGCCGGGATCGAGGACCAGTCGCTGCAGACGTCGTTCGTCGTCGACGACACGGCGCTCACCGTGAGCTGATCCGCGCTCGGTGACCGGCGAGGCCTGCCCCCTACTTTGGTGGCAGGCCTCGTTGCGTCGGCTGCGCCGAGTACTCATGCTTACCCGATCGGAGGTGAGCATGGAGGCGAGTGCGCTTGAGCCGGCCGACGCGGACCTGCCCGCCGAGGCGGCCGCGGCCGTCCGCGAAGGGCCGTTCGACGTGGCCTTCGACCTGGTGATCCGGCATCGCGGGCTGAGCTTGGAGGGCCTGCAGCGGCGGATGGCGATCCGCGGCGCCCAGGTCAGCCTGGCGACGCTGAGCTATTGGCGACGCGGCCGCCGTCACCCTGAAGGGGGACGTTCACTGCACGCCGTACGGGTCGCGGAAGGCTGTCTCGGCCTGCCCGCCGACGCCCTCACCGGCCTGGTGACGCCGGCCCGCCCGCGCGCCCGCCGGGCCGAGCCGTTTCCCGGCGGCGTCAGCCTGGCCAGCGCGCTCGGCGCCGAGCCGACCGAGCTGGGCTCCTGCGACGGCATCGACCTCGACGGCAACGCGCGGCTCGCGATCGCGTCGGTGCACCAGCGGGCGACGCTGACCGCGGACCGCACCGAGGGGTCGGTCCGCACCGAGATGGTGGTGACCAGCCGCGAGGACGGCGTCGACCGCTGGGTGTCGTTCTTCCGCCCGCAGACCGGCGGCGCCCACCACCCGGCGCTGCGCTCGGCGCACTGCTGCCGCCCCGGCCGGATCCGCCGCGACCCGTCGTCCGAGCTGCTGGCCGTCGAGCTGCGGTTCGACTACCCGCTGCGCGCCGGCGAGACGTACGTCTTCGACTTCGACTTCGGCTACGACGGCGAGCCGCCGGAGACGAGCTACCTGCAGTTCGGCATCCGCGCCCCGGCCCGGCAGCTGGTGCTGCAGGCGCACTTCGACCCGGCGGCGGTGCCGGTGCGCTGCTACCGCTACCACCGCCCCCGCGACGGCTCCTCGGACGTCGTCGGCGAACCGGAACTCCCGGTCGGCCCGAGCCTGACCAGCCACATCGCGGTGCTGGACGCGCAGCCGGGCGTCTACGGCATGGTCTGGGAGTGGGACTGAACCTGCGTCGCCACCCGGTCGATGTACGCCGCGCGGCTCGCCTGGTCGAGGGAGGTCAACGCCCGGTCGTCACCGATCAGGCCGCGCACCCACGACATCACCGGCTCCGGGGTCAGCGCGGCCAGGAGGTCCCAGCCGCCGGCCCAGCGCGGGACCGCCGTCTCCGCGCGGCGGGTCCGCAGGGTGCCGGCGATCGCGCGGGCGACGTCCTCGGGGTCCACTGTGGGCAGTGCCCCGCCCAGCCGGACGCCGGAGGCCAGTTCGGTGCGGACCGCGCTGGGCAGCACGGCACTGACGCTGACTCCCGTGCCCGCGTACTCGCGCCGCACCGCCGCGGTCAGGCCGACGGCCGCGAACTTGCTCGCGTTGTACACCGCCATGCCCGGCAGCGGAACCTTCCCGGCCATCGACGCGACGGTGACGACGTGCCCGCGCCCACGGGCGATCATCCCCGGCAACACCGACCGCAGCCCGTGGACGAGCCCCTGCACGTTGACGTCCATGGTGGTGCGGCCGACCGCGTCCGGCTCCTCGAGGAAGTCGCCGAGCGGCATCACGCCGGCGTTGTTGACCAGGACGTCGATCCGGCCGAACCGGCTGGTCGCGGCCTCGGCGAAGGCGGCGAAGGACTCGCGAACGGTGACGTCCAAGGGAAAGCCGTGCGCGCCCGGGACGTCCTCGGCCAACGCTGTGTCGAGGTCACCGACGCACACCGTCGCACCTCTCGCGACGAACTCTGCCGCGGTCGCACGGCCGATCCCACGGGCGCCACCCGTGATCGCGACCACCGCGCCACGCGGGTCGATCGCCGGGTAGCGGTCACCGAACAGCATGGACCCTCCTGATCTCGTAGTCCGCTTCCTCGAACGAGCCCACCTGTGACCGCAGCCGTCCTGTGGAGAACGGCCAGCTGAAGCTGTTGCGGCCGTTGACGTCCGTGTAGTAGCTCGAACAGCCGCCCGACTGGTAGACCGTGCCCGGCAGGGCCGCCTGTACCTCGGCGTTGAACGCCGCTTGCGCCTCGGGTCGCACCGACACCGACGCCCAGTCCGAGCGCATCGTGCGTGTCACCGCGGTGACCGTGTGCCGCAGCTGGGCCTCCAGGATCATGAACGCCGACGTGTGGCCGGTGCCGAGGCTCGGGCCCAGCAGCAGGTACAGGTTCGGGAACCCGGCCACCGTCGTCCCGTTGTACGCCGAAGGGCTGCCCTTCCAGTGGTCGTCGAGGCTGCGGCCGGCGTCGTCGAACACGCGGGCCGACACCGGCATGTCGAGGATGTGGAAGCCGGTGCCGAAGATGATCGCGTCGACCTCCGCCGTGGAGCCGTCCGCGCCCACCACCCGGTTCCCGGACACCGACGAGACGGCCGTCGCGTGGACGTCCACTGTGGACTTCGTGAGCGCGCGGTAGTACGTGTTCGACATCAGCAACCGCTTGCAGCCGAGGGTGTAGTCCGGCGTGAGCTTTCGGCGCAGCACCGGGTCCCGCACCGCGAGCCGCAGGTGCGCGAGCCCGAGTTTCTGGACCTGCCGCAGCAGCCACGGGTGCCGGAACCCGAACCCGAGCGTCTCCATGGCGCCGTATTCGACGCGGCGCAACGCATTCTGCAGCAACGGGAACCGCCGCAGCAGCAGCCGTTCGACGCCCGGGACGTGGTGGTCCGGCTTGGGCAGCACCCACTGCGCGGTGCGCTGGAACAGGTGCAGCCGCTCGACGTCGGGCACGATCTCCGGGACGAACTGGACCGCGGACGCGCCGGTGCCGATCACCGCGACCCGCTTGCCGGCGAGGTCGTAGCCGTGGTTCCAGCGCGCGGAGTGGAAGACCTCGCCCGGGAAGGTGCCGAGGCCGGGCAGGTCCGGGATCAGCGGCTCGTGCCACGGCCCGGTGCCCGCGACCAGGATCCTTGCGGTGTAGGGCCCCCGGGACGTCTCCAGTTCCCACCGCGCCGCACGGGCGTTCCACTGCGCGCGCGTCACCTCGACGCCGTACCGGATCTTCGGGGCAACCCCGAACCGCGACGCCGTCTCGCGCAAGTAGGCCTTGATCTCGGCCTGACCCGCGAACGCACGTGTCCACCCGGGATTGGGGGCGAAGGAGTACGAGTAGAGCGCGGACGGCACGTCGCAGGCGCAACCGGGATAGGTGTTGTCGCGCCAGGTCCCGCCGAGCTCGGCCGCCTTCTCCAGCACGGCGAGATCGTCGACCCCGGCCTGGCCGAGGCGGACGGCGGCACCCAGGCCCGACGCCCCGGCACCGACGACGAGGACCGCGAAGTCGCGTTGTTCCATTTTCGGAGACTAACAGTATCTCGATACTGTCGGTACCCTGATCCCACGACTCGCTACAGTGGCGGCATGGCCCGACTCACCCGCGCGGAAAGCCAGGCGCGCACCCGCGAACAGCTCATCGAGACCGCCAGGGAGCTGTTCCTGCGTGACGGCTATTCGGTGACGTCGCTGGAGAAGGTCGCCGACGAGGCCGGGTACTCGAAGGGCGCGGTGTACTCGAACTTCCGCAACAAGGACGAGCTCTGCCTCGCCGTGCTCGACCGGATCCACGACGAACAGGTCGAGGCGATCGCCGGGGCGCTGGTCGGCGCCGACGGGATGGAAGACCTGCTGACGGCGTTCCAGGCGTGGGCCGAGCGCAGCATCGGCGACGAGGCGTGGACGGCACTGGAGGTCGAGTTCGCCACGAACGCCCGGCGCAACCCGCACGTGCGGGCCGAGCTGGCCGCGCGGGACAAGACCATCCGCGACACGATCGCGGGCCTGCTCTCGGGGTACGCGGAGCGGTTCGGGATCACGCTCCCGATGTCGGCCGACGACGCCGCCACGGCGCTGCTCAGCCTGGGGATCGGCCTGGGCGTGCAGCGGGCGATCGACCCGACGATCCCGGTGAACGTGCTGCCGGACGTCATCCGCATCTTCGCCGGCGCCCGGTAGCCCCGGCCGAAATCGTCTGCTTTCCCCGGTCTTTTTTCCCTATTTGCAAACGACTTCCTCCCCCTTGTGGCGGTGCTGACCCTTCGCTACCGTGGCGCTACGCCGCAGCACCACCAGTATCCCGTTTCCGGCAGCCGAAGGCCGTCGAATTCCGGGTGCTGTCCGCTATGCCCGAGACGCCGTGATCCCCCACGGCACGTTCTGCGGAAAGGGTTTTCCCCCATGAGCAAGAAGTTGCGGCCGGTCCTGATCGGCGCGCTCGGCGCGGCCTCCGTCGCGGCCCTCGTGATCACCACGCCCGCGCTCTCCTCGGCCGCCCCCGCACCGCTGGCCGCGCAGAGCGCCTCGGTGCAGGCGACCGGCGACCTGTCCGTCGCGGCCAAGAAGGAGATCGCGATGAAGCTGGTCTCCAGCGCGGAAAACTCCTCCCTGGACTGGAAAGCGCAGTACAAGTACATCGAGGACATCGGCGACGGCCGCGGGTACACCGCCGGCATCATCGGTTTCTGCTCCGGCACCGGCGACATGCTCGAGCTCGTCCAGGCCTACACCGACGCCGTCCCGAACAACCCGCTGGCGAAGTACCTGCCCGCGCTGAAGAAGGTGAACGGCACCGACTCGCACAGCGGGCTCGGCTCGGCGTTCGAGAGCGCGTGGAAGTCGGCCGCGGCCACCACCGCGTTCCAGACCGCGCAGAACAACGAGCGCGACCGCGTCTACTTCAACCCCGCGGTGAGCCAGGGCAAGACGGACGGCCTCAGCAACCTCGGCCAGTTCGCCTACTACGACGCCATCGTCATGCACGGCCCCGGCACCGACCACAGCAGCTTCGGCGGCATCCGCTCGGCCGCGATCAAGAAGGCGAAGCCGCCGGCACAGGGTGGCGACGAGGCGACCTACCTCAAGGCGTTCTTCGCCGCCCGCAAGGTCGTCATGAACGAGGAAGAAGCCCACTCCGACACCTCGCGCATCGACACCGAGCAGGTGACGTTCCTCAACGCGGGCAACTTCGACCTGCACACCCCGCTGAAGTGGAAGGTCTACGGGGACTCCTACACCATCAACTGACGCAGGTGCGCGACCCGCGTGGCGCCGCTAGGGTCTCCGGCATGGGCAGGAGATTCCTCGGCGCCACGCTGGTCGTGGCCGCGCTGGTCGCGGCCACGTTGCTGACCAGCACCGCCGCCACCCCCGCCGACGCGGTCCCGCTGTCCTTCCGCGGGGACGCGGGCCAGGTCGTCACCGTCGTCGCGGACTCCGCGAGCGCGACCACCGCCGTGCTCACCGCCTGGCAGCGCACCGGAACCGGCTGGTCCAGGGCCTACGGTCCGGTCAGCGCGTTCGTCGGCAAGGACGGCGTCGGCCAGGCCAGCGAGTCGACGTCGCACACCCCGGCCGGCGTGTGGAAGCTGACCGAGGCCTTCGGGATCCAGCCGAACAACGGGACCCGGCTGCCGTACCGGCAAGTCACGACGTCGGACTGGTGGGTGTCCGATGTGAAGTCCCCGTACTACAACACGCACTTCTCCTGCGTTCCCGGCACGTGTCCGTTCAACGAGGCCGCCGGTGAAGATCTCGGCAAGGCGGGCCCGGTCTACGACCACGCCGTCGTCCTCGACTACAACCGCGCGCCCGCGGTGCCGGGCGCCGGGTCCGCGTTCTTCCTGCACGTCTCGAACGGGAAGCCGACCGCGGGCTGCGTCTCGATCCCGGGCGCCGACCTCGACGCCGTGATGCGCTGGCTCGACCCGGCGCGGCACCCGGTCGCCGACATCTCGGTCAGCGGCTGAGCAAGTCCTCCACCGAGCGGGTGTTGATGATCCGCTCGGGCCCGATCCCGGCCTTGATCGCCCGCTCGCACCCGTAACCCTGCCAGTCGAGCTGGCCGGGCGCGTGCGCGTCGCTGTCGATGGCGAACTCGCAGCCGAGCTCCGCGGCCAGGCGCAGCAGCTTCATCGGCGGGTCGAGGCGTTCGGGCCGCGAGTTGATCTCCACCGCGACGCCGTTCTCGCGGCACGCGGTGAACACGGCCTCGGCGTCGAACTCCGACTCCGGCCGGCCGCGGCCGACGACGAGCCGCCCGGTGCAGTGCCCGAGCACCCGGACGTGCGGGTTCCGCACCGCGGCGAGCATCCGCCGGGTCATGTCCCGCGCCGGCATCCGCAGCTTCGAGTGCACGCTCGCGACGACGAAGTCGAGCTCCCCGAGCAGCTCCTCCTCCTGGTCGAGCGCGCCGTCGTCGAGGATGTCGACCTCGATGCCCTGCAGCAGCCGGAACGGCGCCATCAGCTCGTTGGCCTTCGCCACGATCTGCATCTGCGTCCGCAGCCGCTCCGGCGACAGCCCGTTCGCGACGGTCAGCCGCGGCGAGTGGTCGGTCAGGACCATCCACTCGTGCCCGACCTCCCGCCCCGCGACGGCCATCTCGCCGATCGAGCTGCCGCCGTCCGACCAGTCGGAGTGGGTGTGGCAGTCGCCCTTCAGCGCGGACCGCAGCGGTTCGCCGTCGGGCAGCTTCGCCTCGACGATCTTCTCGCGGTAGGCCGGATCACGGCCGGCCAGCGCGTCTTCGATGACGCCCGCGGTGGCCTTCCCGATCCCGGGCAACGCGGTGAGCGTCCCGTTCTCGGCCATCGAAGCCAGCCTGTCGGCGTCGGTCTTGTCGACGGTGGCGGCCGCGTTGCGGAACGCGCGCACCCGGTAGCTCGGCTCACCCGCGCGTTCGAGCTGGAACGCGATCTCCCGCAACGCCCACGCCGGATCCATGGGACCTTCCTACCCCCTCGGGGGCAGTTCGTGCAGCTCGACGTCCGTCAGCGCACCTTCCGAGATCCGGGCCGTCCGGTAGGTGCAGAACGGCTGACGGCGGCGGTCGGTGGGCGAGCCCGGGTTGAGCAGGCGCAGGCCGGACGGCGCGACCGTGTCCCACGGGATGTGGCTGTGGCCGAACACGAGGACGTCGGTGTCCGGGAACTGCGCGTCGCACCGCTGCTCGCGGCCCTGTTTCGCACCCGTCTCGTGGATGACGGCCAGGCGGACGCCGTCGAGGTCGGCGCGGGCGATCTCCGGCAGCCGCTCGCGCAGCGCCGGCCCGTCGTTGTTGCCGTGGACGCCGATCAGCCGCCGGCTGCGCGCTTCCAGCTCGTCGAGCAGGGAGACGTCGACCCAGTCGCCCGCGTGCACGACGACGTCGGCGGCCTCGACCGCCCGCCAGACCTGCTCGGGCAGGACGCGGGCGCGGCCCGGGAGGTGGGTGTCGGAGATGAGGAGGAGCTTCACTCGATGGCCTTCAGGATCCGGTCCAGGAACCCGCCGATGTGGTCGCGCAGCAGCGCGGCCGCGCCCTCGGCGTCGCCCTTCTTGGCCGCGGCCAGCACGGCCCGGTGCTCGGTCCACTCCTTCTTCCAGCTGGGGTTGGCCTCCCAGCCGACGACGCTGATCAGCGCCGCGCGGTCCTTGAGGTCGTCCAGGATCGAGACCAGCAGCGGGTTGCCGCAGCCGCGATAGAGCGCGCGGTGGAACCGGCGGTTGAGCAGGCTCAGCGCGACCTGGTCCTTGTCCGCGATCGCCGCCGACGCCTCCTTCAGCGCGTCCGCGGCGTCTTCCAGCAGGTCGGCGTCGCGCCGCTCGACGGTGCGCCGGACGGCTTCGGGTTCGAGCACCATCCGCACGTCGTAGACGGACCGGGCCAGGTCGGCGTCGACCACGCAGACCGACGCGCCCTTGTACGGGCTGAACGTCACCAGGCCCGAGTTGGACAGCACTTTGAGCGCCTCGCGCACCGGCGTCTTGGACACGCCCAGCCGCGCGGCCAGCTCGGCTTCGACCAGCGCCTGGCCGGGGAGCAGCTCGCGCGTGAGGATGCCACGGCGGATCTCCTCCAGGACCACTTCGGTCCGGGATGCGGGCAGGCTGAACGTCCCGGTCATGGCGCGGCTCCCTCGGTCGTGTCGGAGCCCATTCAACCAGCCCCACCGGATCATATATCAGATGCCATACTGGTCGGCATGAACCCGAGTCCCCGAAAGACGCCCGAGGAGCTCCGCAGCCACCGGTGGTACGGCGGCGACGACCTGCGCGACTTCAGCCACCGCGCCCGCAGCCGTCAGCTCGGGTACAACCCGGAGGAGCACCTCGGCAAGCCGGTGATCGGCATCCTCAACACGTGGAGCGACATCAACCCGTGCCACATGCACCTGCGCGAACGCGCCGAGCAGGTCAAACGCGGGGTGTGGCAGGCCGGCGGTTTCCCGCTGGAGTTCCCGGTGGCGACGCTTTCGGAGACCTACCAGAAGCCGACGCCGATGCTCTACCGCAACCTCCTCGCCATGGAGACCGAGGAGATCCTGCGGTCCTACCCGATCGACGGCGCGGTGCTGATGGGCGGCTGCGACAAGTCCACCCCGGCGCTGCTGATGGGCGCGGCGAGCGCGGGCCTGCCCGCCATCTTCGTCCCGGCCGGGCCGATGCTGCGCGGGCACTGGCGGAACGAGGTCCTCGGCAGCGGCACCGACATGTGGAAGTACTGGGACGAGAAGCGCGCGGGCCGGATCGGCGACGCCGAGCTGTCCGAACTGGAGCGCGGGCTCGCCCGGTCGCCCGGCCACTGCATGACGATGGGCACGGCGTCGACCATGACGTCGGCCGCCGAGGTGCTCGGCATGACGCTGCCGGGCGCGGCGTCGATCCCGGCCGTCGACTCGGCCCACCACCGGATGGCCGCGGCGAGCGGCGCGCGGATCGTCGGCATGGTCTGGGAGGACCTGCGCATCGGGCAGGTCCTCGACAAGCGGGCGTACGCGGACGCGATCACCACCGTGCTCGCCCTGGGTGGCTCGACCAACGCCGTGATCCACCTGATCGCGATGGCCGGGCGCAGCGGGATCCCGTTGTCGCTGGGCGATTTCGACGCGATCGCGCGGCACGTGCCGGTGCTGGCCAACATCCGCCCCGGCGGCGACTGGCTGATGGAGGACTTCTACTACGCGGGCGGCCTGCCCGGGCTGCTGTCGCGGCTGACCGACCTGCTGCACCCCGACCGCCTCACGGTCACCGGCCGGACGCTCGGCGACAACCTGGCCGCGGCGGCGGTGCACAACGACGACGTCATCCGGCCGCGCGGCAACCCCGTCGCGGCCGAGGGCGGGGTCGCGGTCCTGCACGGCAACCTGGCGCCGTCCGGCGCGGTGATCAAGCACATCGCCGCCGAGCCGCACCTGCTGACCCACACCGGCCCGGCGGTGGTCTTCGAGAACTACCGCGACCTGAAGAAGCGGATCGAGAACCCGGCCATCACCGCGGACTCGGTGCTGGTGCTGCGCGGCTCGGGCCCGCTCGGCGGCCCCGGGATGCCGGAGTACGGGATGCTGCCGATCCCCTCGCACCTGCTGGAAGCCGGGGTCCGCGACATGGTCCGGATCTCGGACGCCCGGATGAGCGGCACGAGCTACGGCGCGTGCGTGCTGCACGTGGCCCCGGAGTCCCACGTGGGCGGCCCGCTGGCCCTGGTCCGCGACGGCGACCTGATCACGCTGGACGTCCCATCACGAGTCTTGCGACTGGAGGTGTCCGATGAGGAGCTGGCCCGGCGCCGTGCCGCGTGGACTCCCCCGGCACCCCCGTTCGAGCGCGGTTACGGAGCGCTCTACGCCGAGCACATCACCCAGGCCGACGAAGGCTGCGACTTCGACTTCCTGGCCCGCGCGGGCCACAACCCGGAGCCCGACGCACGCTGAAGGTTGCCTCGCGTACCCCTACCGTGACCGGTTCATCCCCCGTTAGGGCGAGTCGTACGGCTTGTCCGGGTGCCACGTACGCTGACCTCGTCACCGGCGCGATCGGGCGCCGCGTTGAAGGGGTGGAGAGTTGCCGTACGAACCGCGCTGGCCCGAGTCACACGGTGAGCAGACGGACGTCCTGCCGGTCGTCCGCCCCGACACCGAACCCGAACCCGAAGCTCCGGCGAACCGGCCGAAGAGCCTGCGCAAGGCCGGCTGGATCGCCGGCGGCGTCTTCGGGCTGCTCGTCGTGGTCTACGGCGTCGACCTGGTGGTCAGCCAGGGCAGCGTCCCGCGCGGCGTGACCGTCGCCGGGGTCGACGTCGGCGGCATGGACCGCGCCGCCGCCGAGCAGCAGCTGCGCGGGCAGATCGAGCCGCGGCTCACCCGTCCGCTGGCCGTGACGGCCGGCGACGTCCAGGGCAGCCTGTCACCCACCCTGGCCGGGCTGCGCCTCGACTGGACGCAGACCCTGGACCAGGCCGGCGAGCAGCCGCTGAACCCGTTCACGCGCCTCGCGTCGCTGTTCTCCAGCCGCGAGGTCGGTGTCGTCAGCCACGCCGACGACACCAAGCTCGCGGCCGCGCTCGACAGCCTCCGCGGCCAGGTCGACCGCGAACCCGCCGAGGGCACCGTGAAGTTCGACGGCACGAACCCGGTCGCCGTCGCGCCGAAGCCCGGGCAGAAGCTCGACGTCGAGGCCGCGAAGGCCGCCGTCGTCGAGAAGTGGGCCCGCGGCGAGACCCTCGCCCTGCCGGTCACGAGCACGCCGGTCCGCACCACGCCCGAAGGCGTCCAGGCCGCGCTGGAGCAGTTCGCCAAGCCCGCCGTCTCGGGCCCGCTCGTCATCAAGGGCGACGGCAAGAACGCCACCGTGAAGCCGGACGCGATCGCCGCGGCGCTGAGCTTCGAACCCGCCGAGGGCGGCGGGCTGACGCCGAAGATCGACAACGCCAAGATCACCGACGCCGCCAAGCCGCAGCTGAAGTCCACCGAGAAGGAGGGCAAGGAGGCGACCATCGTCTTCGAAGGCGGCAAGCCCACGGTGGACCCGTCGACCGACGGCCGGGCGATCGACTGGGACCCGAGCCTCAAGCCGCTGCCCGAGGTGCTGAAGAAGACCGACGGCCGCGAGGTCCCGGCGATCTACAAGGACAGCCCGGCCAAGGTGACCACCGAGCAGGCGAACCAGCTCGGCGTCAAGGAGGTCGTCGGCGAGTTCACCACCAACGGCTTCGCGGCCGACTCCGGCACGAACATCCGCGTGGTGGCGCAGAAGGTCAACGGCGCCATCGTCAAGCCGGGCGAAACCTTCAGCCTCAACGGGTTCACCGGCCCGCGCGGCAAGCCGCAGGGGTACGTCGAGGCCGGCGTGATCGAAAACGGCGCCCCGGCGCGCGAGGTCGGCGGCGGCATCTCGCAGTTCGCGACGACGCTGTACAACGCGTCCTACTTCTCGGGCATGAAAGACGCCGGCCACAAGGAACACAGCTACTACATCAGCCGCTACCCCGCCGCGCGCGAGGCGACGGTGTTCCAGAACCCCAACGGGGCCAGCGTCATCGACATCAAGTTCACGAACGACTCGGCGACCGGCATCGCGATCCAGACGATCTGGACGCCGTCGTCGATCACCGTGAAGCTGTGGGGCACCAAGCGCTACACCGTCGAGTCGATCCCGGGCAGCCGGTCCAACCCGACCGACCCGCAGACCAAGCCGGGCCCGGCGGAGAACTGCCACGCCTCCAACGGCGCGCCGGGCTTCACCACGACCGACACCCGCGTGCTCAAGGACGCTTCGTCCGGCCGTGAGGTCAGCCGCTCGACGCGGACCGTCCGCTACAACCCGCAACCGAAAATCACCTGCGGCCCCTCCTAACGGCCGTTCACCGGCTGCGTCCGCGCCGGTACGCTGAGTGCTTCCGCGAGTCACCGGGGGCGCCATGACGGCACGTGCGGCAGGGTTCCGGGACGTCCTCGCGGTACCGGAGTTCCGGGCGCTGTTCGGTGCCCAGCTGGTCTCCGTCACCGGTGACCAGCTCGCGCGCGTCGCGCTGTCGATCCTGGTGTACGACCGCACGAACTCGCCCGGCTGGGCCGCGCTGACCTACGCGCTGACGTTCCTGCCCGACCTCGTCGGCGGCCCGCTGCTGTCCGGCCTCGCCGACCGCTACCCGCCGCGGCGGGTGATGGTCGTCGCCGACGTCGTGCGCGCGGTCGCCGTGACGGCGATGGCGTGGCCCGGCTTGCCGCTGCCCGCGGTCGCGGCGCTGCTCGTCGGCGTCCAGCTGTTCAACCCGGTGTGGAACTCCGCGCGGGCCGCGCTGATGCCGCAGGTGCTGCCGGCCGAGACGTTCGTGCCCGGCATGGGTTTGCTGATGATCCTGGTGCAGGCCGGGCAGGTCGCCGGGTTCGCGCTCGGCGGGCTGCTCGTCGCCGGGCTCGGCACCGCCGGGGCGCTGCTGGCCGACGCGGTCAGCTTCGCGGCGTCGGCGGTGGTGCTGGCCATCGGCGTGCGCCCGCGCCCGCCACGCGCCGAGCCCGGCGTCCGCTGGTGGCGGCACGTCCGCGCGGGCTGGACGGTGGTCGTCGGCGACCCGCGCCGGCTCGCGCTGGTGGCGCTGGGCTGCGTGTCCGGCAGCTACATCGCGGGCGAGGCGATCGCGGCGCCGTACGCGGCCGAGCTGGGCGGCGGCGCGGTGGTCGTCGGGCTGCTGCTCGGGGCGTACGCGCTGGGCAACGTCGTGGGCATGGCCGCGCTGTCCCGCGTCCCGCCGGAGCGGCGCGCGCGGTTGCTGGGGCCGCTCGCCGTGCTGGCGTGCGCGGCCCTGCTGGGCTGCGCGCTGCGGCCGGACCTCGAGGCGACGCTCGCGCTGCTCACGCTGTCCGGGATCGCGAGCTCGTACAACCTCATCGCCAACACGACGTTCGTCCAGCTGACGCCGGAAGCCCAGCGCGCGCAGGCGTTCGGCTTCGCGTTGACGGCGTTGCGGGTCTCCCAGGGGCTGGGCGTGGTGCTCGCCGGGCTCGCGGCCGAGCGGGCGGCCCCGCACGGCGTCGTCGCCGCGGCCGGGGCCCTGGGCGTGCTCGCGGCGTTCGGCGCGGCCCGGCTCTGGCGGCGGGCGCAACCGGCAGCCGAGCCGTCCTGAGCCGGTTTGACTGGTTTCCGGGCCTCCTGGCCACAAGCCGGGCGGTCCGGGCCCGGTGACCGGTCCCCAGTGGGTCCCGGTCACCGGGTCCGGTTCTCAGAACCGCGTCCAGTCGGTCGGGCGCTGACCGGTGCGGGTGGTCCAGTCGGTCGGGCACGCGGGCAGTGGTGCGACGTCGACGTCGGTGTCGGCATTGGCCCAGTCGGTCGGGATCTGGTGCGCGGTCCAGTCGGTCGGCAGTTCGCGCGCGGTCCAGTCGGTGGGCATCTGACGCGTGGTCCAGTCCGTCGGGATGGCGCGGGTCCAGTCGGTCGGCAGCTGCCGCGTCCAGTCGGTGGGCCGCTGCGCGCGACGGCGGGACGGGACGATGTTGGCGTTGGACAGGAAGTGCGACATGATTTCTCCTTGTGGTGTACGAATGCGGGGCGATCTTGTACGGTGCGTAATCGGACGGTAGCCCGACCAGCCTAATGACACACCGCATTCATTCGATTACAGTGACGATTCCGCGAAGAGTTCCGTCCTGGAAAGAGGGGCGTTCCGTGGGATTCTCCGGGTCCCAAGGGCGTAAGCCCAGCTCAGAACGTCCACGATCGGGTATCCGTACGTGGGCCATGTGGAAGCTGCCCACTCCGGTGTTCGGCTATGTCCTCGTGGTCGACGCGCTCGCCGTGGTCGCGATCCTGGCGACCGCCGGCCTCGTGCCGATCAGCGGTCAAGCCGTGCTCTGGTGTGGCCTGATCCTGGCCGGCGAGATCGTGCACCTCGAAGCGGCGCAACGCATCGAGCGCATCCGCGAGCTCGCCGCCGACGGCCGGCCGCACATGCACCTGCAGTCGATCTGGATCTTCGCCGGGCTCCTCCTGCTGCCACCGCCACTGGCCACCGTGGTGATCGTCGTCAGTTACGCCCATTCGTGGGTTCGCGTCTACAAAAGGCGTGGCGTTGTTCACCGGAAAGTGTTCTCCGGTGCCACGGTGATCCTGGCCTGCACGGCCGCCGGCGTGGTGCTGACCGTCGGCACGGGCGGGCACGTGGCGCCGTACATCCCTTACCTCGACGGTTTCGGCGGGATGACCGCGCTGCTCGTCTCGGGGATCGTCTACTTCGGACTCAACTACGTGCTGGTGATCCTCGCGATCGTGCTGAGCAACCCGGGCAAGCCGCCGCGGCAGGCGTTCGGCAACCCGTCCGACGTGCTGATCGTGCTCGCCGCGGTCGGCGTCGGCTGCGGCATCGCGCTGGTCATGACGGTCCGGCCGTGGCTGCTGCCCGTGCTCATGGTGACGCCGGTGGCGCTGCACATCGGCCTGCTGCTGCCGCAGTTCCAGGCCGCCGCGCGCACGGATTCGAAGACTTCGCTGCTGGCGCCGGAGTTCTGGGTGCAGCTGGCGCGCAACGAGCTGGCGCGCGCGGCCGAGCTGTCGTCGACCGCGGGTGTGCTGATGATCGACATCGACCACTTCAAGGCCATCGACGACGGCAACGGCCACCTGGCGGGCGACGAGGTGCTGCGCGCGATCGCGGCGGTCGTCCAGAACTCGGTGCGGGGCGGCGACTACGTCGGGCGCTTCGGCGGCGACGAGTTCGTGGTCCTGCTCCCGGGCACGACGACCACGGAGATCGTGGCCGTCGCCGACCGCATCCGCGCGGCGATCGCGCGGATCGAGGTGAAGGTCCCGGTGGTCCGCCCGGGCAAGCCCGAGGTGATCACCGGCCTGACGGCGTCGATCGGCGCGGCGGTGTACCCGGAGACGGCCACGGACTACACGATCCTGCTGCAAGCGGCCGACGACGCCGTGTTCGCGGCGAAGGAAGCCGGCCGCGACCAGGTCGTCCTGGCCGGCACCCGCAGCGAGCTGGCCCGCCCCGAAGTCCCCGACGTGCTCTGAACCCGGCCCGAAAACCGGTGGATCGGCGCCGCCGCGGGCCACTACCGTGCTGCGTGACCGAGTCGTCCAGGCGAGGACGTGCCGTTGTACATCCGTTGAGATCTTCCGAGCGCTGATTCCTCACGCGTCGCGTTGGTGCGCCGCGTTCCTTTCTGCTGCGGATTTCTCACTGAACGGTGTCCTTCCCATGCTCGAAAACTGGGCCGTCGTGCCCCTTTGCCTGCCACTCGTCCGCCGCCGTTGCCACGCCTGCGCATCCGAGCGCTTCCGCGTCAACGGCAAGTTCCGCGTCAACGCCCACCACAAGCTCCTCGACGCCTGGCTCCTCGCACGCTGCGTCGCGTGCGGGGACACCGTGAAGCTCACGTTCCTGGAGCGGGTGCCCGTGCGCTCCGTCCGGCCTGAGCTGCTCGATCGGCTGCACGACAACGATCCCGGCCTGGCGGCCGAGCTGCTCCGAGATCCGGTCGTGCTCCACCGCAACCACGTCGCCCTCGACTGGGACGGCGCCTGGCGGCTCGACACGGGCGGCGCGGACCTCCGCGACCGCGAGGTGATCGACGTCGCGGTCCGGTTCGCGGCCAGGATCCCGGTCCGGCCGCTGCGGCTGATCGCCGAAGGGTGCGATCTTTCGCGGGCCGAGGCCGAAAGGCTGCTCACGGAAGGAAAGCTCGTCTCGGCGGTCCGGCTGAGCGGCAAGCTCTCCGGTGACTTCACCTTCACGCTGAAACGCTGATCCCTCCTCGGGCCTGCCCGACGGCAGGCCCGAGGTGTCCTAAAAGGACGTCTCAGTCGTGGCCGATCCGGCGTCGAGCACCGTGTCGCCGTGCGCTCGCGCCCACTCCGTCAACATGTGGATCAGCTCGACCAGGTCGCCGTGGCGCACCGGGACCGAAACTGCTCATGATCCTTAGGTACCTGCGGGTTCCTGCGGGCAACCTAGCCTGGGCGTCATGCGAATCATCACTCAGCAGACGCTCGGCGGCCCCGACGTGCTCACCATCGTCGACGCGCCCGCGCCCCGGGCCCTGCCGACCGAGGTCCTCGTCCGCGTCCAAGCGATCGGCCTGAACCCCCTGGAGGCGCGCCTGCGCGCCGGCGAGTTCCCGCTGCTCGGCCGGCCGCCGTTCGTCCTCGGCTGGGACGTCAGCGGCGTGGTCGAGCAGGCGCACACGTGGCGGTTCCGGCCCGGCGACGAGGTGTTCGGCATGCCGCTGTTCCCGCGGGCGGCCAACGCCTACGCCGAGGTCGTGGCCGCTCCGGCGTTGCACCTGGTGCGCAAGCCGGCGTCGCTCTCGCACGTCGAAGCGGCGGCGCTGCCGGTCGCCGGGCTGACGGCGTGGCAGGGCCTCGTCGACCTCGGCGGCGTGACCGAAGGCGACCGGGTCCTGGTCCACGGCGGTGGCGGCGGGGTCGGCCACGTCGCGATCCAGCTCGCGAAAGCGCTCGGCGCGCACGTGATCACGACCGCGAGCGGGAGCAAGCGGGCGTTCGTCGAGGGGTTCGGCGCCGACGAGGTGATCGACTACACGGCGGCCGACTTCGCCGAGGTGGTCCGCGACGTCGACGTCGTGCTCGACACGATCGGCGGCGACACCGCCGAGCGCTCGCTCGGCGTGCTCCGCCCGGGCGGGCACCTGGTGACGGCGGTCGCCGAGGACGATGCGCAGCTCATCGCGAAGTTCGAGGCGGCCGGGATGCGCTTCAGCGGCATCGCCGTCGACCCCGATCCGGTCGCCCTGCGCGGTCTCGCCGACCTCGTCGACCAGGGCAAGCTCCGGGTCCACGTGCAGGAGACGGTCCCGTTCGAGCGCGTCGCCGACGCCCACCGGCTGCTCGAAGGCGGCCACCTCCGGGGCAAGGTCGTGCTCACCGTCTGAGCCGGCGGTGAGGGCCTCGCGCGGGCGAGGCCCCCACCGGACGTCAAGGCAGCGTCGCCAGGGACTGCGCGAGAACCGCGTCGGACAGCTCGTCGTCGACCATGTCCCCGGCCAGGTACGCGCCGTAGGCCGGCAGGTCCAGGTGCGCGTGGCCGCACAGCGCCGTGAGGATCACCTTCTCCTCACCGGTTTCCTTGCACCGCAACGCTTCCTGGATGCACGCGGCGAGCGCGTGCGTCGGCTCCGGGGCCGGGATGATGCCCTCGGACCGGGCGAACCGGACGCCCGCGGAGAAGCACTCCTGCTGCCCGATGGCGATCGCCTCGATCAGGCCGAGCTCGTAGATGTGCGAGATCAGCGGCGACATCCCGTGGTAGCGCAGGCCGCCCGCGTGGATCGGGTCCGGGATGAAGTCGTGGCCGAGGGTGTGCATCTTGAGCAATGGCGTCAGCCCGGCGGTGTCGCCGAAGTCGTAGGCGTACCGGCCGCGCGTCAGCGACGGGCACGCGGCCGGCTCGACCGCGCGGATCACCGGGTCCATCCGGCCGGCCAGCTTCTCCCGCAGGAACGGGAACGCCAGCCCGCCGAAGTTCGAGCCGCCGCCGGTGCAGCCGACCAGCAGGTCCGGGGTGTCGCCGGCCAGCTGGAACTGCCGCAGTGCCTCCTCGCCGATGATCGTCTGGTGCAGCAGCACGTGGTTGAGGACGCTGCCCAGCGCGTACCGCGTGTCCGGGTCCTGCGCCGCCTGCTCGACCGCCTCGCTGATGGCGATGCCGAGGCTGCCGGTCGAGTCCGGGTGCTGCTTGAGGATGGCCCGGCCGGACTCGGTCAGCTCGGACGGGCTGGGGTGGACGGTCGCGCCGAACGTCTCCATCATCAGCTTGCGGTAGGGCTTCTGGTCATAGGACGCCCGGACCTGCCAGACCTCGCACTCGAGGCCGAACTGGGCGCAGGCGAACGCGAGCGCACTGCCCCACTGGCCGGCGCCGGTCTCGCTGGTCAGCCGGGTGACGCCCTCCTGCGCGTTGTAGAACGCCTGCGGCACGGCGGTGTTCGGTTTGTGGGAGCCGACCGGGCTGACCCCCTCGTACTTGTAGTAGATCCGCGCCGGCGTCCCGAGCGCCTTCTCGAGCCGGCGCGCGCGGAACAGCGGCGACGGCCGCCAGAGCCGGTAGACCTCGAGCACCTCTTCGGGAATGTCGACATAGCGCTCGGTCGTCACCTCCTGCTCGATGAGCGCCTGCGGGAAGAGCGGAGCGAGATCGGCCGGCCCGACCGGCTCCCGGGTGCCGGGGTGCAACGGCGGGGGCGGCGGCTCGGGAAGATCGGGGATGACGTTGTACCACTGGGTCGGGAGATCGGCTTCGTCCAGGATGTACTTGGTCCGTTCGGCCATCACGCCTCCATGCTCGGCTCGCAGCTCGAACTTAGGACGAGTCCGCCGGGGAAGCCAGCGGTACCCACGACTGGGGTCTCCTTCGCCTACGCTGACTCCGGACCTCGGCGGAAGCTCGCCGACCCGACACGAACCGGAGGATCCGCCATGCCCCACGCCGTGGACTTCGCCACCGTATCGACGGCCGGCCTGGAGACGTCACCGGTAGCGGCCGCCCTCGCCGGCCTGCGGGCGAACGAGGCGCGTTACTTCAAGAACAAGTACGACCACACCTTCACGGTCGACCCCGCGAGCGACGCCCGGCCGTCCATCGACTGGGTGACCCGGATCCTCGAGGAAGAACGCGGCATCGTCATCGCCTCACCCCCGCTGGAGGCGACGGAGTTCCAGGTCGAGAACATCCGGATGGCGTACGTCTTCTACGAGAGCGGCCTGTCGATCAACGTGATGTACACCCTCGAGGACGGCGGGAAACGCGCGGTCGGGTTCAAGCTGTCGGACGGGATGGAGGTCCCGGAGGAGCTCGGAGCGTTCAAGTTCGCCCGCCAGAAGTCCAAACTGGCCGGCACCATCCGCGGCTCGTACTTCGTCATCAAGAACGAGTACTAGGACTGCCGTGGGCATGTACGTCGCCGTTCGCGGCTGGCTCGAGTTCGACCACGGACAGCGAGAGCAGGTCGAGCGGACTCTGGCCGAACACCGAGACGACCAGTACGCGGACGGCTGGGGGGACGACGACCTGGACAGGCCGGTCGGGTTCTTCCTGTTGAGCGACGAACGGCAGCGATCGACGTCGTGGACCGTCCGCGATGGCGAGGTGGCCGATACCGTGGCACCGGCCGAACTCCGCTGGTTCGCGGAACGTCCCTGACGGCTCGCCCTGCTGCCGGCGGGAGCCGGGCAACAGGGCGCCCGGAATCACAGAGTCGGTGTCATCCCGCCGTCGATGAGGATGTCCGTACCCGTCACGTTCGCCGCTCGGCCGCCCGCCAGCAGCAGTACCAGGTCCGCGACCTCCGCCGGCTGGGTGAACCGGCCCGTCACCGCGTCGCCCGCCGCCTGCTTGGCCACCGCGTCCGGGTCCAGGCCCTTCGCCTGGCCGACCGTGGCCGCGACGCCCGCGTCGCCCAGCCAGAGGCCCGTGCTCACCGGGCCCGGGCTGATCGTGTTCACCCGGATTCCCTGCGGCCCCAGCTCCTTCGACAGCGATTTGCAGAAGCTGAGCAGCGCCGCCTTGGCCGCGCTGTAGTCGATGACGAGCGGGTCCGGCAGGGTCGCGTTGACCGACGCGATCGTGACGATGCTGCCCGCGCCGCGTTCGAGCAGGTGCGGGACGGCCGCGCGGGTCGTGCGGACCGCGGCGAGGAAGTTGATCGTCAGGGCCGTGAGCCAGTCGTCGTCCGTGACGGACAGGAAGCCGCCGGTGCGCGGCGTCACCCCGCCGACGTTGTTGACCAGGATGTCCAGCCCGCCGAACTCGGCGATCGCGGCGTCGATCAGCTGCGCGGGTCCCTCCGGGGAGGTGAGGTCGCCCTGGACGACCCGGACGCCGGCCAGCTCGGGCGGGACCGTGCGGGCGCCGGCCACGACGTGGACGCCCTCGGCGACCAGGGCGCGGGTGATGGCCAGCCCGATGCCCTTGCTGGCTCCGGTGACGACGGCGATCTTGCCGGACAGCTTCAAGTCCATGTGACGCTCTCTCTGCGAAGGAGGAACAGCAGCGTCACCCTACGCGCGGACCCGCCCCAGACCGATCAGGAATCGAGAAGCCCTGGTCACCGGGTCGCGCCTAGCGTTACCGCCATGACCTCCATCGAAAACATCACCCTCGAGGTGGCCGACACCGCGGCCGCCGAACGCTTCTACACCGCCGCCTTCGGGCTGGGCGACCGGCTTCGCCTGCGGGCCTCCGAGGCGCCCAGTACCGGCTTCCGCGGGTTCACCCTGTCGCTCATCGTGTCCCAGCCGGCCAACGTCGACGCCCTGATCGACGCCGCCCTCGAAGCCGGCGCCACGACGCTCAAGCCCGCCGCGAAGTCGATGTGGGGCTACGGCGGCGTCGTCCAGGCCCCGGACGGCACCATCTGGAAGGTCGCGACCTCCGCGAAGAAGAACAGCGGCCCCGCCACCAAGCAGGTCGACGACGTCGCGCTCCTGCTCGGCGTCAGCGACATCGTGGCGAGCAAGAAGTTCTACGCCGACCACGGCCTCGCCGTCGGGAAGAGCTTCGGCCGGATGTACGTCGAGTTCGCCACCACCGGCGTCAAGCTGGGGCTCTACCGGCACAAGGCCCTCGCGAAGGACGCCGGCGTCTCACCCGAGGGCCAGGGCTCGCACCGGATCGCCGTCGTCGGCGGCGACGCGCCCCTCACCGACCCCGACGGCTTCACCTGGGAAGCCGCCTCGATGGCCGCCAAGTCCTGATGTGCCACCACTACCTGCTCGCCCGGCTCGCCGAGCTGGCCGAGCTGGCCGAGGACGACGACGTCGTCGAGGCCCCGCCGACCGAAGACGACGTCCCGCTGGAGAGCCTCGATCCTCAGCCCTGCGGGTAGAAGAGGAACAGCGTGCAGCCGGTGGCCGTCGCGGGCACGTGCCACGAGCCGGCCGGCGCGTGCAGGAACGTCCCGGCCGGGTAGTCGCGGGCGCCGTCGTTGAAGGTGCCCGCGACGACGTAGACCTCCTCCGGGCCGGGCTCGTGGACGTCGCGGCGCGGCCACGACGTGCCCGGGTCCATCTCCAGCACGCCGGCGTGCGCACCGGCCGGGTCCGTCCACAACGGACGGTGGCGGATCCCGGGGAACAGTTCCCGGACGGGGGCTTCCTCGACGGAGACGGCGGTGTAGCCCGGCTGGGCGAGGATCTCGGGGTGCATGTCCCCCACCGTGCCGCGCCCGGGCGGCGCGGGGAAAGTGTCGGCAAAGACACCTTGGGGTACTTTCCTGCCATGCATCGTGTGGTGGCCCTGGTCCGCCCGGTGCAGTCGACCTTCGAGCTCGGCTGCGCCGCCGAGGTCTTCGGCACGCCCCGGACCGGCGTGCCGCGGCACTACGAGTTCGACGTCTGCGCCGAGACGCCCGGCCCGGTGCCGACGTCGGCCGGGTACACGATGTCCGTGCCGCTGGGGCTTTCGGCGCTCGCGTCCGCCGACACGGTGATCATCCCGGGCTGGGCGCCGGTCGAGGCGCCGCTCCCCGCCCGCGTGTGCCGTGCCCTGCTGCGGGCCCACGCCCGGGGCGCGCGGCTCGTCACGATCTGCTCCGGCGTGTTCGCGCTCGCCCGCACCGGGCTGCTGGACGGCCGCTCGGCCACGACGCACTGGCAGCGCGCCGCCCAGCTGCAGCGGGAGTTCCCCGACGTACGGGTCGAGGCCGACGCGCTCTACATCGACCACGGCGACGTCGCGACGAGCGCCGGTGCGGGCGCGGGGATCGACCTGTGCCTGCACCTCGTCCGGCAGGACCACGGGGCCGCGCACGCGGCGCTCGTCGCGCGGCACATGGTGATGCCGCCGCACCGCGACGGCGGCCAGGCGCAGTACGCGCCGCCAGCCCCGCCCGGGGACGCGCTGGACGGCCTCCTCGACTGGGCCGGCGCGCACCTCGCGACGTCGTTGTCCGTCGGCGACCTGGCCGCGCACCTGAGCGTCTCGCCGCGCACGCTGGCCCGGCGCTTCGCCGAGCAGCTGGGCACGAGCCCCGGCGCCTGGCTGCTGTCGCGCCGGGTCGCCGAGGCCCGCACCCTGCTCGAGGAGACCGACCTGCCGGTGGAGGCGGTCGCGGCGCGCGTCGGCCTGACCTCCGCGGTCAACCTCCGCCGCCGCTTCCGCACCCTGGTCGGCACGACGCCGGGTGCCTACCGGCGGGCGTTCAGCTCCGGTAGCGGAACAGGATCCGGCCGCGGCTCAGGTCATACGGGCTGAGCTCCACCAGCACGCGGTCGTACGGCAGGATCTTGATGTAGTTGCGCCGGATCTTGCCGCTGATGTGCGCGAGCACCTTGTGCCCGTTTTCCAGCTCCACCCGGAAAGTGGCGTTGCGCAGGCACTCCACGACCGTGCCCTCGATCTCGATGCTGCCGGTCTTGGCCATCAGCGGATCACCAGCTCGAGGTTGCTGCTCGCCCGCCGGGCGCCGGCGCCCTCGACCAACGCCGTGGCGGCCGCGTTGGCTTCGTTGACCTCGGCCGACGCCGTGGCGACGCCGGAGCGGTGCAGCGCACCCAGCGCGTAGGAGAGCAGCGCGCGGGCGATGCCCCGGCGTCGCAGGTCGGCGCGAACGGCGATCAGCCCGATCCGCGGCTGCCGGAGCGGCACGACCCGGACCATCCCGACGTAGTCACCGGCCCGCGCCGCCACCGCGTACCGCGACGGGTCGAGCACGGACCGCACCTCGGCCGGCATCTCCTGCCAGCCGATCGTGGCCTCGACCTCGTCGCGGATCACCCGATCCAGCTCTTTCAACGGCTCCTCTTCCGCGTCGCCGACACCGATCATGGTCACGCCGGACGGCGCCGGTGCCGGGTCGGCACGAGTGGGCACGACGTACTCCCACTCGCGACGGCGGATCGAGAAGCCGGCGCGCAGCCAGTCGGTGGTCAGGTCGAGGTCGGCCTCGTCGACCACGGTGTAGAGCGGCCGCGGCAGATCGCGCAGCACGGCCTCGGCGAGGTGGTCGAAGACGGCGCCGTGCCAGGCGTCGACGCTGAGGAAGACCCGCCCGTCGGGCCGCCGGGACGCCTCGCCGCGGCCGACGACGAGGTCGTCTTCCAGCGCGTGCCAGTGCCGCTCCGCGACCCGGGTGACGACCGTCTTCTCGTGCGTGTCCGGCGGGTTCACCGGGCACCGCCGAGGTGCCGGGCGAAGAACCGGACGGCGCTGTCGGCCTCGAACCGCGGCAGCTCCTTGTGCGCGCCGGCGTTGGCGTGCAACGACTTCTCCTTCGAACCGAAGGCGTCGAACAACGCGAGGCCGGCTTCGCGCGGGATGTGCTCGTCGTCCCACTGGAGGGCGAACTCGATCGGGATCGTGATGCGTTTCGCCGTCTCCGCCAGGGGTTCGGGCCAGAAGAGCCCGAAGACCGCGGCGGCGATCCGGGGTTCGGCCGCCGTCAACGGCACGCCGATCGCGGTACCCATGTTGAGGCCGAAGTAGCCGACCGGCCCGTCGACGCCGACGTCCTGGAGCGCGTCGAGCGCCGCCCGCCACTCGGGGACGGCCTGCTCCGCCAGGTGCGCGTTGTACCGGACGACGATCGGTCCGACGGGCTCGCCCGCGGCCATCGCCGCCTGCATGACGGCGATTTCCCGCTCATCGTGGTCCGTACGCGGCCGGTCGCCGTGCCCGGGCGCGTCGAGGACGGCGACGGCGAACCCGCAGCCGGCCACGATCCGCTCGGCCCGGCCGGCCATGGCGGGGGCCTTCTTGTGCGTGCCGCCGCCGTGGCCCATCAGGACCAGGGGAAGGTGCTCGCCACCCGCGGCGGGTGACCAGAGGACACCGGGGACGTCGCCCACGGTGAAGTCGCGTTCGAGGACGCCGTTCGAAGAAGTTTCTGCGGTGAAGTGCATGAGGTGCTGCCTTTCGGGAGAGTCAGGACGCTCCCGGCGGCACCTACGCCGACCACCCGGCCGTGACACGGGAAGGGAGCACCCACGGCAATACGGTCACGGGGCTCACCTCCTCAGGCAGTACACGGTCTTCGGTGAAGCTACCGGCCCGGCTTCAGCAGTCCAACTCATTTACCGGCGTGCCGCCGCGTCGTGCACCCGAGCCACCTACTTCGTGATGGTCTCCTCCAGCACCGACCGCATCGACGTCGCCGGGTGGCCCAGCAGCCGCTCCAGCTCCGGGTCCACCGTCGCGAACTCGCCGCGGCGTGACGCGTGGAACATGCCCAGCAGCATCCGCGCCTGCGGTGCCGGGACGCCGTGGCCGGTCAGCGACTGCACCCACTCCTCGTCGTCCGCCACCACGCGCCGGATCGTGCGGCCCGTCAGCTCCGAGAGGATGCGCGCGACGTCCGTGAGGTCCAGCGCGACCGGGGCGGTCAACGGCGGCGTCGGGCCTTCGAAGGAGCCGCCGGACGCCAGGGTGATCGCCGCCGCTTCGGCGAGGTCGGCGTGCGCGGTCCAGGACACCGGGCCGTCCGCCGGGGCGACCAGCTCGCCGGTGTCCAGTGCCGCGCCGAGCAGCTGGGGCACCGTGCTCGCGTAAAACCCGTTGCGCAGCACGGTGAACGGCGCCCCCGTCTTGGCCAGGTACGCCTCCGTCGCCGCGTGGTCGGGCATCGGCGCGAACAGCGAATCGCCGGCCGCGCCCTGGTGGCTCGTGTAGAGGATGCGCTCCGCACCCGCGTCCCGGGCGGCCTCGATCGCCGTGACGTGGCTCTGGACGGCCTTCCCGCCCGTCTCGTTCGCCGAGACGATGAGCACCTGCGTGGCGCCCTCGAAAGCCTCCGCGAGGGACTGCGGGTCGCCGAAGTCGCCGCGCCGCACGCGCACGCCGAGGTCGCCGGCGCGGCCGACGTCGCGCACGCTGACGCCGATCCGCTCGGCCGGGACGCGCTCGCGCAGCCGCTCGACGATCCGGGAACCGAGCTTGCCGGTCCCACCGGTGATGACGATCATGGTCCACCTCTCGCTAACGTTGATAGTAACGACGTTAGCATCATGGATACCACAGATGCGTTATCATCGAAACCATGAGGACGGTCCGGGGCGAGACGCGCACGAACATCGTCGAGGTCGCGGCGCGGCTCCTGCGCGAACAGGGCGTGGCCGCGGTCACGATCCGCGCCGTCGCGCAGGCGGCCGGCCTGCAGCCGCCGGCCATCTACCGGTTCTTCGCGGACAAGGACGCCCTGCTCGACGTCGTCGCCGAGCACGCCTTCAGCACCTACGTCACCGGGAAGGCCGTCGACGAGACGCTCGATCCCGTGGCCGACCTGCGCGCCGGCTGGGACGCGCACGTCGCCTTCGGCCTCGCCAACGCGGCGTTGTTCGGCCTGCTGATCGACCCGCGGCGCACCTCCGGCGGCGCCACGGCCGCCGGGCTGGCGGTCCTGCGCGCCCGCGTCCGGCGTGTCGCGGCGACCGGGCGCCTGCGGGTCACCGAACGCCGCGCCGTCGAGGTGATCCACGCGGCCGGCACCGGCGCCGTGCTCACGCTGCTGGCCGGGCCGCCGGACGACCGGGAGCCCGGGCTCGCCGACACGATGTACCAGGCCGTGCTGCACGCGATCCTCGCCGACGCGCCGGCGCCCGGCGCCGTCGTGCCGGGACTGTCGAAGCTGACCGCCGCCGAACGCACCCTGCTGAACGAGTGGCTCGGCCGGCCCGGCTGAGCTGGGGCAGACTGGGCGGCGTGCCGGAACTCCCCGAAGTCGAGCTCGCCCGTCAGGTTCTCATCGGTGCGCTCGGCCGCAAGATCCGTGACGTCGACGACCACGACGACTGGGTCTGCCGGCCGCACCCGCCCGGCGAGATCGCCGCCGCGCTGACCGGCGGGCGGCTGACCGCCGCGCGCCGGCGTGGCAAGACGCTGTGGTGCGAAACCGAAGGCGGCGACGGGCAACCCGGCCCGAACCTCGGCCTGCACCTGGGGATGGCCGGCCAGCTGCGGCTCGGCGACGAGCGCGGGCCGCTCGGCCCGGAGCAGCTCACCGGCCGCGTGGAGAAACCCGAGTGGTTCCGGTTCGGGATCACCTTCACCGACGGCGAACAGCTGCTCCTGTTCGACACGCGACGGCTGGGCCGGGTGCGCCTCGACCCCGATCTCGACGCGCTGGGCCCCGACGCCGGCGAGATCTCGCGGGCGGACTTCCGGGAACGCGTCGGCCGCGGCCGGGCGCCGCTGAAGGCGCGGCTGCTCGACCAGTCCGTGGTGGCCGGCATCGGCAACCTGCTGGCCGACGAGACCCTGTGGCAGGCCGCGCTGAGCCCGTCGCGGCCGGTGGACGGCCTGACCGGCGACGAGCTCACCGAGCTCCACAAGGCACTGAAGAAGGCGTTGCGCGCCGCGATCAAGCACGGCGGCGTGCACACCGGCGAGATCATCGGGCACCGCCGCGCCGGCGACCACTGTCCCCGCTGCGGCGCGGAGATGGCGCACGGCACGGTCGGCGGCCGGTCGGCCTGGTGGTGTTCGAAGGAACAGCTGAACTAACGGGGGCCCAGGCCGGTGCGGCCGTCGATCAGCTCGCGCACGACGTCCAGCTGGCCGGCGTGCCGGGCCGTCTCCTCGATCACGTGCAGCACGACCCCGCGCAGGTCGGCGATCTCCGCCTCGGGCAGGTCGGGAAACCGGCCTTTCGACGGCGTGTCGAGCGGCGTCGCGGCGAAGATCTCGTCGGACCGGCGGCATTGTTCGCGGTAGAAGGCGAAAACGACGTCCGGGGCGCGCGGGGTGGTCAGCGGCGCGTGGTCGTCGTCCGGCCAGGCGACCGGGCCGGCGGTGCCGGTGACGATCTCCTGGAACCAGAACCGCTCGGCGTACCCGAGGTGCTCCACCATGCCCAGCGGGGTCCAGCCGGACGGCAGGACCGGGGTCGTCAGCGCCGGCTCCCCCAGTCCGTCGAGGATCGCCAGGATGGCCGCCCGCTGGGCGTGCAGGTACCGCAGCAGCGTGCGCTTCTCGCCGTCCACGACCGCGGACCTTAGCGGTCCGCGCGGAATTTGTCGGGGGTTGCCGGTAGCGTCGGTTTCATGGCAACACTGGTCACCTTCCACGCCCACCCCGACGACGAGTGCCTGCGCACCGCCGGCGTCATGCGCAAGGCCGTCGAGGAGGGCCACCGCGTCGTGCTGGTCGTCGCGACGCGCGGCGAGGTCGGCGAAGTACCCGACGGATTCCTCGCCGAGGGCGAAAAGCTCGAGGACCGCCGCGTCCAGGAGGCGCACGCGGCCGCGAAGATCCTCGGCGTGGAACGCGTCGAGTTCCTCGGCTACCGCGACTCCGGGATGATGGGCGAGGCGACGAACGACGATCCGGCGTGCTTCTGGCAGGCCGACGTCGAAGCGGCCGCCGTCCAGCTCGCGGCGATCCTGCGCGAGGAGTCGGCGAGCGTGCTGACGGTCTACGACGACAACGGCGATTACGGCCACCCCGACCACATCCAGGTCCACCGCGTCGGCGTCCGCGCGGCCGAGCTGGCCGGCACCCCCCGCGTCTTCCAGGCGACGTTCAACCGCGAGTTCATGCAGCGCGGCTTCGACGCGGCGGTCGAGGAGGGCCTGATGCCGCCGGAGGCGAGGCCGAACCCACCGGAGAACGTCGAGTTCGGCAAGCCGGAAGCCGAGATCACGGCGGCGGTGGACGTCTCGAAGTACGTGGACGCCAAGCGCGCGGCGATGCGCGCCCACCCGAGCCAGATCAGCGAGGACACGTTCATGCTGGCCATGCCGGACGAAGCGTTCGCCTTCGCCTTCGGCACGGAGTGGTACATCCGCGCGGGCCAGGGCCCGGGCATCACGGAGACGGACCTGATGGCCGGACTCTGACCCCAGCAGGACTGGGAATCACGGGCCGGACGCAGGCGGGCGGGCCGGCCCGGGCGGGCGGGCCGGCCCGGGCGGGCGGGTGAACGCCATCCCGGCCGGCGCGCCAAGACCGAAGGCCGGGCGGGCTCAGGCGAGCGCCGCCGTGACGTCCAGTTCCACCAGCTGGTCCGGGTACCCGAGCTGTGCCACCCCCAGCAGCGTGCTCGCCGTGGTGAAGGCCGCGCCGAGTGGCGACTCCGTCAGGCGGTCCCAGACCGCCGACAGCGTCGCGCGGTCGTCGGTCACCACGTAGATCACCGTGCGGACCACGTCTTCCGGGGTCGCGCCCGCGAACGTCAGCGCGGCCAGGGTGTTGGCCACCACCTGGTCGGTCTGGGCCAGCACGTCTCCGTCGACGACCTTGCCGTCCGCGGTCAGCGGGCACTGGCCCGCCAGGTACACCGTGCGGCCCGCCGCGGCCACCGTCACGTGGTGGTAGCCCGGCGTCGCGTGCAGGCCGGGCGGGTTCTGCCGTTGAATGGTCACGACCCGCATCCTCTCCGGGCGGGCAACCGGATTTCGGGAGGGCGCGTGCGCAGGACCATCGACTGGGCGGACGGCGCGATCGTCATCATCGACCAGACCGCGCTGCCCGGCGACTACCGGCTGCTGGAGCTGCGCACCGTCGGCGAGCTGGTCGACGCGATCAAGCGGCTCGCCGTCCGCGGCGCACCCGCGCTCGGGGGTGCCGGTGCGCTCGGCGTCGCGCTCGCGGCCCGGCACGGCGGCGACGTCCGGGCCGACGCCGAGCTGGTCGCGGCCGCCCGTCCCACCGCCGTCAACCTGCGGTGGGGGGTGGAACGCGCGCTGGCCAAGCTCGACCGGGGGGCCGACGCCGTTCTTGCCGAAGCACTAGCCCTGCTCACCGAGGACGAAGAACTCAACAAGACGGCGTCCGCGCACGCCGCCGGGATCGTGCTGGCCGCGTGCCCGCGCCGGCCGCTGCGGCTGCTCAGCCACTGCAACGCCGGCCGGCTCGCGACCGTCGGGTGGGGCAGCGCGCTCGGCGTCGTCTGGCACCTGCACGAGCGCGGGCTCGTCGAGGAGGTGCTCGTCGACGAGACGCGCCCGCTGCTGCAGGGCTCCCGGCTGACGGCGTGGGAGCTGGCGCAGGCCGGCGTGCCCTACCGCGTCCAGCCGGACGGCGCGGCCGCCGCGGCGATGGCCCGTGGGATGGTCGACTGCGTGCTCGTCGGCGCCGACCGGATCGCCGCCAACGGCGACGTGGCCAACAAGATCGGCACCTACGGCCTGGCCATCGCCGCCGCGCACCACGGCGTGCCGTTCGTCGTCGTCGCACCGTCGTCCACAGTAGACAGTTCGCTCGCGGACGGCACGGGCATCACCATCGAGGAACGCGACGCCCGCGAGCTCACCGAATACGCCGGCGCCGGCGTCACGCCGCCGGGCGCCGAGGTGTTCAACCCCGCGTTCGACGTCACCCCGGCGGCGCTCATCACCGCCGTGGTCACCGAGAACGGCCGCTACCTCCCCTAGGGACGCGGGCCGATCTCGCGGCCGCCGTCGGTCACCAGGATCGCCATCGCCGGGCACGAGTCGGCGGCGTCGAGCACCGTCTCGTCCGCGTCGACCTCGCTCGTGACCGTGCGCGCGACGGCACCGTCCAGCGCGAACACCTCGGGCATCAGGGACGCGCACATCCCCGACCCGATGCAGGTGTGTTCGTCGACCTCCACGTGCCAGCTCATGGTCACCTTCCGAATCACCAGCCGATCGGCATCGACCGCGGTCCGCGGACGAGCATCTGCGTCTTCCACACGATATCGCCCGCGAGGTGCAGCCCGGGCAGCTCGGTGACCAACGCGCGGAGCGCCTCCTGCAGCTCGAGGCGGGCGAGCGGCGCACCGAGGCAGTGGTGGACGCCGTGGCCGAAGCCGAGGTGGTGGCTGTCCCCGCGGTCGAAGCGCAGCTGATCCGCGTCGTCGAACTGCAGGCGGTCGCGGTTGGCCGCGCCGACCGCCACCAGCACCGGCTCGCCCGCCCGTACGAGCACCCCGCCGACCTCGATGTCCTCGGTGGCGTAGCGCGCGAACCCGGCGCCGGCGCCCAGCGGCACGAACCGCAGCAGCTCCTCGACCGCGGCCGGGATCAAGCCGGGATCGGAGCGCAGCCGGTCCCACTGCCCGGGCTGGTCCAGCAGCGCGTAGACGAAGTTGGGGATCTGGCTCGCGGTGGTCTCGTGGCCGGCGACGAGGATGCCGACGCACAGGTCGACCAGCTCCAGCTCGGTCAGCCGGTCGCGGGTGTCGCGGGCCTCGATCAACGCCGTCATCAGGTCGTCTTGCGGCGCCGAGCGGTGTTCGGCGATCAGGCCGCGCATGTAGTCGCGCAGCTCCTCGCGGTTGCGCTCGAACTCCTCGGGCGTCAGCCCGCTGGTGGACAGCGCGGCGTCGCTCCAGACGCGGAACTTCGGCCGGTCCGCGACCGGGACGCCGAGCAGCTCGCAGATCACGGCGACCGGGATCGGCAGCGCGTAGGCGTCGACGAGGTCCGCGGTCGCCCCGGCGGCCTTCATGTCGGCGATCAGCTCGGCCGCGAGCCGGGCGACGCGCGGGCGGAGCAGCTCGACGCGGCGCATGGTGAACGCCTTCGCGACGAGCGTCCGCAGCCGCGTGTGGTCGGGCGGGTCCATCTGCAGGATCCCGCCGTCGCGCTGCACGGGCGAGCGTCGCGGCGCGTCCTTCTCCTTCTCCATCGCCCGCGAGAAGCGGCGGTCCCCCAGCACGAGCCGGGCGTCGGCGTAGCGCGTGGCCAGCCAAGCGGGCTCGCCGTAGGTCATCTTGACCCGCACCATGCCGTCCGCGTCGCGGGCGGCGGCGTAGGCCTCGTTCAGGTCGAGCCCGGCCTCCTCGTTGAACGGGTACGCGAGCGCCTCGGTGTGCGTGGTGGTCATGCGGGAACCCCCCGTGGTCTCGTTTGTAAGCACCTGCTTGCAAACGCTACACAGCTTCGGGGTTCACGTCGAGCGTTCCGGCGACCACGCTGCGTGCACCGCGGGCGGCTCAGCCGGCGGGCTGCCAGAGTTCGACGCGGTTGCCCTCCGGGTCGGTGACCCAGCCGAACTTGCCGACGCCGTCGAACTCCTGGGCCTCGGCCGCGACGTCGGCGCCGAGGTCGCGCAGCTGCGCCAGCATGGCGTCGAGGTCGCGGACCCGGAAGTTGAGCATCGTCTGCTGGGAGCGCGCGCCGAAGTAGTCGGTGTCCGCCTCGAACGGCGCGAAGACCGTGGGGCCCGCCTCCTGCCGCCAGGCCCCGTGCTCGTCGGTGTCGAGGCCGAGTTTCTCCCGGTACCAGGCGCTGAGCGCCGCCGGATCCGCCGCGCGGAGAAAGTACCCACCGATGCCGGTCACACGTTCCATGCCGCGATCCTGCCAGGTCGTGGCGCCGCCCCGGACGACGGAAAGTTTCCGGCCGGTTGTCACCACGAGCCATTGCCGAGTCACGGAAACCTAGGTTACGGTGACCTAGGTGTGGATCGAGATCCTGCTGCTGTCGAGACTGGCCCGCGAACCGATGCACGGTTACGAGCTCCGCAAGGCCGTGGAGGCCTCGACCGGCCACACCTTGTCGAACAACTCGCTGTACCCGACGCTGCGGCGCTTCGTCGACGCCGGCGCGGTGAGCCGCAGCGCGGAGGAACAGGAGGCCAAACCGCCGCGGCACGTCTACACCGTCACCGACGTCGGGCGGGAACTGCTGCACGACATGCTCGCCGACTTCCCGGACGACCTCGCGCTCAACGAAGCCGAGTTCCTCGCCAGGGTGGGAAACTTCGGCTGGCTGCGCGAAGGCGAGCGGATACGCGTCATCGACGTCCGTGACCGCGGGCTCGCGGCCGAACACGAGCGGCTGACCCGGCTGCTCGCCGACCAGGCCGATCCGTGGAGCCGCGCCACCATGCGGCACGTCTGCGAGCAGTTCGACACCGAACGCGCCTGGCTCGCCGAACTGAAACGAGGAGCGGTTCATGACCACCACTGAAGAAACCCCCCGGCTGCCCTTCGCCCGCGCCAACGCGCTCGCGATCGCGCCGGACTACGAAGCGCTCCGGCAGCAGGCCCCGGTCAGCCGGGTGCTCACCCCCGCCGGCGACCCGGCGTGGCTGGTGACGTCGTTCGAGGAAGCCAAGGAAGTGTTCCGCGACAAGCGTTTCGGCCGGTCGCACCCGGCGCCCGAGCAGGCGTCGCGCATCTCCCACGCCGCGATCCAGGACGGCCCGAGCGGCGACTTCGACACCGAGGAGCAGGAGCACAAGCGGATGCGCCGGATGCTGGCGCCCGCATTCTCCGCGCCGCGGATGCGCGCCCTCGGCGACCGGATCGACGAGCTGACCACCCGCTGCCTCGACGACATGCGGGCGGCGCACGACGCCCACCCCGGCGAGCCGGTCAACCTGACCGAGCTGCTCGCCTTTCCCTTGCCGGTACTGGTGATCTGCGAGCTGCTCGGCGTCCCGTTCGAGGACCGCGAGCACTTCCGGAACCTGTCGGAGCGGATCGCCGTGATGGACGGCGGCGCCGACGCGCAGGCCGCGATGACCGAGTTCAAGGCGTACATGACGGGCCTGGCCGACGCCAAGCGCGCGAACCCGCAGGCCGACGTCATCTCCGACATGGTCGCGGTCCAGGCCGACGACCCGACGTTCACCGACGACGACCTCGCGCGCATGGGCGCCGGGCTGCTGTTCGCCGGCCACGAGACGACGTCCACCCGGATCGCGATGGGCGTGCTGTTCCTGCTCACCGACACCGCCCGCCGCGACCGCTTCGCCGCCGATCCCGAAGGCGAGGTGAACCAGACCGTCGAGGAGATCCTGCGGATGACGGCCACCAGCGGCACCGGCCTGCTGCGGTACGCGCACGAGGACGTCGAGGTCGCCGGGACCCGGATCATGCGCGGCGACGCCGTGCTCATCTCCAGCGACGCGGCCAACCGCGACGCCGCGGCGTTCGCCGACCCGGACGAGTTCGACCCGGGCCGCACCCCGAACGTCCACCTCGCCTTCGGTACCGGCGCGCACGTCTGCATCGGCGCCAACCTGGCCCGCACCGAGCTGCGGACGGTCTTCCCCGCCCTGTTCCGCGCCTTCCCGGACATGCGCCTGGCCGTCGGCCTCGACGACATCGCCGTCCGCGTGAACCGCGTCGCGGGCGGCGTCGACCGCGTCCCCGTCACCTGGTGAGGAGCACCCTGTGAAGATCAGCGTCGACACCGGGAAGTGCGTCTCGTCGGGCCAGTGCGTGCTGCTGGCGCCGGAGACGTTCGACCAGAACGAAGACGACGGCACGGTGGTCCTCCTCGCTTCCGAGCCGAAGGGTGACGAAGAGGAGGTCCGCCAGGCGGAGCTGACCTGCCCGGCCGCGGCGATCCGGCTCGCCGAGGCCTGACCGCACCGCACCCGCGTCCGGTTTGCCGGTTAACCTTCAGCGGTGACCGAACAGCCAGGCCGGAAGCGGGACGCCGCCGCGACGCGCCTGGCGCTGCTCGACGCCGCCGCGGACCTGTTCGCCGACCGCGGTTTCGACCGGACCACCGTGCGGGACATCGCGAAGGAAGCGGGCGCCAACCAGTCGCTGCTCTTCCGCTACTTCGGCAGCAAAGAGGCGTTGTTCGAGGCGGTCATCGCGCGGAACACGCGCGAGCAGATCGCCTCGAACGCGCCGGAACGGCTGTTCAGCGCGACGTTGCGCGCCATGCTGGAACCGGGCGGCGAGCGCAACCGCACGCTGGAGACGTACCTGCGGTCACCCGGCAGTGACAGCGCCGCGGCCGCGATGCGGCAGGAGCTGGGCCGCGAGTACGCCGGCACACTGGCGGGCCTGACCGACGCACCGGACGCCGAGCTGCGCGCCGACCTCGCGCTGGCCTGGCTGCTGGGCATCGGCCTGGTCCGCGAGGTCACCGCCAAGGAACCCCTGGCCAGCGCGGACCCGGACGACATCTGCCGCCTGGTGCTCGCCGCCACCCGGACCTTGCTGGAGCGCACCGAATAACGCTCGATCAAAGCGGCACTTTCACGTGAAAGTGCCGCCGCGTCAGGGCAACGCGCGCCGCAGCAGTTCCGCCAGGTGCACGGCCTGGCGGCCCGACTCCTGCGCGATCTGGGTCCGGCAGCTGAAGCCGTCGGAGACGACGACCGTGTCTTCCGAAGCCGCGCGGATCGCCGGGAGCATGCGGTCCTCCGCCACCGCCTTCGAGACGTCGTAGTGGCCGCGCTCGAAGCCGAAGTTGCCCGCCAGGCCACAACATCCCGAGTCGAGCGTCGTGTTGCGGACGCCCGCCGCCGCCATCGCCGACTCGTCGGCCGTGAAGCCGAGGACCGCGTGCTGGTGGCAGTGGACCTGGGTGATCGCGTCGACGTCCAGCGCCGCGAACGGGATCGGGGCGCGCTCCAGCAGCTCCGCGAAGGTGGCCGTGCGAGACGCCAGCAACGACGCGCGCTCGTCGTCCGGCAGGAGGGCCGGCAGGTCGCCGCGGAACAGCGCCGTGCAGCTCGGCTCCAGCCCGGCGACCTCGTACCCCGCGTCCAGGTAGGGCGCCAGCACGTCCAGGGTCCGGCGCAGCACCCGGCGGGCGACGTCGAGCTGACCGGTCGAGACCCACGTCAGTCCACAACAGACACCGCGGTCCGGCAGCACGACGTCGTAGCCGGCCGCGGTCAGCACCTCGTGGGCCGCGTCGAGGACTGACGGCGTCAGGTAGTTGTTGAACGAATCCGGCCACAGCACGACTTTCCGGTCGCCGGAAGCGCGCCGCCGCAGGTCGGCCCGCGCCGTCGTGAACGGCTTCCGCGCGAACTCCGGCAGCGCGCGTTCCGGTGCGATCCCGCCCAGCCGTTTCAGCAGGCCGGACAGCCGCGGCGAGCGGCCGAGCGCGTTGGCCAGCCGCGGCGCCCGCGCGCCGGCCCGCAGCCACAGCGGCAGCCAGCCCATCGAGTAGTGCGCCGCCGGGCGCAGCCGCCGCCGGTAGTGCTGGTGCAGGAACTCCGCCTTGTACGTCGCCATGTCGACGTCCACCGGGCAGTCCGACAGGCATCCCTTGCAGGACAGGCACAAGTCGAGCGCGTCGTGGACCTCGGCGGAGCGCCAGCCGTCCGTGATGACCTCGCCGTTGAGCATCTCCGCGAGCAGGTGCGCGCGCCCGCGCGTCGAGTGCTGCTCCTCGCGGGTGGCGCGGTAACTGGGGCACATGACGCCGCCGCCGCTGGTGTTGCGGCACTTCCCGACGCCGACGCAGCGGCGCATCGCCTGCCCGAAACTCCCCCGGTCCTCGGGGTAGCCGAGCACGGTGACGTCCTCAAGGGACAGTGGGGCCGGGCGCACGCGCAGGTTCGCGTCGACCTTGCGCGGCTCGACGATGATGCCGGGGTTCATCCGCCCCGCCGGGTCGAAGATCGCCTTGAACCGTGCGAAGACGGCCATCATCTCGGGGCTGTACATCCGGGACAGCAGCTCCGAGCGGGCCTGGCCGTCGCCGTGTTCGCCGGACAGGGAGCCGCCGTGGGCCGCGACGAGGTCCGCGGCCTCCTCCAGGAACCGCCGGAACCCGGCGATCCCCTGCTGCGAAAGCAGATCGAAGTCCAGCCGCAGGTGCAGACAGCCCTCGCCGTAGTGCCCGTAGACGACGCTTTTGCGCCCGTGCGCGCGCATGAGGTCCTTGAACTCGCGCAGGTACGCGCCGAGCCGCTCCGGCGGGACAGCCGCGTCCTCCCAGCCCGGCCACGCCTCGGAGCCGTCCGCGAGCCGGGTCGCCAGGCCCGCGCCCTCCTCGCGGATCCGCCACAGCTCGCGCTGCGCGACCGGGTCGTCCAGCACGACGGACCCGGTCAGCTCCAGCGACGCGGCCAGCGCGCGGGCGCGTCCGGCGGCCTCGGCCGGGTCCGCGCCGGCCAGCTCGACGAACAGCCACGCGCCGCCCGGCGGCAGGTCGTCGCCACGGCCGGGGAGCATCGCGACCAGCTCGGCGTCGACGCCTTCGACGGTCAGCGGCGACCACGGCAGGATCGACGGCACCGCGTCGGCCGCCGCGATGTCGGACGGGAAGCCCAGCACGGCCAGCACCCGGTGCCGCGGCAGCTCGGCCAGCGCGACCGTCGCCTCCAGCACCGTGACGCACGTGCCCTCCGAGCCGACCAGTGCCTTGGCGACGTCGAAGCCGTTCTCCGGCAGCAGGTGCTCCAGGCCGTAGCCGGAGACGCGCCGCGGCCACGTCGAAAGTTCCTTGCGCAGCAAGGCCAGGTTGTCCCGCACCAGCGCGCGCAGCTCGTCGAAGACCCGGCCTTCGGTCGGCTCGCCCGGGCCGAGCCGCAGCCGCGTGCCGTCGTAGAGCAGGACGTCCAGCGAGCGCACGACGTCGACCGTGCGGCCCCACGCCACCGAGTGCGAGCCGCACGCGTTGTTGCCGATCATCCCGCCGATCGTGCAGCGGCTGTGCGTCGAGGGGTCCGGGCCGAACCGCAGCCCGTGCGGCGCCGCGACGGCTTGGAGGTCGTCCAGCACGGTTCCGGGCAGCACCCGCGCGAGCCGCGTCTCCGGATCGAGCGAAAGCACCCCGCCGACGTGGCGCGAGGTGTCGATCACCAGCCCGGGCCCGCACGCGTTCCCGGCGACGCTGGTGCCACCACCGCGGGCGATCACCGGCAGGTCCCGGGCGCGGGCGGCGGCGACCGCGGCGACGACGTCGTCGACGGTCTCCGGCAGCACGACGCCCCGGGGCACGTGGCGGTAGTTGGAGGCGTCGGTCGTGTACAGCGCGAGCGTGGCGGTGTCGGTGAGGATCTCCACGCCCCCATTCAAGTCGATCGGTGGCACGATCCGCTGTGTGACGATCGACTTGCACGCCCACAGCACGGCCTCGGACGGCACGACGCCGCCGGCGGACCTGCCCCGGCTGGCGGCCCGGGCGGGCCTGACCGTGGTCGCGCTGACCGACCACGACACGTTCGCCGGCCTGGCTCTCGCGGCGCCCGCCGCCGCGGAAGCCGGGGTCGAGCTGGTGCCCGGCGTCGAGATCTCCTGCCGCCTCGACGAAGCCGAGGTGCACCTGCTCGGCTACTTCGCCGACCCGGCGGACGCGTCGCTGGCGGCCGAGCTGGAGCTGATCCGCACCGACCGCGCCCGCCGCGCGGTCCGGATGGTGGACCGCTGCCGCGAGCTGGGCGCGCCGATCACGCTGGCCCAGGTGGAGCCGATCGCCGCCGGCGCCCCGCTGGGCCGCCCCCACATCGCGGCGGCCCTGGTCGCGGCGGGCGTGGTGACGGACGCGTTCACCCCGGACTGGCTCGCCGACGGCGGCCGCGCGGACGTCCCGAAGCACGTCCTGCCCACGACGGCCGCGATCGCCCTGATCCGCGCGGCCGGCGGCACGGCGGTGCTGGCCCACCCGCGCTCGTCGAAGCGCCGGGCGGAGGTGTCGGACGCCCAGCTGGCGACGTTGGCCGCGGCGGGCCTGGCCGGGCTGGAAGCGGACCACCCGGAGCAGCCACCGGAGGTCGGGCGGCGGCTGCGGGAGGTGGCGGCGGAGCTGGGCCTGCTGACGATGGGCTCGAGCGACTTCCACGGCGACCGCAAGCCGGTCCGGCTGGGCGACTTCACCACGGCGCCCGAGGTGCTGGCCGCCCTGCGCCCCTGAGCTCGAGCGCCCCAATGTGGCGTTGGGTGCATCCAACGCACCCAACGTGGCGTTGGGTGCATCCAGCGCACCCAACGTGGCGTTCGGTGCACCCAACGCACCCAACGTGGCGTTCGGTGCGTCCAACGCACCCAACGCCACATTGGGGCGCTCGGTGCCAGCCTGAGGTGAGCCGCGCGCCCCGGCCGACTCGCCGTGAGGGGCACCCCCAGGCGCTTACGGCCCTGGGGGTGCCCCTCACGACCTTCGGCTTCAGCGGGCGCTGGGCGCGGTGAGGCGGCGCTCGGCCAGCGCGGCCGCCTCCCGCAACGGCGTCGTCGAGTGCGCCCGCGCGGCCGTGAGGATGCCCTCCACCGTCCCTTCGATCGACTCGACGCGGGCCAGCGCGGCGTCGTGGTCCAGGCCCTCCGCCTCCCGCGAAAGCGTGTACAAGATCCCGCCCGCGCTCGCGACGTAGTCCGGCACCCACAGCACGCCCCGGGCGGCCAGCGCGTCCGCGACGGCGTCGTCGGTCAGCTGGTTGTTCGCCGGGCCCACCACCAGCGGCGTGTCGAGCCGGGCCACGCTCTCCGGGGTCAGCACGCCGCCCACCGCCGCCGGGATGACGACGTCCGCCGGCAGGGTGAGCGCTTTCTCCGGCGGAGCCCACTCGAAGTCGCGAGCCTCGGCACGCTTCGCCGGGTCGACGTCCGAAACCACGACTGACGCACCCGCGGCCTGCAGGCTCGCGGCCAGATGGGCCCCGACCGCGCCGTAGCCGCTGATCACCACCCGGCGACCGGCCATCGACCGCGTGCCCGACGCCGCCCGCAGCGCGGCGAGGACGCCGAGCGCCGTCGGGCCGCTGGACGAGCCCGTGCCGCCCGCGGACTCGGGTGTGCAGAACGCGTGCGGCGAGACCTCGCGCAGCACCAGCATGTCGGCCGGGCCGGTACCGACGTCCGGGCCCGCGAGGTACGCGCCGTCGAACGAGGCGATCAGCTCGGCGTGGTCCAGAAGGACGTCCCGCCGTTCCGCCGTTGAGAGCACCCGGCCCGGCTCCAGCGCGATGACGCTCTTCGCGCCGCCGAAATCGAGCCCGGCGACCGCGCACTTCGCGGTCATCGCCGCCGAGAGGCGCAGGACGTCGTCGACGGCGTCGGTCAGGCTCGGATAGGCCTTCAGGCGGCAGCCGCCGACGGCGGGGCCGAGGACGCTCGAATGGATCGCCACCATCGTGGTGACGCCGGATCGGCGGCCACGGCGGGCGATGAGCTGCTCATGTGCGGTCATGGGCATTGAAGTTAGAGTGATCGTCGGCGATGTCGACATGTCGCCGAACTAAATTCGGCAACCACGAGGAGCACCCGGTGCTGGACGAACTTGATTCGGCGATCGTGCGCCTGCTGCAGGAGGACGCCCGGCAGACCAACCGCGAGATCGCCCGGAAGGTCGGCATCGCGCCGTCGACGTGCCTCGAACGGATCCGGCTGCTGCGGGAGCGCGGCGTCATCCGGGGTTACCACGCCGACATCGACCTCGCGAGCCTCAACCGCGGCGTCCGGGCCCTGGTCGCGGCGCAGGTGCGGCCGCTGAGCCGGGCCGTCATCGACGCCTTCCAGCGCTCGATCGCCGAACTGCCGGAGGTGCTTTCGGTCTACGTGACCGCGGGCAGCGACGATTTCCTGATCGAAGTCACCGCCCCCGACATCGACGGGCTGCACGCCTTCCTCACCGACCGCCTCGCGATCCGCCGGGAGATCGTCGGCTTCCGCACTTCGATCATTTTCCGGCACCTGCGAAAGACGACGTTGGAACCACTGGCCTAAGGGGTACCCGGACGAAGACTGCGCATCACCCCTGAATACACCCCCTGAATACCCGGATTCGCACGCTGAGAGGGGAAACTGCCGGTGGTGAAGCGTCTAATGATTGCGACGGAAGGAGGCACCGCCATGATCACCACGTTGAACCATCGTGAGCGGGCCACACTGAGAGCCGTGGCCGAGGGTCACGCCGAAATCAGCTGCAGCTGCGAGCCCGACCTCTTCATCGACGGCCTGAGCTGCTGCGACCAGTCCACCGTGCACCGGCTGGCCCGCCTGGGCCTGATCGCGCCGGCCCGCCCGGGCAAGTGCGGCCAGCGCGTCCCGGCACTGCTCACCGAAGCCGGTTCGCAAGCACTGGGTGAGGTCTTCGCGACCGCCGCGTAATAACGTTGCCGCGCAGTGGGAGCCCTGCCAGCATCGCCCGAATGCACGTATTCCTCGAGACCGAGCGGCTGATCCTGCGCCGGTTCACCGAGAGCGACGCCGACGCGCTGTTCGACCTCTACGACGACGCCGCGGTCATGAAGTACATCGACGGGGGCCGGCCCGCGGATCGCACGGAGATCGTCACCCTCGACCTCCCCGCGTTCCTTGGCTACTACGAGCGGTTCCCCGGTTACGGGTTCTGGGCCGCGATCGAGAAGAGCACGGGCGATTTCCTGGGCTGGTTCCACTTCCGGCCGCGGCCGGCGGACCCGCCCGACGAGCCCGAACTGGGGTACCGGCTGCACCGAGCGGCCTGGGGCAAGGGCTACGGCACCGAAGGCTCGATGGCGTTGCTCGCGAAAGGCTTCGACGACCTGGGGGTCAAGCGCGTCACGGCGTTCACCATGGCGGTGAACCAGCGCTCGCGACGCGTCATGGAAAAGCTGGGGATGACGTTCATCCGCACGTACTTCGAGGAGTTCCCGGAGCACAACCTCGCCCCGGGTGCGGAACACGGCGAAGTCGAGTACGCGATCACCCGCGAGCAGTGGGGGTCGCGGTCGTGAGTGTTCAGGGCGGTTCTAACCGCCCTGAACACTCACGACGAGCTGCGGCAGAGGACTCAGCCGTGGACCTCGAACTCGTAGATCCGCGCCGCGCCGTTGCCGTCGTTGGCCGCGGTGGTGATGTTCAGCTTCACGTAGCGGGCCGACCTCGCGGTGATCGGGTGGTACGTGCGGCTGGCCCGGGAGCCGGTCACGGACGCGACCGTCGTCCAGTTCGTGCCGTCGGTCGACGTCTGGATCGTGAACGCCCCGGTGTTCCAGGCCGTGGTCTCACCGCCGAGGCCGGCGTGCTCGACCACGAACGACGACACGTTCTGCGCCGACCCCAGGTCCACCTGGAGGAACTTCGTGGCGGCCGTGGTGCAGAACTTGCTGTTGTTCATCAGGCTGCCGTCGACGGCGTTGGCCGCGCCTTCGGACGAGGCGCACGCCGCCGAGCCCGTGGCGGCCTTGCCCTGCGCCAGGTTCGCGCCGAGGTTCGGCGCGGCGGCCGGCGGCGTGAAGCCGTCGTTGTACGACGGCGGGACGTCCGCCGCGTTCGTGCCCCACGCGCTCGGCGACGAGCCCATCGTGTAGTTCAGCGTCGACGCGCCCGCGATGTCGCCGTAGCGGATCCACGACTTCGTCGTCGCGGTCCCGTTGACGCTCAGGCTCTGCACGTACTGCGAGCCCTGGCCGGCGCCACTGCCGTTGATCTGGATCGTCCCGCTCGGGCGGATGATCGAGACCGCCGGGAACAGCGGGCCGTGCAGGGCCAGGACGTCCGCGCCCGGCGTCGCCGGGTACATCCCCAGCGCGGCGAAGACGTACCACGCCGAGGTCGCGCCGAGGTCGTCGTTGCCGGGCTCGCCGCCCGCGCCGGTGGTGAACGACTCGTTCATCACGCGCCGCACCGCCGAGCTGGTGCCCTGCGGGTGGGCGGCGTAGTTGTACGCCCACGGCACGCCGTGCTCGGGCTCGTTGCCGATGTAGAAGTACGGCTGGGTGAGGCCGCCGTTGAGCTGCGTGAAGTGGTGGTCCAGCCGCTGGACGGCGGTCTTCGCGCCGCCCATCAGGTTGATCAGGCCCTGGTAGTTGTAGGGCACCATCCACGTGTACTGCGACGGGTTGCCTTCGGTGTAACCGCTGTTGCTCGACGGCACGACCGGCCAGGCGAACGTGCCGGTGCTGCCCCGCGGCTGGATGTAGCCGGAGTCGGTGCCGTACACGTTCTGCCACCACTGGGCGCGCTGCATGTAGGTGGTGTACTTCGTCGTGTCACCGACGGCTTTCGCGAACTGAGCCACCGCGAAGTCCGACGCCGAGTACTCGAGCGAGTCCGACGGGTCCTCGGTGACGTAGTGCCGGCTGACGTACCCGGACTGACGCCCGCGGATCGCCTGGCCCTGTGCGGTGCCGCCGTTGGAGCTCTTGTCCATCAGCGTCAGCGCGGCCGCCGTGTCGAAACCGCGGACGCCGAAGGCGTACATGCTGCCGACGACGATCGGCCCGGGGTCCCCGGTCATCACGAAGTGCTCGTTGTTGTTGTGCGACCACTTGGGCAGCAACCCGCCCTGCTGGCCGTCCAGCACCATCGACTTCGCGATGTCGCTCGCTTCATTGGGCGCGACCAGCCCGATCAACGCCGCCCACGACCGGTAGATGTCCCAGCCGGAGTAGTTCTGGTACACGGTGTGCGTGGCGGTGTGGATCGCCTGGTCGAACCCGCGGTACTGGCCGTTGGTGTCGCTGGCGATGTTCGGGTTCTGGAACACGTGGTACAGCGCCGTGTAGAACTTCTGCAGGTCCGCGGCCGCGCCCCCGGTCACCTGGACGCGGTTGAGGATGGTGTTCCAGCTCGTGTCGGCCGCGGCGCGGACCCCGGCGAAGTCGAACCCGGGGTTCTCGGCCGCGAGGTTCGCCTGCGCGTTGGCCAGGCTGACGAACGAGATGCCGACCTTCGCCTGCACGGTCGTGTTGCTCGAGGTGTCGAAGGTGACGTAGCCGCCGGAGTTCGTGCCGCTGGTGCTCGCGGACCCGGCGCTCACCGTCCCGCCGAGCCAGGTGCCGAAGCCGCTGGGCGCGCGGTCGAACTGGACCACGTAGAAGATCTGGTAGGTCTTCGACGCCCCGCAGAAGCCGCCGCCGGTCACCGTGCCGGTGAGCTGGCTGCCGCTGATGGCGATCGACCCGTTGCGGTTGCCGGTCGCGCTGCGGCCGGTGTTGACGAGCAGCCGCGCGGTCGTCGTGTTCGGGTAGGTCAGCTTCATGGAGCCGGACCGCTGGGTGGCGGACAGTTCGACGGTGGTGTTGTAGTTGTCGAGCTTGTTCTTGTAGTAGCCGGGCGCGGCCGACTCGTTCGCCTTCGTGTAGCGCCCGGCGTACCCGGTCCAGCCCGTGCCCGGCGACGTCCCGATCGCGCCGGTGATCGGCAGCAGGCCGAGGTCCTCGTTGTTGGGGCAGCCGGCGCCGTTGAAGTGGGTGAGGCTGAACTCTTCGATGCTGGTGTCGCTGTAGCGGTAGCCCGACGGCGACCCGGTCGGGGTGTCCGGGCTGAACTGCGTCATCCCGAACGGCACGACGGCGCCCGGGTACGTGCTGCCGCCGGCGCCGCCGGGCACCGGGTTGGGCGAGTTGCTGTTGTCCGTGCCGATGAAGGGATTCACGTACTGCGTAAGGGCGAGCGTCGCGGCGCCGGCGGCCGGAGCGGGCAGCGCGGCGAGCCCCGCGCCCACGAGGACCGCGGCGAGCGCCGCTCCCCGAAGCCGTTTCCTGAACCTTGACAGTGGTCCGGACATGGAACCTTCCTCTCCTCGGCACGCAGTGGCTGACAACGTTGTCAATCGGCCCGAAAGCTGCACTTTCCCAGGGAAAGTGCAGCTTTTTGAGGCTCGTGAGGCTGATGTGGTGATCGAGGGTGGTGCGCGGCCCGGTTCGGGGCGGGCCGGGTGATCCGGTGGTCGGGGGAAGGACATGGTGCCACGGGCGAATACCTCCGCGGTAGCACCGAAAGTCCGAATCCCCCTTGTGCGCAACCGAATGCGCGTGTTGTCAGCCCACTACCCGGTGGTGGTCCGCACTCACGCGCCCCCGGTGACCCACTGCTCGCCGAGCTCGACGGCCGTCGCTTCGCCGCCGGTGAGGTCGGCCAGCCGGCTCGCGAACACTTCGGACTCGCCGGGCGCCAGGCCGATCTCGAAGTGGGCCAGCTCGTCGAAGCGCGTCGCGCGCAGGACGTACCGCGACGCGCGCAGGACGTTCTCCAGCCGGCCCGCGCGGTCGTGGCTCACGGCGACCTCGACCACTTGGAGTCGACGGTGTTCTAGTACGCCTACTACGTCGATCGCTTGTGCCACAGCCTGTCCGTACGCGCGGATGAGCCCGCCCGCGCCGAGCAGCACCCCGCCGAAGTGGCGCGTCACGACCGCGACCGTGTCCGTCAACTCCCGGCGGCGCAGCACTTCCAGCATCGGCGTGCCCGCGGTGCCCGCCGGTTCCCCGTCGTCACTGGAACGCCGGGTCCGTCCATCCGGGCCGAGAACGAAGGCGAGACAGTGGTGCCGCGCGCCCGGTTCGGCTCGCCGCCGGGCCGCGATGAACGCGCGCGCGGCCTCCTCCGACGTCACCGGAGCGAGCGCGCAGAGGAAGCGGGAGCGCTTGATCTCGACCTCGTGGCTGCCCTCTCGAGCCACGGAGAGATAACGATCAGTCATCGGCCGGGTTCACCATGTACCCAGCTTCTCACCCCGGAGCCGGGCAGCGGCACCCGCCTCGGACCACTTGGGACGGACGTTTCCGCAGGTCAAGGCGATCTTTCAGGCAGCAGAGGGAGATGCGGCCTGGCATATGGGACGACCCCCGTGCCCGTCAACGCAAGCGTGGCATTTCCCACCCGGGGGCGACGACGTATGTCGATAACAGCGAATTCACACTATCGTCATAAGACCCGGCGAACCCGGGAGTAACACCGCGCGCTCCGACTGACCCCCACCACAGTGGTCTGCCTCTGCGCGCACGCAGTACCGAACACGTTCGGCTGCCCAGTGTTGTGCGGCCTCCCAGATGACCCGCGTCCGGTTTCCGGGCTCCTTCGGTGACGCCGACCCAGCCCGGCCGATACCTCGCGGCATCTTGCACCTCGACAACAGCAACTGTTCTCGACTGACCATCGCGGTACCGGACCACTTCGTTAACCGGTTCAGTTCGAACCACTCGATGAGGTGAGTACCGGTCACGCCAACGCCTTGGGAGGCGGCCAGCCGTGACCCACCGTGCCAGTGCTCTCCCCCCGTCGGGGGAGCAGTTCAGCAACGCCGAGGCCAAGGGCCTCTACCGGAGCGAATACGAACACGACGCCTGCGGTGTCGCGTTCGTCGCCGATCTCACCGGACGCCGGGATCATGCGATCGTCGCGAAGGCCCTGGTCGCGTTGCGCAACCTGGAACACCGCGGGGCGCGGGGCGCCGAACCGGATACCGGGGACGGCGCCGGGCTCCTGATCCAGATCCCGGACGAGTTCTTCCGCGAAGTCGTCGATTTCGCCCTGCCCGAACCGGGCACCTACGCCGTGGGCACCGCTTTCCTGCCCCAGGACGAAAAACGCCGCGGCCGGGCCATGACGACCATCGAGCGCATCGCGGCCGAAGAGGACATGCGCGTGCTCGGCTGGCGCGAGCTGCCGGTCGACCCCGAGCACTGCGGGCCGACCGCGGCCGAGACGATGCCGCACTTCACGCAGCTGTTCCTGGCCGCGCGCCGCCCGAAGCCGGAGCACGCCGACCCGCTGTCGATCGAGCGCAGCGCGTTCTGCGTCCGCAAGCGCGTGGAGCACGAGCTGGCCGCGGAAGACGTCTACTTCCCCAGCCTGTCCTCGCGCACGATCGTCTACAAAGGAATGCTCACCGAGCCCCAGGTCGAGCGGTTCTTCGCCGACCTGACCGACGAGCGCGTCACCAGCGCCATCGGCCTGGTGCACTCCCGCTTCTCCACCAACACCTTCCCGTCGTGGCCGCTGGCGCACCCGTACCGGTACGTCGCGCACAACGGCGAGATCAACACCCTCCGCGGCAACCGCAACTGGATGGACGCCCGCGAGGCGCTGCTCGAGACCGACCTGATCCCGGGCGACCTCAAGCGCATCTACCCGGTGATCACCCGCGACGCCAGCGACTCGGCGAGCTTCGACGAGGTCCTGGAGCTGCTCCACCTCGGCGGCCGGTCGCTCCCCCACGCGGTGCTGATGATGATCCCCGAGGCCTGGGAGAACCACCAGGAGATGGACCCGGCGCGCCGCGCCTTCTACGAGTTCCACTCGACGCTGATGGAGCCGTGGGACGGCCCGGCGCTGGTCGCCTTCACCGACGGCAGCCAGATCGGCGCCGTGCTCGACCGCAACGGCCTGCGTCCCGGGCGCTACTGGGTGACCGACGACGGCCTCGTCGTGCTCGCCTCCGAGGTCGGCGTGCTCGACATCGACCCGGCGACGATCGTCCGCAAGGGACGGCTCGAGCCCGGCCGGATGTTCCTGGTGGACACCGAGGCCGGCCGGATCGTCGAGGACGAGGAGATCAAGGGCGAGCTGGCCACCGCGCACCCGTACGACGAGTGGGTCGAGGCCGGGCTGCTGCACCTCGACGAGCTGCCCGAGCGCGACCGCGAGGTCCCGCTGCACGCCACGCTCGTGCGCCGGCAGCAGGCGTTCGGCTACACCGAGGAAGACCTCGAAACCATCCTCGAACCGATGGCCCGCACCGCCGCGGAGCCGATCGGGTCGATGGGCAACGACTCGCCGCTGGCGTCGCTCTCCAGCCGGTCGCGGCTCATCTTCGACTACTTCATCCAGCTGTTCGCCCAGGTCACGAACCCGCCACTGGACGCGATCCGCGAAGAGCTGGTGACGGCGCTGGGCGCGCAGATCGGCGCCGAGCCGAACCTGCTCGTCGGCAACTCGGCGTCGTGCCGCCGGATCGCGCTGCCGTTCCCGGTGCTCGACAACGACCAGCTCGCCAAGCTGGTGCACGTCAACGACGACGGCGACCTGCCCGAGTTCCAGGCCGTCACCGTGCTCGGCCGGTACAACGTGCACGGTGGCGGTGAGGCCCTGGTCAAGCGGCTCGACGAGATCCGCACCGAGGTGTCGGAGGCGATCGAGGACGGCGCGCGGGTGATCGTGCTGTCCGACCGCGGGACCGACGAGGACCACGCGCCGATCCCGTCGCTGCTGCTGACCGGCGCGGTGCACCACCACCTCGTCCGCGAGAAGACGCGCACGCAGGTCGGCCTCGTCGTCGAGGCCGGCGACGCGCGCGAGGTGCACCACATCGCGCTGCTCGTCGGCTACGGCGTCGCCGCGGTCAACCCGTACCTCGCGATGGCGACCGTCGAGGAGATGGCCCACCAGGGCCTGATCCCGGGCGTGACGCCGAAGGAGGCGACCCGGAACCTGATCAAGGCGCTGGGCAAGGGCGTCCGCAAGACGATGTCCAAGATGGGCGTATCGACCGTCGCGTCCTACACTGGCGCGCAGATCTTCGAGGCGATCGGGCTCGGCGAAGAGGTCATCGAGAACTGCTTCACCGGCACGACCTCGCGCCTCGGCGGCGTCGGCTTCGACACCCTGGCCGAAGAGGTCGCGAAGCGGCACCAGTACGCGTTCCCGGCCGACGGCGTCCGCGCCGCCCACCGCCAGCTGGAAACCGGCGCGGACTACCAGTGGCGCCGCGAGGGCGAGCCGCACCTGTTCAACCCGCAGACCGTGTTCAAGCTCCAGCACTCCACCCGGTCCGGGAAGTACGACGTCTTCAAGGAGTACACGAAGGCCGTCGACGACCAGGCCGAGAAGCTGCTGACGCTGCGCGGGCTGTTCGGCTTCAAGTACGGCGAGCGGCCGCCGGTGCCGATCGACGAGGTCGAACCGGTCTCCTCGATCGTCAAGCGGTTCGCCACCGGCGCGATCTCCTACGGCTCGATCTCGATGGAGATGCACCAGACCCTCGCCATCGCGATGAACCGCCTCGGCGGGAAGTCCAACACCGGCGAGGGCGGCGAAGACGCGGAGCGGCTGTACGACCCGGAGCGGCGAAGCGCCGTGAAGCAGGTCGCCAGCGGCCGCTTCGGCGTCACTAGCGAGTACCTCGTCAACGCCGACGACATCCAGATCAAGATGGCGCAGGGCGCGAAGCCCGGTGAAGGCGGGCAGCTGCCCGGCGCGAAGGTGTACCCGTGGATCGCGAAGACGCGGTACTCGACGCCGGGTGTCGGCCTCATTTCGCCGCCGCCGCACCACGACATCTACTCGATCGAGGACCTCGCCCAGCTGATCCACGACCTCAAGAACGCCAACCCGGCCGCGCGCATCCACGTGAAGCTCGTGTCCGAGGTCGGCGTCGGCACGGTCGCGGCGGGCGTCTCGAAGGCGCACGCGGACGTCGTGCTCATCTCGGGTCACGACGGCGGGACCGGCGCGTCACCGCTGTCGTCGATCAAGCACGCCGGCGGCCCGTGGGAGCTGGGCCTGGCCGAGACGCAGCAGACGCTGCTGGCCAACCGGCTGCGCGACCGGATCGTCGTGCAGACCGACGGCCAGCTCAAGACCGGCCGCGACGTCGTCATCGCGGCGCTGCTCGGCGCCGAGGAGTTCGGCTTCGCGACCGCGCCGCTGGTGGTGTCGGGCTGCATCATGATGCGCGTCTGCCACCTCGACACCTGCCCGGTGGGCGTCGCGACGCAGAACCCGAAGCTGCGCGAGAAGTTCAGCGGCAAGGCCGAGTACGTCGTCAACTTCTTCGAGTTCATCGCCCAGGAGGTGCGGGAGTACCTGGCGGAGCTGGGCTTCCGGACGATCGCCGAGGCCGTCGGGCACGCGGAGTTCCTCGACAAGCGCAAGGCGGTCGACCACTGGAAGGCGGCCGGGCTGGACCTGTCGCCGATCTTCCACGTGCCGGACATGGCCCCGGCCGGCCTGCGGCTGCAGCAGACGCAGCAGGACCACGGGCTCGAGAAGGCGCTCGACAACACGCTGATCCAGCTCGCCGAAGGCGCCCTCAACTCGGGTGACAAGGTGCGGCTGGAACTGCCAGTGCGCAACGTGAACCGGACCGTCGGCACCATGCTCGGCTCGGAGCTGACCAAGCGGTGGGGCGGCGAAGGCCTGCCGGACGACACCATCGACGTCACCTTCACCGGGACCGCGGGCCAGTCGTTCGGCGCGTTCGTGCCGAAGGGCATCACGCTGCGGCTCTACGGCGACGGCAACGACTACGTCGGCAAGGGCCTCTCCGGCGGCCGGCTGATCGTGCGCCCGTCGAAGGAGGCGCGCTACGCCGCCGAGGAGCACATCATCGCCGGCAACGTGATCGGCTACGGCGCGACGAGCGGCGAGATCTTCATCCGCGGCAAGGTCGGCGAGCGGTTCTGCGTGCGCAACTCGGGCGCGCTGGCCGTCGTCGAAGGCGTCGGCGACCACGGCGCGGAGTACATGACCGGCGGCCGGGTGGTCGTGCTCGGGTCGATCGGCCGCAACTTCGCGGCCGGCATGTCCGGCGGCGTCGCGTACGTGCTGGACCTGCCCGCGCACCGCGTCAACCCGGAGATGGTCGACCTCGACCCGCTCGACTCCGAGGACGCGGACTTCCTGCGCGAGGCCCTCGAAAAGCACTACGACGAAACGGAGTCCGCGGTCGCGCGCGCCCTGCTCGCCGACTGGGACGCCGGCGTCGACCGGTTCGGCAAGGTCATGCCGAAGGACTACAAGCGCGTGCTCGCCGCCCAGGTGCAGGCCGAACGCGACGGGCGCGACGTGAACGAGGCGATCATGGAGGCCGCACATGGCTGACCCCAAGGGCTTTCTGACCACCACGCGCGAAGAGCCGACGCGCCGTCCGGTCGACCTGCGGCTGATGGACTGGCGCGAGGTCTACGAGGACTTCGCGTCCACGAAGCTGGAGAAGCAGGCCGGCCGCTGCATGGACTGCGGCATCCCGTTCTGCCACCAGGGCTGCCCGCTCGGGAACCTCATCCCGGAGTGGAACACGCTGGTGTGGCGGGAGGACTGGCAGCAGGCGGCCGACCGGCTGCACGCGACCAACAACTTCCCGGAGTTCACCGGCACGCTGTGCCCGGCACCGTGCGAAACCGCGTGCGTGCTGGGGATCAACGACGATCCGGTGACCATCAAGCGCGTCGAGATCTCGATCATCGACCGCGCCTTCGCCGAGGGCTGGGTGACGCCGGAGGTGCCGGCCGCGCGCACCGGAAAGAAGGTCGCGGTGGTCGGGTCCGGCCCGTCGGGTCTTGCCGCGGCGCAGCAGCTCACGCGCGCGGGCCACAGCGTCGTGGTCCTCGAGCGGGCCGACAGGATCGGCGGGCTGCTGCGCTACGGCATTCCCGAGTTCAAGATGGAGAAGCACCGCCTGGACCGCCGGCTCGCGCAGATGGAAGCCGAGGGCACGGAGTTCCGCACCTCGGTGAACGTCGGCGTGGACCTGTCGGTCGCCGAGCTGCGGTCGTCGTACGACGCGGTGGTGCTGGCCGGTGGCGCCACGGACTGGCGCGACCTGCCGATCCCCGGCCGCGAGCTCGACGGCATCCACCAGGCGATGGAGTTCCTCCCGCCGGCCAACCGGGTCGCGTCGGGTGACCTCGAGTCGTCGCCCTTCGACGCTGCGGGCCTCGACGTCGTCGTCATCGGCGGCGGCGACACGGGCGCGGACTGCGTCGGGACGTCCCACCGCCAGGGCGCGCGGTCGGTGACGCAGCTGGAGATCATGCCGCGGCCGCCGGAGGCCCGGTCGGACGCCCACCCGTGGCCGACCTACCCGATGATCTACCGGGTGTCCTCGGCGCACGAAGAGGGCGGCGAGCGGCTGTACTCGGTGAACACGCAGGAGTTCGCGGCTGACGCCGACGGCCGGGTGCGCGCGCTGAAGCTGGTCGAGGTGCGCAACGAGGGCGGCAAGTTCGTCCCGGTCCCCGGTTCCGAACGCGAGCTGCCGGCGCAGCTGGTGCTGCTGGCGATGGGCTTCCTCGGACCGCAGAAGAAGGGTCTGATCGAGGACCTGGGCGTCGAGCTGGACGCGCGCGGCAACGTCGCACGCGACAAGACGTTCAAGACGAGCCTGGACAACGTGTTCGTCGCGGGCGACATGGGCCGAGGCCAGTCGCTGATCGTCTGGGCGATCGCGGAAGGCCGTTCCGCGGCGGCGGGCGTCGACGCGTTCCTGACGGGCCGCGGCATCCTGCCGGCCCCGATCGCCCCGACGGACCGCCCGCTGACGTGAGACCCGGCGGCGGTGCCAGAGTCGTCACCGCCGCCGGCGCCGTCCCTTTCCCGGGGTGGGTTCACAGCTCGTCGAACCCGGTGCTCAGCGCCCGCGTTCGACGGGACCGCCGGCACAGCCCGAAAGTCCGGCCAGAGCGGCCGGCGTCGAATTCCCGGTGCCGGGCGGAACCGTTGTCAGCTGTCGAGCAGCGCGCTGCCCAGCGGGGTCAGCGAGTGCAGCACCGTGTTGCGCTCCCGGTGCGTGATGATCAGCCCCGCGCGGCGCAGGACCGTCGCGTGCTTGCTGACCGCCGACGGCGTGACGCCCAGCCGCGCCGCCAGTTCGGACGTGCTGCAGCCGACCGCCAGCACCGTCAGCGCCGCCGCGCGGGTCGGGCCGAGCAGGTCCGCCAGCGCGTTGCCGCGCACGGGCCGGGCCGCGCGGTCGGGCCCCGACCCGTAGAAGGCCTGGCGGACGCACGGGTAGAGCAGCCGCGGGATCCCGCCCGGGGCGGGCGTGACGAGCGCCGGGCACACCGCGAAGTACGTCGGCACCAGCAGCAGCCCGGTGCCCTCCGACACGGGCCCGCCGGCGGTGCGGTCGTCGGTCTCCAGCACCGGGGGCGCCCAGCGGACCATCGGGCGCAGGCCGGTCAGCAGCGCGTCGACGCCGCCGTGGAGCAGCACCTGCGTGCGCATCCCGAGGTCCGCGTCCACCTGGGCGCCGACGAAGTCCCAGCTCGGCGCGAGGGCCAGTTCGTGGTAGTCCTGCATGGCCTGGACCAATCGCGGCAGGCCCGCGGTATCGCCGTCGGCGAGCGCCGTCGCCCAGCCCGGGAGCTCGTGGTCGGCCGGCGCGGTGCGCAAGCCGATCTTCAGCGCCGTCGGGTCCGTCTTCAGCACCGCCGTGAGTCCCGACTCCAGGTCGTAGCGGCCCGCGGCCGGCAGCAGGAACTCCGGGAGCGGCGCGTCCGGGCGGCAGAGCCACATCAGCACGGCCGCCGAGTCCGGCAGGCCCTGCCACACCCGGTGCCGCCAGCGGTTGAACGCCGACGACGCCGCGTTGCGCCCGCCGTCACGCCGTTGCAGGACCTGCAGGCTCGCGGCGAGCTCGGCCATCGGGTCGGCCGCGGCGGCGAGCCCGACGCGGATCAGGTCGTGCAACGTCAGCTCGATGCGCACCGATGGCCCCCCGGGTGTCTGTCCCCCTCTATCGGCCGCCGTACCGTTCCGTTACACCGCTGACCAGCGTCTTTGCCGCTCCGGGAAATCTGCTCGACGAGGCAGGAACTCCCCTGAATGATGGCTTTCAGAGGCCCGCTTTCGGGGGTTTGAGGGTCTCGACGAGGGGGATTCGCCGGTTTTGCCGCGCGCCGGGTCCATGGTGGCCCGGGGCTGGGTGGCGCCTGCCTTCTCCCCGTCTTCAGGTGCCATCCAGATGCCGAAAAGGGGAACGATGACGAAGATCAAGCGACTGATGGTGACGGTCGCCGCGGCGGCGGGCCTGCTGGGCCTGGTCGCCGTACCGCAGGCCGGCGCGGCGCCGGCCGATGGCAAGGGGGATGTGAAGGTCTCTTCGCTGGCCGGGGTCACGCTCCGGCACTCGAAGGTGGCCGACGCGGCGAAGCAGCAGCGGTCCACCAACCGCGCGGCGGCCGACGTCGACCCGGGGCCGTGGCTGATCGTCTCCGCTCAGTCCGGCCGTTGCTGGGACGCGGATCTGAACACGATCGGCGCGAACGGCACGAAGGTGCAGCTCTGGGACTGCAACGACACGGCGCCGAACCAGGCGTTCTGGCTGACTCAGAACCCGGAGGGCTTCTACCGCTTCCAGAACTACCAGAGCAACCGGTACCTCGACGCCGACCTGAACTCGATCGGCAAGAACGGCACCAAGGTCCAGCTCTGGGACTTCATCGCCGGTGGCAAGAACCAGTGGTGGGCGGGCACCGTCAACCCGGAGGGCTACCTGCGGCTGCAGAGCGGCGCGAGCACGCGCTACCTGACCGCCGAGGGGTCGGCCGGGACGAACGGCACGCGCCTGCAGCTGTGGGACTTCATCGCGGGCGGCACGTCCCAGTGGTGGTCCTGACCAGTTGATCGGCTAGTCGTTTGAACGGAACGCGGGTCCCGGCCGGGGCCCGCGTTTCCGTTTCCGTAGCAATTACGCGTTCACCTTAATCTTTCGTGTGAAACCGCCGAGCGGGTGGCGCGAAGCCGCCCGTTCGTTGCATTCTGTGTTCAGGGGACCCGGCCGGCCGCAGGGGAGGAGCCGGCCGGGTACCGCCGCTAGGCGGTTTACTTGGGGAGGGGACCCTGATGTCTGTCGATCTGTCCACCACACTGTCCTGGACCACGGCGAGCGGTGACGCCGCCACGATGCTCGGCGAGTTGCAGCCGAACATCCTCAAAGCGCACGTGCGCGACCACCTTTCCGCGTTGTTCCTGACGTTCGGCGAGCCGGCGGCGGCGCGGGCGTTCCTCGTCTCGGTCACCGGGAAGATGAAGTCCGCCAAGGAACACCTCGCCGAGGTCGGCGGGTTCAAGAGCGGCGGCGCCCCCGGGACGCCGTACGTCGGCGCCGGGCTCACCGCGGCGGGCTACCGCGCGCTCGGCGTCGAGAACGTCCCGCAGGACGAGGCGTTCCTGCGGGGCATGGCGGCGCCGGACACGCGGCGGAAGCTGAGCGATCCGCCGCGCTCGACGTTCGATCCGGGCTACCACGGCGAAATCCACGCCGTCGTGCTCGTCGGCGACGCCACCGACAAGGCGATGACCGCGCGGCGCAACGAGATCCTCGACCTGCTGCCGGACTCCGTCGCCGTCGTGGCGGAGGAAACCGGGCTCGGCCGGGTCAACGCGCGCGGCGAAGGCATCGAGCACTTCGGCTACGTCGACGGCCGCAGCCAGCCGTTGTTCCTCACCGAAGACGTCGACGCGGAAAAGAACAACACCGACGGCATCAACGTCTGGAATCCGGCGGCGCCGCTTTCCCAGGTATTGGTGCCCGACACCGCGGCGCCGGATCCCGGCGTGCATTTCGGCAGTTACTTCGTTTTCCGCAAGCTGGAGCAGAACGTGCGCCGGTTCAAGCAGGCGGAAGCGGACCTGGCCGACACGCTGAGCCTCACCGGCGACGACCGCGAGCGCGCCGGCGCGATGATCATCGGCCGGTTCGAGGACGGCACGCCGCTGACCACCCAGCGGGAGGACGGCGCCGAGAGCCCGGTGTCGAACAACTTCACCTTCGACAGCGACCGCGACGCGCTCAAGTGCCCGTTCCAGGCGCACATCCGGAAGACGAACCCGCGCGGCTCGGGCGGCGCGGAAGCCGCGGCCGACGAACGCCTGCACCTGATGGCCCGCCGCGGCGTCACCTACGGCGAGCGTCCGGACGACCCGAACGCCGACCTGCCGCCCGGGGCGCGCCCGAGCGGCGGGGTCGGGCTGCTGTTCATGGCCTTCAACTCCGTGCTGGGCAACCAGTTCGAGTTCACCCAGGCGATCTGGGCGGACAACCCGGGCTTCCCGATCGTCGACGGCGTCACGCCGGGCCTGGACCCGGTGATCGGCCAGGGCGCGCGCGGGTCGTCGGACTACACGGTCGACTGGGGCGGCTCGGCGCAGCGCGCGGCGGAGCCGGTGCCGCAGTCGGTGACGCTCAAGGGCGGCGAATACTTCTTCATGCCGTCGCTCGCCTTCCTACGCTCGCTCTGATTACCCGGTACCTTTACCGCTCCTGGTGAAGCGGCGAAAGGGACGGGCTTGGACCGGCACGAACGGCTCAGCGCACTGCTGGACATGGTGGGGCAGCGGGACAAGATCGACGTCGAGGCCTCCGCGGAGGAGCTCGACGTCTCCCCCGCCACGATCCGGCGGGATCTGGACCACCTGGCCGGTCGCCAGCTGCTGACCCGCACGCGGGGCGGCGCGGTGGCGAGCAACGTCGCGTACGACCTGCCGTTGCGGCACAAGGCCGCGCGCAATGCGCCGGAGAAGCAGCGCATCAGCGCGGCCGCCGCACGGCTGGTCGAGCGCGGGATGGTGCTGGGCCTCAACGGCGGCACCACGAGCACAGAGGTCGCCCGCGCGCTGGCGCTGCGCCCGGAGCTGGCCGAGCGCGACGGCTCGCCGGCGCTGACGGTGGTGACGAACGCGCTCAACATCGCCCACGAGCTGGCGGTCCGCCCCAACATCAAGATCGTCGTGACGGGCGGCGTGGCCCGCCAGCACTCCTTCGAGCTGACGGGCCCGCTGGCCAGCCTGTTCCTCGACCAGATCACCCTGGACCTGGTGTTCCTGGGCGTGGACGCGTTCGACCCCGAGCGCGGCGCGTACGCCCACCACGAAGGCGAGGCGAGCATCAACCGCCTGCTGGCATCGCGAGCGCGTCAGGTGGTGGTGATAGCGGACAGCGGCAAACTGGGCGGCCACGCGTTCGCCCGCATCTGCGACACCACGGCGGTCCACCAGCTGATCACGGACTCGGGAGCGGACCCGGACCAGATAGCGGCCTTCGCAGCGGCGGGAGTCGAGGTCGTCACGGCCTGACCAGCCGTCGGTGGTGACGTCGCCGGGCGGCCCGCGGCGAGGTGTCCGGCGATGACTACACCCCAGCGAGCGGCCCGAGGCCCCTTCCGCTCCGATCGGCGTCGCGCTCGGCCGGTGTGGAAACCCCCAGCCCCCCAGACCAGCCCCCACCACTCCCTGGGGGGCGTCCCACGTCCAGTCTATCGCCCCTGACCTGCAAAAACGGGCTCCGGCAAATCTGTGGACAACTGCCCGGCTGTGGACAAGCGACTTGACACAGCCGGGCAGATCCGTCAGAGACGTCAGAGACACAGCCGGGGCGGATCCGAAAGAGGCACAGCAGCTCCGTCAGCGCGCCGCCAGGGCACAGCAGCTCCGTCAGTGCGCCGCCAGCCGGTCCAAGGCCAGCAGCCCCGCCCCCAGCCGCCCGGCCTCGTCGCCCAGCTTCGCGATCCGCAGCTCCGGCATCCGCTGGAAAGTCAGGTGCGACGCCAGCCAGTCGCGCACCGGCTCGAGCACGTAGTCCGCCGCCGTGAACAGCCCGCCGCCCAGGACGATCACCTCCGGGCCGAGCAGCGTCAGCAGCGTCCGGATGCCGTGGCCGAGGCCGTCCAGCGCGTCCTGGACCACCTCCACCGCGACCTCGTCGCCGTGGCGGGCCAGGTCGACGACCTCCCGCGCGCCGTCGGCGGGGCGGCCCGTGCGTTCGGTGTAGCGGCGGGCGATCGCCGCCGCCGAGGAAATCGCCTCCAGGCAGCCGGTCGCGCCGCAGCCGCACTTCAGCGAGTGGCCGACGTCGATGTGGCCGACCTCGCCCGCCTGCCCGCCCGCGCGGTGGATGCGGCCGTCGAGCAGCAGCGCGGCCGCGATCCCGGTGCCGACCGGGATGAACGCCGCGTTCCGCGCGCCCTGTCCGGCGCCGACGCGGAACTCGGCGATGCCGCCCGCGGTGACGTCGTGGCCGAACGCCACCGGCAGCCCCAGCCGGTCCTCCAGCAGCTCGCCGAAGTGGACCTCGCGCCAGTCGAGGTTGGCGGAGAAGTGGCAGATCCGGGTCTCCTCGTCGACGATCCCCGGCACCACCACGCCGACCGCGGCCGGTGTCACTGTGCCGGCCTGCCCGGCCAGCATGTCGACGATCTCCGCCACCTGCTCGGCCAGCGCCGTGCCGTCCGCGCTGCGCGCCGTCTCGGCCCGCAGCGTCGCCTTCGGCTGCAGCTGCTCGTCGAGCAGCGCCGCCTTGATCGTCGTACCGCCCACGTCGAGGGCCGCCACCATTCGAGTCACCGGCGCATTGTCACATTGACGGGCCCGGAAGTGCGGACCTACGCTCAACCGGCAAGACGACGGAATCCGGAACGCGGTGCAAGTCCGCGCGGTCGCGCCACTGTGACCCCCGCCAGGGGGAAGCCAGACCCGGACCGTCGTATGAACCCCGATGAGGCCGCGAAAGCCCGAGGAGGCCCCCACCATGTCGCAAGCGGCAGTCCCCGCCGTTCCGCTCCCGGTCCGGATCCCGATCCGTGAGATCGTCCCGTGGGCGGTGTTCGTGGTGCTCCTCGCCCTGATCGCGGTGTACTTCGTCAGCGCCGAGCAGGGCGCCACCTCGATCTTCGCGAACATGTACGTCCACGAGTTCGTGCACGACGGCCGGCACCTGCTGGCCTTCCCCTGCCACTGATCGGCGGCACGTACTCCCATGATGAAGTCCCTGCTGGTCCGCGGCATGCTCGCGGGCCTGATCGCCGGCGTGCTCGCGTTCGGTTTCGCCTACGCCTTCGGCGAGCCGCCGGTCGACACGTCCATCGGGCTCGAAGAGACCCTTTCCCACGACCATGCCCACGGGACGGACGCCGACGCCGGCGCCGGGCAGGCCGCCGAAGCGCCCGAAGAGGAGCTCGTCCCCCGCGACATCCAGAGCACCGTCGGGCTGCTGGCCGGCGTGCTGGTCTACGCCGTCGCGATCGGCGGGCTGCTCTCACTCGCCTTCGCGTTCGTCCAGGGCCGCCTCGGCAGCCTCCGCCCGCGGGTGACGGCGTTGCTGCTCACCGGCGGCGCGTTCGCCGTGGTGTTCCTGATCCCGTTCCTCAAGTACCCGGCCAACCCGCCCGCGGTGGGCCAGCCGGGCACGATCGGCTCGCGCACCGAGCTGTACTTCGGGTTCGTCGCCGTCTCCCTGCTCGCGGGCATCCTCGCGACGGTGTTCGGCCGCAAGCTCGCGGACCGGTTCGGCGCGCTCAACGGCTTCCTCCTCGCCGCGGCGGGCTACCTCGTGGTGGTCGCCCTGGTGGCGTGGCTGATGCCGGTGGTCGACGAGGTCCCCGCGGCTTTCCCGGCGTCGACGCTCTGGCGTTTCCGGACGGCGTCGATCGGCACCCAGGCCACGCTCTGGCTCGCCCTGGGCCTGTCTTTCGGGGCCCTCGCGGAGAAGTCGCTGACCAAGAAGACCCCGGCCGCCGTTATTTCGTGATCAAGAACCAGGCGTCGCTCCTCTAGGGTTCCCCGCCGGGTCGGGGGACTCCGGAGGGGAATCTTGTTCGACGAAACACGCTCCACGCTGTCCAGCCACGACCAGACGACCGTCCGCGGGCTCGTCGATCCCGCCGGGACCGACGGGTTCGCGATCGCGTCGCTCGTCTGCGGGCTGCTCGGGCTCGTCCCGCTCGGCGTGGTGTTCGGCTGGCGCGCGCTCGTCCGGATCGGCGGCAGCGGCCGGTCCGGACGTGGGCTCGCGATCGCCGGGCTGACGGTCAGCGTGGTCTGGCTGGGCTTGGGCGTCAGCCTGATCACGACCGGGCCGAAACACGTCACGCAGGCGGCGCCCGGCCCGGACCACATCCAGGGCTTGGCGATCGGCGACTGCCTGGACGCGGACGGCGAGCAGGTGATCCGGGCCGCCTGCGACGCGCCGCACGACGAGCAGATCGCCGACCGGGTCGACGTCAGCGGCGGGTACGCGACCTACCCGGGGCTCACCACGCTGCGGGAGCTGGCGCAGCCGTTGTGCCGGATCGCGGGGGCGGCGTACTTCACCCACGGCACCCCGCCGCCCGACCTGGAGTTCCTGGCGCACGTCCCGACCGAGTCGTCCTGGAACGCCGGGGCCCGGGAGGCGACCTGCACCTTCGGAAAGCCGGACGGCAAGCTCGCCGGGCCGCTCCAGCCCTGACCGTCAGGGCGCTCCGGGCGGCACGAACGGCAGGCCCGCCGGCGCGCCCAGTTCCAGCAACGTCAGCAGCGCCGCCGTGTCGAGGTGCTCGCCGACGGCGTCCGCCAGCCGGTCCAGCATGTCCTCGCGCAGGTCGGCGAAGCCCGGCGCGTCCGGGGACGGCGTCCACGAGACGCCCGCCTGCGCCGTCGCTTCGGTGAGCCATGCGCGGCGGAAGGCGTCGTTCTCGAAGGCGCCGTGCCAGAGCGTGCCCCAGACGGCGCCGGCGCGGTGACCGTCCAGAAAGGACTCCAGGGGCGCGGACGCCGTCACCGAACCGTGGTGGATCTCATAGGCGTCTACACGGGTGCCGCGCCACTCGCCCGACGGGCGAGCGAGCACCTTCTCCTCGGCGAACGTCACCCGGGCCGGCAGCAGGCCCAGGCCCGGTACCTCGCCGGCGCCGGACTCGACGTCGTCCACAATGGAGTCCGCGAGCATCTGGTAGCCGCCGCAGATGCCGAGGACCGGCTTCCCGGCCGCGGCGCGGGCCGCCAGCGCCGTGTCGAGACCGCGGGCACGCAGCCAGGCCAGGTCGTCGACTGTGGCGCGAGAACCGGGCAGCACGACCACGTCCGCCGCGGCGACCGTGTCCGGGTCGGCGGTCAGCGACACCGTGACGCCGGGTTCGGCGGCGAGGGCGTCGACGTCGGTGGCGTTGGACGCGCGCGGGAACCGGACGACGGCCACGCTCAAGCCGCCGCGGTGGGCCTCCCGGCGCCAGCCGGCCGCGGCCAGGGCGTCCTCCGAGTCGATCCACACCCGGTGGAGCCAGGGCAGCACGCCCAGCACCGGCCGGCCGGTGACCTTCTCCAGGCTGTCCAGGCCCGGGCGCAGCAGCCCGACGTCACCGCGGAACTTGTTGACGACCCAGCCCGCGACCAGCGCCTGGTCCTCGGCCGAGAGCAGCGCGAGGGTGCCGAACATCGCGGCGAGCACGCCACCGCGGTCGATGTCGCCGACGACGAGCACCGGCAGCCCGAACCGCCGCGCCAGCCCCAGGTTGACGTAGTCGCCGCCGCGCAGGTTGATCTCGGCGGGGCTGCCCGCGCCTTCGCAGACGACGACGTCGCAGCGCGCGCTGAGGTCTTCGTAGGCGGCGAAGGCGATCTCGGCGAGCCCGGCGCGGCCGGTCGCGTACTCCCCCGCTTCGAGGGTGCCGAACGGTTTCCCGAGCGCGACGACGTGACTGCGCCGGTCATTCCCGGGCTTGAGCAGCACGGGATTCATCGCGGCCTCGGGCTCGACGCGCGCCGCCCGCGCCTGCAGCCACTGGGCGCGCCCGATCTCGGCGCCGTCGGCGCAGACCATGGAGTTGTTGGACATGTTCTGTGCTTTGAAGGGTGCGACGCGCACCCCACGCCGGGCGAGCCACCGGCAGATCCCGGCGGTGACCAGGCTCTTCCCGGCATCGGACGTCGTCCCGGCGACGAGCAGGCCGCTCATAGTTCCTCCCTTTCCACCGGCCGCGCGGTAGCCACGGATTTGTCCGCAGCTCGCGCAGTACTCGCTGAGTTGTCCGCAGGTCGCGCACCAGTCGCAGGGTTGTCCGCAGGTCGCCCGGCACCCGCGGATTGTCCACAGCTCGTGCACTACTCGCGGAGTTGTCCGCTCATCGCCCAGTATCCGCAGAGTTGCCCATGGATCGTGTGACACCCGCGGAGTTGTCCACAGATCGCGCGGTACCCGCCGAGTTGTCCACAGATCGCCGAACGGGGCTTGTGACCGGCCACCGGCCGATAGACTGGACAGGGGCCGCCCCCCAGGGAGTGGTGGGGGCTGCCATCGCGAGCCCGAGGCCGATCCTGGACCTGACAGCCGCAGCCGCCGCTCGGCGACCAGCGCGGCCACGGCCGATCCCGGCGCTAATCGCGGCCACGGCCGATCCCGACGCTGCCCACCACAGCCGCAGCCACAGTCAGCGCGGCCGCACCCACCAGCCGGGACAACCGCACCGCCCGGCGCAGGTCGACCGGCTCCGGGTCACGTCCCTCGCCCAGCCGCGCCCGGCGCTCGACCTCGCCGCCGTAGCTGTTCGTGCCGCCCAGCCGGATGCCCAGCGCGCCCGCGAACGCCGCCTCCACCTGGCCCGCGTTGGGGCTCGGGTGGTGCCCGCCGTCGCGGCGCCAGATCCGCCAGGCCGTGTGCGCCCGGCCGCCGACGAGGGGCGCGCATACAGCCGTTAGCGCGGCTCCGAGGCGGGACGGGGCCAGGTTCACCAGGTCGTCGGCGCGCGCCGCCGCCCAGCCGAACTCCTGGTAGTGCGGTGAGCGGTAGCCGACCATCGCGTCGAGTGTGTTGAGCGCGCGGTAGCCGAGCAGGCCCGGCAGCCCGGCGACGGCGCCCCAGAACAGCGGCGCGACCACGGCGTCCGACGTGTTCTCGGCGATCGACTCGGTCGCCGCGCGGGTCAGCCCGGCGGAGTCGAGCGTCGTCGCGTCGCGCGCGCAGAGGTGCGAGAGCCGCATACGCGCCGAAGGGACTTCGCCCGCTTCGAGCAGCTTCGCCATCTCCGCGCCTTCGTCGGCGAGACCACGTCCACCAAGCACCACCCACGTACAGACGGCAGTCGCCGCGAAGCGCGCGAAGGGACTTCGCCGCGTCACAGTCTGAAGCGCGGCGCCGAGGCCGACAGCTGTGAAGGCGCTCAAACCCGCGTAGGCGGCTCCGCGCCGCTTCGAGTCGGCCCACACGCGGCGTTCGAGAGCCGCCGCGGCGGTACCGAAGATCGCCACCGGATGCCCCCGACGGGGGTCGCCGAACAGGGTGTCGGCGACATATCCGGTAACGAGTCCGGCCGCGGTTGTCCCTAGACGGAGTGGCACGTGGCGCACGTTAGCGCGTGCACCACAATGCCCGGTATGACCAAGCTGACGCACCGGCTAGCCGGGTATCTCGAAAACCTGGCCCGCGCCCTCCGCCGGTACGGACGCGACGAAGGAAAGGTGCTCGTCCTCGGCGGGGTCCGCTCGGGGAAGTCGCGGCACGCCGAGCGGCTCGTCGCCCGCCACCCGCACCTCGTCTACGTCGCGCCCGGCCTGCTCCCGAGCGACGACGACCCCGAATGGGCCGCGCGGGTGGCCGCGCACCAGGCGCGGCGGCCGTCGAACTGGAAGACCGTCGAGACCACGGACCTCGCGGGCACGCTCAGGAAGGCGACCGAGCCGCTCCTCATCGACTGCCTCGGCACCTGGCTCTCGCGGGTGCTCGACGAGGTCGGCGCGTGGGAGCAGGAGCGGGGCTGGGAGCACCGGCTCGACGACCGGCTCGAGGACTTCCTGGCCGCGTGGGCCGCTGCGCGGGTGCCGGTGGTCGCGGTCAGCAACGAGGTCGGCAGCGGTGTGGTGCCCGCAACGTCGTCCGGACGGCTGTTCCGTGATGTGCTGGGCGCACTCAACAACCGGGTGTCCGCCGACGCCGACCGGGTCCAGCTGGTCGTCGCGGGGCGGGTGCTCGACCTGTAGGACCCGTACCCCGGAGGCGCTCGTGTTCGACGTACCCGTGCCTGATGCCACCGTCCGCGCCGCCGCGCAGGAGCGGCTCGACGGCCTGGTCAAGCCGCTCGGCTCGCTGGGCAGGCTCGAGGAGATCGCCGCCTGGCTGGCCGCGGCGCACGGCAGCGTGCCGCCGCGCCCCCTGGACGACGTCCGCGTCGTCGTCTTCGCGGGCGACCACGGCGTGTCCGCGCTGTCGGCGTACCCGCGCGAGGTGACCGCGGCGATGGTGCGGGTGTTCCTGGCCGGCAAGAGCGGCGTCAACGTGCTGGCCGCGCAGGTCGGCGCGCGGGTCCGGGTCGCCGACCTCGGCGTCGACTGGGACGGTTCGGACGTCCCGGCGGACGTGACGGCCCACAAGATCCGCCGCGGCTCGGGCTCGATCGACGTCGAGGACGCCTTGGAGCCGGGCGAAGCGCGGGCGGCTTTCGAGGCGGGCCGCGCGATCGCGGACGAAGAGCGCGAAGCGGACGTGCTCATCCCGGGTGACATGGGCATCGGCAACACGGCGATGTGCGCGGCCCTGGTCGCGGCGTCGCTGGGGTTGCCGGCGTCCGAGGTGGTCGGCACCGGAACCGGCGTCGACGCGGATGGCTTGGAGCGCAAGACGGCGGCGGTCTCGGCGGCGTTGACGCGGACCGCGGGCCGGGTGGATGACCCGTTCGAGCGGCTGACGGCCCTGGGCAGCGCCTGCGTCGCGGCGACGGCGGGCTTCCTGGTCCAAGCGGCGGTCCGCGGTATCCCGGTGGTCCTGGACGGCGTGTTCTCGGGCGCGGCGGCCCTGGTGGCGCGGGACATCGCGCCGGGGGCGGAGCAGTGGTGGCTGGCCGGGCACCGCTCGACGGAACCGTCGCAGGCGTTCGCGCTGAAGGCGCTGGGCTTGGAACCGATCCTGGACTTCGGGCTTCGCCTGGGCGAAGGCAGCGGCGCGGTGCAGGCGATCCCGACGCTGCGCGCGGCCCGCGCGATCATCGCGGACATGGGCCTGCTGGCGGACTTGGCGTGAACGCAGCCCCCACCACTCCCTGGGGGGCGTCCCCTGTCCAGTCTACCGGCGGGTGGCCGGTCGGAAGCCCCGTTCGGCGATCTGTGGACAACTCCGCCGGTGCCGACGCACCTGTGGACAACTCTGCCGGTTCCGGCCGAGCGGATGGCAACTCCGCCGATCTGGGCCGAGCGGACCGCAACTCCGCCAACGCGGACCGAGCCCAGGACAACCCCACCGGCCGCGGCCGGACCGCGGGCGAGCCGACGTGAGCCGCTGGGGTGATGCCGCGCGGATGGCCGTCGGGACGCTGACCACCGTGCCCGTCCCGGCGCCGCGCGTCATCGACCGGCGTGTGGCCGGCGGCGCCATGGTGCTCGCGCCGCTGGCCGCTGTCCCGCTGGCCGCGGCGGCCGGGCTGATCGTGTGGGCCGGGCACGCGCTCCCCGCGGTCGCCGTCGCGGCGCTCGCGCTCGGGGCGGTCGCGCTCGGCAGCCGTGGCCTGCACCTGGACGGGCTCGCCGACACCGCCGACGGCCTCGGTGCCTCCTACGACCGCGCCAAGGCCCTCGACGTCATGCGCCGCGGCGACTCCGGGCCGACCGGGGTCGCGACGCTGGTCTTCGTCCTGCTCGTCCAGGTCGGCGCGCTGGCCGGGGCAATCGCGGCGGACCACGGCGTCGCCGCCTGCGCCGCGATCCTGATCGGCCGCTGCACGCTGTCGATGTCCTGCGCGAAAGGCGTCCCGTCGGCGCGTCCGGAGGGCTTGGGCGCGACGGTCGCGGGCTCGGTGCCGCGGTCGGCGGCGGCAGCCTTGGCCGCAGCAGCGGCCGCCGGCTCCGCGTTCCTTCCCGGCTTGCCGTGGTGGCGCGGACCGCTGGCCGTCCTGCTGGCCTACGCCGTCGCCGCGGCGCTGCTCCGGCGCTGCACCACCCGGCTCGGCGGCGTCACCGGCGACGTCCTCGGCGCGGGCGTCGAAGCCGGGGTCGCGGCCGCGTTGCTCGCGCTGTCAACCTGAGGCCTCCGCCCGGCGTGTACCAGGTAAACGCCGAGGAGGACGCCCTGAGCACCGACATCGCCGTGGACCTGGCGGAACTCTTCCGTGCCCACCGCCCCGGCCTCGTCCGGCTCGCCGTGCTGCTGCTCGGCGACCGCGGGCTCGCCGAGGACGTCGTGCAGGACGCCTTCGTCGCGCTCTTCAAGCGATGGCCGCTCGACGACCCCGCCCGCGCCGGCGGCTACCTGCGCGTCTCCGTCGTCAACGGCGCCCGCTCCGCCCAGCGGCGCGCGGCCCTGCGGCTGCGGCACCGCAAAGCCGAGCAAGCCGAACGCGACGACGGCCCGCCCGCCGACGCCGAAGCCCTGCTCGACGAGGAACACCGCGAGGTCATCGCCGCCGTGCGGCAGCTGCCGCGACGGCAACGGGAGGTGCTCGTGCTGCGGTACTGGTCCGGCCTCTCCGAGGCCGAGATCGCCGACACGCTCGGCGTCTCCCGCGGCACGGTCAAGACCTGCGCGTCCCGCGCGCTCGCGAAACTGGAAGGACAGCTCCGATGACCGACGTCGAAACGCGGCTGCGCGCCGCCTTCGCAGCCCTCGCCGATCACGTCGACGTCCGGGAAACCGCACCGGCACCGCGACGGCGGGTGCTCGTCCCGGCCCTGGTCGCGGCCGTCACGATCCTGGCCGCCGGCGGGATCATCCTCGCGAGCCGCCCGGCACCGGCGCCCGTGCCGGTCGTCCCGGCGGTGCCGCTGCCCCGCCAGACTCACGGCTTCCTGCCGAACTTCGCGCTGCTCACCCACTGCGGCGTCGACGAGACGCGCAGCGGCCTGACCTACTTCGAGGCGGAAACGCCGCTGTACGGCCCGAACGGCGGCGCGCCGGCGGGCTGGGGCAACCCCTACCAGGAGGGCACGATGTTCTTCACCGACTCCGGGGACATGATCTTCCGCGACGACCAGGGCCACGAGGTGCGGTTCCTGGTCCGGCGCGGCGCGACGGCGTTCAAGCACCTCTGCGAATAGCCGTCAGGAACGCGTCCGTCGTTTCACGATCCCGCACCGCCAGGCGCAGGTGGTCCGGCCCCAACCCGGGGAACGTGTCGCCGCGGCGGACCGCGTAACCCGCTTCGCGCAGCCGCAGGCGGACATCGACGCCGCCGGGGACGCGCACCAGCACGAACGGGCCGCGCGGCTCGCCGAGCACGCGAACGCCTGCCGCGGTCAGGCCCGACACCAGGTACTCGCGGTCCGATTCCGCCGCCGCAGCAAGCTTTTCGGCTTCCTCCACAGCGGACGGACGGCAGCACGCCACCGTCGCCACACCGGCCAAAGTGGACACCGACCACGGCACCTGGACCGCACGCAGCCGCTCGATCACGGAAGGTTCGGCGAGCACGTACCCGGCCCGCAACCCGGCCAAGCCCCAGGTTTTTGTGAGGCTGCGCAGCACAACGACGCCGGGAACGCCGTGAGCCAGGCTCTCGGCCTCCCCGGGAACCGCGTCCAGGAAGGCCTCGTCGACGACCAGCAGCCGCCCGGGCCGGGCCAACGCACGCAGCGAAGACGCCGGGTGCAGCACCGAAGTCGGATTCGTCGGGTTGCCGACGAACACCAGATCCGCGTCGCCGGGCACCGCGGCCGGATCGAGCACGAATCCGTCCACTTCGGACAGGATCACGCGCGAAACCCCGTGACCCGCCGCTCGCAGCGCGGCCTCCGGCTCGGTGAACTGCGGGTGTACGACCACCGCACGACGCGGCCGCAGCGCCGACGCCAGGAGCGTGAACGCCTCCGCGGCGCCGGCCGTGACCAGCACTTCCGCGGGAGAACGGCCGTGCCGCGCCGCGACGGCAGCAGTTGCTTCAACGGCGGAAGGATAAGCCGCGAGAGTGTCCAAAGCGGACGCCAGCTCGGCCCGCAGCCACGCCGGCGGCCGCGGCAACCGGACGTTCACCGCGAGATCCACCAGCCCCGGCCCGACCTCGCGGTCGCCGTGGTGGTGCAGGTCGTACTCAGCCATGGGCGAAAGCCCGGACGCGGCCGGCAAAACGCTGCGCCAGCTCGGGATACCCGGCCCAGTGGACGTGCAGGTAGGACGCGTGCAGCGTCGGCGACGCGAAGCCGTCCAGCTGCCGATCCCAGCCCCAGGCCGCCGACGCGCCGTGCGACGGCGTGACTTCGGTGCGGTGGAACTCGTGCCCGGTGACGCGCTGACCGGCCGCGGCCAGCACGTTGTCCTCGACGGCGACCGCGCGCCGGTAGCCGAGCTTGCCCCGCGCGGTCATCTTGGCGTCCGCCGGCACCGCGCCGACCATCGGCACGCCGTCCAGCGACTGGCACAGGTACAACAGCCCGGCGCATTCCGCGCTGACCGGCATCCCGCGGTCGACGGCCTTCGCCACTTCGGCACGCAACGCCGTGTTCGCCGACAGCTCGGCCGCGTGCACCTCGGGGAACCCGCCGCCGAAGTACAACCCGGCGCACCCGTCGGGCAACGTCTTTTCCCGCAACGGATCGACGTCCACGACGTCGATACCGCACGCCGCGAGCAGCTCGATGTTCTCGGTGTAGCGGAAGGTGAACGCCGGCCCGCCCGCGGCCGCGACCGTCGCGCGTGGACCGTCCACACCGGACGGTGTCCACATCGGAGCCGAAAGCCGGGACGCCCCCGAAGCGATCCGGACGATCGCCGCCAGGTCGACGCCCTCGGTGACCCACGCGGCGAGCGACGGCAGCACGCGCTCGGCTTCCGCGGACCGTTCCGCGGCGGGCACCAGGCCGAGGTGCCGGCTCGGCGCGTGGATCTCTTCGTTGCGGTACAACGCACCCAGCAGCGGGACGCCGGTCGCTTCCAGCGCGGACGCGATCTCGTCGGAGTGCCGTTGCGAGCCCAGCTTGTTCAGGATGACGCCGGCGAGCCGCACCCGCGTGTCGTAGGAGGCGAACCCGAGCACCGTCGCCGCGACGCTGCGCGAGGCCGCCGACGCGTCCACCACCAGGACCACCGGCGCGTCGATCAGCCGGGCGACGTGCGCGGTCGAGGCGTACCCCTCGGTACCCAGTGCGCCGTCGAACAGGCCCATCACGCCCTCGATCACGGCGATGTCCGCATCGCGAGAACCGTGGCGCAGCAACGGGATCAGCGTGTCCTCACCCTGCAGGAACGGGTCGAGGTTGCGCGCCGGCCGGCCGGTCGCCAGCGCGTGGTAGCTCGGGTCGATGAAGTCCGGGCCGATCTTGTGCCCCGACACCCGGTGCCCGGCCGCGCGCAGGGCCGCCATCAGCCCGGCGGCGATGGTCGTCTTGCCGTGCCCGGAGCCGGGCGCCGCGATGACCACGCGCGCTACCACTCGATCCCCCGCTGACCCTTCTGGCCGGCGTCCATCGGGTGCTTGACCTTGGTCATCTCGGCGACGAGGTCGGCGGCGTCGAGCAGTTCGGGCGGCGCGTACCGGCCGGTGATGACGACGTGCTGGTGCCCTGGCCGATCGACCAAAGTGGACACGACGTCGTCGACTTCGAGCCAGCCCCACTTGAGCAGGTACGAGAACTCGTCGAGGACGTAGAAGTCGTGCGTCTCGGCGGCGAGCCGGCGCTTGATCTCCGCCCAGCCCTCACGGGCGTTCGACGCGTGGTCCTCGTCGGTGCCGGACTTGCGCGCCCAGCTCCAGCCCTCACCCATCTTGTGCCACTCGACCGGCCCGCCTTCGCCGGTGTCGTCGTGCAGCTTGCCCAGCGCGCGGAACGCGGCTTCCTCGCCGACGCGCCACTTCGCCGACTTGACGAACTGGAACACGCCGATCGACCAGCCCTGGTTCCAGGCGCGCAGGGCCATCCCGAAGGCCGCGGTCGACTTGCCCTTCATCTCGCCGGTGTGCACGGCGAGCAGCGGCCGGTTGCGGCGCTGGCGCGTGGTCAGCCCGTCCTTCGGGACGACTTCCGGTTTCCCCTGCGGCATCAGGCGGCCCGCCCCGCGGTGCGCGCGCGGACGGCGTCGGCGAGCGACTCCGCGGCGACGTCGGACAGCGGCACGTGCTCGCCGCCGAGGCGGACGGCCAGATCCGCGGCGAGACCGAGCCGCATCTTGCCGCTTTCGCAGTCCATCACCACGGTCGTGACGCCGGTGAGCAGCCCGGCCGCGGCCTGGGCGCGCGCGACGGCGTTCGCGCCGCTGGTGGCGCGGCCGTCGGTGACGACGACCAGCAGCGGACGGCGTCGCGGATCGCGGATCTCTTCGACGCGCAGCACTCGCGCGGCTTCCAGGAGGCCCTCGGCCAGCGGCGTCCGGCCACCGGTCGGCAGGCCTTCGAGGCGGGACGCGGCCGCGTCGACGCTGATCGTCGGCGGCAGCGCGAGTTTCGCGCTGTCACCGCGAAAAGTGACGAGCCCGACCTTGTCGCGGCGCTGGTAGGCGTCGAGCAGCAGGGACAGCACCGCGGACTTGACCTCGCGCATGCGGGCCTTCGCGCCCATCGAGCCCGACGCGTCGACGCAGAACAGTACGAGGTTGCCTTCACGGCCTTCGCGCAGCGCGAACCGCAGGTCCTGGCGCCGCATCTTCAGGCCGGCACCCTCGCGACCACGGGTTTTCTGGTGCGGCGCCGCGGCTTTGACGGTCGCGACCAGGTGCGGCCGCCCGTCCCGGACGCTCGGGGGCTGGACGCCGATGGTGCGGCCGCTGTCGGTGATCGCGCGCGACCGGCGGCCTCGCTCGCCCTCGCCCATGCCCTTGACGCGGAACACGCGGGCCTTGAACGTCTCGCCGGCGCCGACGGTCTTCTGCTGCCCGCCCTGCTGCTGGGGCTGCCCCTGCGGCGCGTCTCCTCCCTGAGGAACGTCCGGCGGAACGTCTTGCGGCGCGTCCTCCGGCGTCGAACCGCTGCCCGGGCCGTCGTCCTCGGGGCCGGGCTCCGGCGGCTGGGCGTCCTGAAGGGCCTGCTCCAGCTGCTCTTCCGAGATCCCCGGCGCGTCGAACGGGTTGCGGCGGCGCCGGTGCGGCAGCGCGAGCCGGGCGGCGACGCGGACGTCTTCGGTGGTCACCTCGTCGCGCCCGGCCCAGGCCGCGTGCGCGACCGCGGCGCGCGCGGTGACGATGTCCGCGCGCATGCCGTCGACCTCGAAGGACGCGCAGATCTCGGCGATCTGCCGCAGCGCGTCGTCGGGCAGCTTGACCGCGGGCAGAAGCCGTTGCGCCGACTCGATCTCCTCGGCGAGGCGGGTGTCTTCGTCGGCGTACCCGGCGGCGAAGGCGTCGGGATCGGCTTCGTAGGCCAGGCGACGGCGGACGACCTCGACGCGCTGCCCGGGATCGCGGCTGGAGGCGACCTCGACGGTCAGGCCGAACCGGTCCAGCAGCTGCGGGCGCAGCTCGCCTTCCTCGGGGTTCATGGTGCCGATCAGCACGAACCGCGCCGCGTGCGACACGGAGACGCCCTCGCGCTCGACGGTCGCGCGGCCCATCGCGGCGGCGTCGAGCAGCGTGTCGACGAGGTGGTCGTGCAGCAGGTTGACCTCATCGACGTACAGCAGCCCGCGGTGCGCGGCGGCGAGCAGGCCGGGCTGGTAGTCCGTGACGCCCTCGGCGAGCGCACGCTCCAGGTTCAACGAGCCGACGACGCGGTCTTCGGCCGCGCCGACGGGCAGCTCGACCAGCCGCGCGGGCCGCCGGTGGCCGCTCGCGCCGTCGTGGGGGCCGTCCGGGCAGACCGGGTCGGGAGCCGCGGGATCGCACGAAAAGCGGCAGCCGTCGACGACGTCCACGCCGGGCAGCAGGCCCGCGAGCGCGCGGACCATGGTCGACTTCGCGGTGCCCTTCTCACCCCGCACCAGCACCCCGCCCACGGCGGGCGAGATCGAGGACAGGATCAGCGCCAGGCGCAGGTCCGGCATCCCGACGACGGCGGTGAACGGGTACGGCTTCAACAGCACTCCTTCGGGCGGCGGAGGTCGGCGACCGGCCGATCATCGCACAGCGCCCGCCTCGCTTAGGGTGGGAAATCGTGCGCGAAAAATCACGTCGACCTGCAACGGGACCCGGGGATTCCGACGACGTCCCACCGCGGAGCCCACGACGCCTGACGGTGGTCGGGATCGGCGCCGACGGCTGGCCCGGGCTCTCGGAACAAGCCCAGGCCCTCGTCCTCGGCGCCGACGTCGTCGTCGGCGCGCCGCGGCAGCTGGGGTACCTGCCCGCGGAGGTGCCGGCGGTGCCGTGGCCTTCGCCGTTGCTGCCCGGTCTGGACGCGCTGCTCGCCGAGCACGACGGCCACCGCGTGTGCGTCCTGGCCAGCGGAGATCCGTTTTTGTCGGGGGTGGGTTCTACTCTGGTGGCTCATGGATACGAGGTCGAGGCGCTGCCCGCGCTCTCGTCGGTGACACTGGCCCGGGCCCGGCTGGGCTGGTCCGCCGAGGAGACCGAGGTGGTGACCCTCGTCGGCCGATCGTCGGCGCGCGCGGCCCGGGTGCTCGCGCCGCGCCGGCGGGTGCTCGTCCTGGGTGCCGACGCGGCGGCTCTGCGCTCCCTGCTCACCGTGCGGGGTTATGGCGAGAGCGAGCTGTTCGCGCTGGAGAACCTGGGCGGGCCCGAAGAGCGCATCTTCGACGGCTGGACCGGCGATCCCGGTCCGCTGACGGTGTTCGCGCTGGAGTGCACCGGCCCGGCGCTGCCCCTGATCGGCATCCCGGACGACGTGTACGCCCACGACGGCCAGCTGACGAAGCGCGACCTGCGGGTCTCGGCGCTGGCCCGCCTCGCCCCGAGCCCCGGCGACCTGCTGTGGGACGTCGGGGCGGGCGCGGGCAGCGTCGGCATCGAATGGTCGCGGATGCACGCGATGAACCGCTCGATCGCGATCGAGCGAGATCCCGAACGCGCCGAGCGGATCGGCCGCAACGCGGTCGACCTGGGAGTACCGGAACTGGAGGTGGTGACCGGAGAAGCACCCGACGCGCTGAGCGCGCTGCCCGCGCCGGACGCCGTCTTCATCGGAGGCGGCGTCACGGTGCCGGGTGTACTGGACGCGTGCCTGACCACGGGCGCGCGAGTGGTGGCGCACGGAGTCACCCTGGAGGCCGAGCAGGTCCTGGCCCGGGCGTACGAGCAGCACGGGGGTGAGCTGCTGCGGATCGCGGTCGAGCGGGCCGCCCCGCTGGGCGGCTTCACCGGCTGGACGCCGGCGCGGACCGTGACGCAATGGAGCAGCCGATGACCGGCCGTGCCACGGCGGCAGCCACGGCCGCGGCCCGCACCCGCGGCGCACGGCGAATGTCTGGCCGCGCCACCGCGGCTCGTGCCCACGGCGCACGGCGAACGACCGGTTGCACCACAGCAGCCCGCGGCTGCGGGCGAGGGCCATCGACCGGCCACGCCATCTCGGTCCGTGCCCGCGTCGCGCGGCGGCCGTCGTGCCACGCCGCCTCGGTCGGTGCCTACAGCGCACCGCGACCGTCCGGCCGCGCCGCCTCGGTCCGCACCCACGACGCACGACGAACGTCCGGCCGCGCCACTGCGGCCCGCACCCTGGGGAGCAGCCGATGACCGTGTACTTCGTCGGTGCCGGCCCCGGGGCCGCGGACCTGATCACCGTGCGCGGGCGTGACCTGCTGGCTCGCTGCGGCGGCTGCCTCTACCCCGGCAGCATGACGCCCACCGACCTGCTCGCGTACTGCCCGCCGTCCGCGGAGCTGGTGGACACGGCGAACCTCAGCCTGGTGGAGATCGTCGAGAAGCTGGTCCACGGGCACCGGGCCGGGCACGATGTCGTCCGGTTGTGCTCTGGCGACCCGTCGCTCTACAGCGCCGTCGCCGAGCAAGCGCGGCGCCTCGACGCCGCCGGCGTGCCGTACGAGGTCGTGCCCGGCGTGCCCGCCTTCGCGGCGTCGGCCGCGGTGCTCGGGCGGGAGCTGACCGTGCCGGCGGTCGGGCAGAGCCTGATCATCACGCGCGTGCAGGCCCGCTCGACCGCGATGCCGCCGGGCGAGACGCTGGCCGCGTTCGCCGCCACCGGGGCGACCCTCGCGCTGCACCTGGCGATCAACCACGTCGAACGGGTCACCGGCGAGCTCGCCCCGCACTACGGCGCCGACTGCCCGGTCGCCGTCGTGGCGCTCGCGAGCCAGCCCGGCGAAACCGTCGTGCGCGGGGTGCTCGGCGAACTCCCGCAGCTGGTCCGCGCGGCCGGGATGACGCGGGCGGCGACCATCTTCGTCGGCCGGGTGCTCGCCGCGGCCGGGTTTCCGGACAGCTTCCTCTATTCCAGTGCCCGCGACCGGGCGAACCAACCGGAGTCGTTGTGACGCACCTGCGCTGGGGCCTGCTGGCCGCCGGGACCATCGCCGCCGAGTTCGCCGCGGGCGTCGACGAGAGCAAGCACGGCGTGCTGACCGCCGTCGCCGCGCGGTCCGCCGACCGGGCGCGCGAGTTCGCGACGCGCTTCGAGATCCCGAAGGCCTACGGCAGCTACGAAGACCTCCTCGCCGATCCGGAGGTCGACGCGGTGTACGTCTCGACGCCGCACCCGATGCACCGGGAATGGGCGATCGCGGCGGCCGAAGCGGGCAAGCACGTGCTGTGCGAGAAGCCGCTGACCGTCACCGCCGCCGACGCCGAGGAGGTCATCGCCGCGGCCCGCACACACGACGTCTTCCTGATGGAGGCGTTCATGTACCGGCTGCACCCGCAGACGCGGCGGCTGGCCGAGCTGATCTCGTCCGGCGCGATCGGCGAGGTGCGCGCGGTCGACGTCACCTTCAGCTACGCCGGCGAAGACGGTGAAGACGGCGAGGTGGCCCGGCTCGGCGACCTCGCGCTCGGCGGCGGCGGGATCCTCGACGTCGGCTGTTACTGCACGTCGCTGGCGCGCCTGGTCGCGCAGGCGGCGCTCGGCGTCGACGTCGTGGAGCCGGAAGAGGTGACGGGGATGGCGAAGCTGTCCGCGACCGGTGTCGACGAGTACGCGACCGGCCTGCTGCGACTGCCCGGCGACATCCTCGCGCGGCTCTCGTGCGGGTTCCGGCTCGCGCAGGAGGACGGCATCCACGTCTACGGCAGCCGAGGACAGCTGCACGTGCCGCGGCCGGCGTGGATCCACGCGCTGCGCAAGCCGGTGACGTCGCAGATCGTCCTCACCCCGCTCGACGGAGAACCCCAGGTCATCGAGATCGAAGCGAGCCAGGGGCTCTTCGCGCGCGAAGCGGATCACGTCGCCGCGCACGTCGGTGACCGGCAGGCGCCCGAGCTGACCTGGGCGGAGACGCTGGCCAACATGCGAACGCTCGACCGCTGGCGGGAAGCCGTCGGCTACGGACGTCCTTCGTGATCCTCATCCTCGGCGGCACGGGCGAAGCGCGGCAGCTCGCCTCGGACCTGACCAACCGCGGAGTGCGCGTCGTGTCTTCCCTGGCGGGACGCGTCGCGCGGCCACGGCTCCCGGTCGGCGAAGTGCGCGTAGGCGGCTTCGGCGGCGCGGAAGGCCTCGCGGCCTGGCTGCGCGAGAACGACGTACGCGCCGTCGTGGACGCGACGCACCCGTTCGCCGAGCGCATCGGCGCCAACGCGGCGAAGGCGGCCGAACTCACGAAGATCCCGCTGCTGCGGCTCGCCCGGCCCGGCTGGGAAGCCGGTGAAAACGACGTCTGGCACTGGGCGGACGACCTCCCCGACGCCGCCAGGAAACTCCCCGGCCTGGGCAAACGCGTCTTCCTCACCAGCGGCCGCCAAGGGCTGCCCGCCTTCGCGCACCTCGACGACCTCTGGTTCCTGATCCGCTGCGTCGACCCGCCCGAACCGCCACTGCCCCGGCACCACGAACTGCTCCTCGCGCGCGGACCGTACGAAGTGGACAGCGAGCGCGAACTGCTCGCCCGGGTTGACGTCCTCGTCACGAAGGATTCCGGCGGCGACCTGACCAGTGCCAAACTCACAGCCGCCCGCGAGCTGGGCGTGCCCGTGCTGCTGGTCCGGCGACCGCCGAGGCCGGTGACCGAGACCGCCGCGACCGGGCCCGAGGCCGTCGAATGGGTGCTGAACCGATGATCGAAGAGTTCTACGAAGTCCTGCGCAAGCGCCGCGACGTCCGCGGCGAGTTCACCGGCGAGCCGATTCCCGAGGCGACGCTGATGCGGATCCTCGAAGCCGCGCACGCCGCGCCGAGCGTCGGGCTCAGCCAGCCGTGGGACTTCGTGCTGGTCGACGACCACGCGACCCGCGAGCGGTTCGCGAAGCACGTCCACGAGGAGCGGGACGTCTTCGCCGGACAGCTCGGCGAAGAGCGCGCCGGCACCTTCGCGAACATCAAGATCGAGGGCATCCTCGAGTCGAGCCTCGGCATCGTCGTCACCTACGACCCCGCGCGCGGCGCGCCCGACGTGCTCGGCCGGCACGCCATCGCCGACGCCGGCCTGTACTCGGTCTGCCTGGCCATCCAGAACCTCTGGCTGGCCGCGACCGCCGAGGGTCTCGGCGTCGGCTGGGTGAGCTTCTACCGCGAGCCGTTCCTGCGCGAACTGCTCGGCATCCCGGCCGGCGTGCGGCCCGTCGCGTGGCTGTGCACCGGCCCGGTCAGCCGGCTCGAAACCGTGCCCGACCTGGAACGCCACGGGTGGCGCAGCCGCCGTCCCCTGGCCGGGGCGATACACCACGGGCGGTTCACGCCGCGTGACCCGGGGTCTGGGTGAACCGCCTCGGTCTGACCCGTTAGCGTTGCGCCGATGCGTCTGATTGCCGTAGCGCTGGGGTTGCTCTCGGCCCTGTGCGCGCTGGCTTTCCCCTTCCTGCCGGTGGTGCAGGACACGGCGGAGGTCGTCTGGCCGACCGGCAGCGACACCCGCTCCGTCAACGCGCCCTTGACCGGGTACTGGGCCCAGGATCTGCGCGCCGAACTGCCGTGCGCGGCCGTCCGTTCGGTCGACGCCCGCACGAACGGCCCCGGCCTCCTGTTCGCCACCGTGCCCGACGGCCGCACCGACCCGAAGTCCGGCAAGGGCGTCGGGATGCAGCTGCGCGTCGACAACGGGGTGCTGATCGCCTCCAGCCAGGGCCAGCAGATCGCCCAGCAGCCGCTGCCGGCCGAGAAGTGCGACGTCGAGCTGGACGTCGACGCGAAGCAGATGACCCTGGCCGTCGCCGGGACGCCGGTGTTCCACGCCGACGGTGACGTCCGCCCGCGCGTGGTCGGCATCTACTCCTCGATCAACTCGAGCAAGGACCCGATCGCCGGGCTGCACGTCTCGGTCGTGCCGGACACGCGGTACCAGACGTCGCCGACCGCGCTGAAGATCACCGTCGGCGTGCTGGCCGTGCTGTCGCTGATCGGCTGCATGATCGCGGTCTGGCGCCGCGACTCCGGCTTCGCCCGCCGCGCCCCGCGCTGGGCGCCGGTCGGCTGGTGGCGGCTGACGATGCGGGACGCCACGGTGATCGCCGCGCTCGGCGCGTGGGTCTTCATCGGGCCTGTGACCTCGGACGACGGCTACATCCTGACCATGGCGCGGGTCACCGAGCAGACCGGGTTCCTGACGAACTACCACCGCTGGTTCGGCGTCGCCGAGGCGCCGTTCGGCTGGTTTTACCACGTGTTCGAGCTGATGGCGCACGTCAGCGTGGTGCCGCCGTGGATCCGGCTGCCGTCGTTCCTGCTCGGCGTCCTGTGCTGGCTGCTGATCAGCCGCGAGGTCATGCCGCGCCTGGGCGCCCAGGTCCGCACCAGCCGCCCGGCCAGCTGGGCCGCGGCGACGGTGTTCCTGGTCTGGTGGATGCCCTACAACAACGGCGTCCGGCCGGAACCGGTCGCCGCGCTCGGCTCGCTGCTGGCGATCTGCGCCGTCGAACGCACCCTGGTGACGCGGCGGCTGCTGCCGCTGTGCCTCGGCCTGACCGCGGCCGGGTTCACCCTGGCCGCGACGCCGACCGGGCTGATCGCGGTGGCGCCGTACCTGGTCGCCGCGCGTCCGCTGTTCAAGCTGATCCGCCAGCGCGCCAACGAGAACGGCTGGCTGCCGGTGCTCGCGCCGGTCGCCGCGGCCGGGCTGCTCGTGCTGGTCGTGGTGTTCGCCGACCAGACGTTCGCGACGGTCCAGGAGGCGACCCGGATCCGCACCCAGGTCGGCCCGAACCTGTCGTGGTTCCAGGAGCTCGCGCGCTACCAGCTGCTGTTCGCCGACCTGCCGGACGGCTCGGCGCCACGCCGGTTCCCGGTGCTGCTGATCGTGCTGTGCACCGCCACCTGCCTGGTGATGCTGCTGCGCCGCGGCCGCATCCAGGGCGCGTCGCTCGGCCCCGCGCGCCGCCTGATCGGCACGACGGCGTTGTTCTTCCTGCTCCTGGCCCTGACGCCGACGAAGTGGACCCACCACTTCGGCGCGTTCGCGGCGGTCGGGGCGTCGATGGCGGCGTTGACGGCCCTCGCGACCAGTTCGACGGTGCTGCGGTCCAAACGCAACCGCGCCGCGTTCCTGGCCGGGCTGCTGGTCGTCGGCGCGCTGGCCGCGACCGGGCCGAACACGTACTGGTTCGTCTCGCGCCTCGGCGTCCAGTGGACGAACGTGGCGCCGTCGATCGGCGGCATCCCGCTGTCCACGATCCTGCTGGTGGCGGCCGCGATCGCGGGGGTATACGCGTTCGTCGAGAACGTCCGCGCGCACCGGCCCACCGCCGCGCCACCGGTGCAGGAAGGCCGGTTGCGCGCGCTGCGGCTCGGCTCGCTGTCGCTGGTGGTGGTCTGCGGCCTGGTGGCGGGCGGCGAGTTCGTCACGATGGCGTGGGCGATCCACAACCAGGCCGGCAGCTACAGCCTGGGCGCGGCGAACGTCGGGCACCTGTTCGGCAAGAGCTGCAACCTCTCCGACCACGTCATGGTGGAGCGCGACGCGGCGACGAGCATCCTGCACCCGCAGTCCGAGCAGCGGACCGTCCCCGACGAGACCAAGCCGCCGGAGAACTCGCCGCTGCCCAACCCCGACCGCGACAACGGCCGCGTCCAGACCGGCTTCCACACCCGCTCGGTCGACGACAAGGACCCCCTGGCGGAGCCGCCGCACGGGTTCACGCCGGAGAACGTGCCGATGTGGTCGAGCTACCTCGACCCCGAGACGCGCGCGGGCCGCCTGCGCAGCGACTGGTACGCGCTGACGGAGAAGCCCGCGGACGGCCAGGTCGTGGTGGCGACGGCGGGCGCGTCCCGCCGGCCGACGTCGGTCAGCCTCGACTACGGCGTCAACACCCCCGAGGGCGTGAAGATCCTGCGCAGCCAGTTCGTGCTCCCGCCGGGCGGGGGCACGGGTGGCTGGAACGACACCCGCATCAACCTGCGCGACCTCCCGCCGGAGACGAACGCGCTGCGCATCAACATCGTCGACAACGACCTCACGGAGGACGGCTGGATCGCGGCGTCGGCGCCGCGCGTCCCGACGTTCACGACGTTGACCGACAAGATCGGCTCGAAGCCGGTGTACATCGACTGGCCGGCGTCGTTCGTGTACCCGTGCGCCCAGCCGGTGATGTCCCACGACGGGATCTCGCAGGTCCCGGAGTACCGCATCACGGCGGGCGGCCTGGCGGACGAGGCGGAGTGGGCGTCCTCGACCAACGGCGGCCCGATCGGCTGGCTCGAAGAGCTGGCTGAGGAGCCCGAGGTCCCGAGCTACCTGATCGGCCAGCCGAGCCAGTCGTGGGGCCAGCTGCTGCAGATCGAGCCGTTCACCGAAGGCATCGCCCCGACGGTGATCCACGGCGAGAAGACGGTCCCCGGCTGGTGGTCCCCGGGCCCAGGCCCGAGCCAGCCGAACGGCAAGGACCCCACCCGCTGACGTTGTCCGTGAAGGACTCCTTCCCGGCTCTTACGGCCGGTAAGGAGTCCTTCACGGCTTTCAGTAGCTGCGGGGCGTCCAGACGATGCCGTTCTCCGCGCGGGTGCGGGACGAGCCCACGATCAGCAGGCAGCGCATGTCCACAGTGGACGGGTCCAGCTCGCCCAGCGTCGTGATCCGGACGTCCTCCTCCGGGCCGCCGACGTCCCGCGCCACCACGACCGGAGTCGACGGCGAGCGGTGCCGCAGCAAGACAGAGCGGGCGTCCGCGAGCTGGGTCGTACGAGTCCGCGAAGCCGGGTTGTACAGCGCCAGCACCAGATCCGCCGCGCCGGCCGCGTCCAAGCGCTTCTCGATGATCTCCCACGGCTTCAACCGATCCGACAGCGAGAGCACGCAGTAGTCGTGCCCCAGCGGCGCGCCGACCCGGGACGCCGCCGCCTGGGCCGCCGTCACGCCCGGGACGATCCGGACCCGGACGCCCGCGCCGTGACCCGAAGACACCTGCTCCAGCACCGCCGACGCCATCGCGAACACCCCCGGATCGCCCGAGGAGACCACGGCCACGCGAGCGCCGGAAGCGGCCAGCGACAACGCCTCCACCGCGCGGTCCGCCTCGACCCGGTTGCCCGACGCGTGCCGCTGCTGCCCGGCCTTCTGCGGCACCCGCGCGACGTACGGGCCGTACCCGACGATGTGTTCCGCCGCCTCCAGTTCGGCCGAGGCCTCCGGCGTCAGCCACTCCGGACCGGCGGGCCCCAGCCCGACCACGACGACCTCGCCGGTGGCCGTCGAAGGAACCGGAGCGACCGCGGTAGCCTGACGAGACGCGTAAGCCGGCGAAGGCAGCAACGCCAGCGAGAAGTACGGCACCGAAGCGGGATCCACCGAAGCCAACGGCGAAATCCGCTGCTCCCCCCACGTCGCGCGCTCGATGTAGAACGCGTCGTCGAGCTTCCCGGCCTCCGCCAGCGCCTCCCGCACCGAACCGAACGTGCGTCCCAGCTTCACCACCGCCGCCGCGTCGGTGTCCGCGAGACGCCGGGCCAGTTCCGGCGCGGGCAGGGTGCCCGGCAGGATCGTCAGGACCTCGTCGCGCTGGACCAGCGGGCGGCCGAGCACCGACGACGCCGCGCTCACCGACGTCACCCCCGGCACGACCACGGCGGCGAACCGGCCGGAAAGCCGTTCGTGCATGTACATGTACGAGCCGTAGAAGAACGGATCGCCTTCGCAGAGCACCACGACGTCGCGGCCCGCGTCCAGGTGCTCGGCGAGCCGTTTCGCGCTCAGCTCGTAGAAGTCCGCGATCGCGCCCTCGTAGCCGCCGGGGTGGTCGGTCGTCTCGGTCGTGACCGGGTAGACGAGCTTCTCCTCGATCTGCCCCGCACGCAGGTACGGCTCGGCCACCGACCGCGCGATGCTCCGGCCGTGCCGCGCGCTGTGGTACGCGATCACCGCGGCTTCCGAGATCAGCCGCGCGGCCTTGACCGTCATGAGTTCCGGGTCGCCGGGGCCGAGCCCGACGCCGTACAGCGTGCCGGTCATTCTTCGGTGCTCGCCAACGCGTTGATCGCGGCGACGGCCATCGCGCTGCCGCCACGACGTCCGTGCACCACCAGGTACGGCGCGGGTGCCCGCTTCGCCAGCTCTACTTTGGACTCCGCCGCGCCGACGAACCCGACCGGCACGCCGATGATCGCCGCCGGCGCTCCGGCGCCTTCGTCCAGGATCTCCAGCAAGCGGAACAGCGCGGTCGGCGCGTTGCCGATCGCCACGACCGAGCCGGGCAGCTTGTCACGCCACAGTTCCAAGGCCGCCGCCGAACGCGTCGTGCCCATCCGCTCGGCGAGGCCGGGCACGCTGGGGTCCGACAGCGTGCAGACGACTTCGTTGCCCGCGGGCAGGCGACGCCGGGTGACGCCGCTGGCGATCATCTGCGCGTCGCACAGGATCGGCGCGCCCGCCTCCAGCGCGGCACGGCCGGACTCGACGACGTCGAGGGTGTACCGCACGTCGTCGACCAGATCGACCATGCCGCAGGCGTGGATCATCCGGACCGCCAGGCCGGCCACGTCGTCGGGCAGGATCGCCAGGTCCGCTTCCTCGCGGATCGTGGCGAACGAGTGCCGGTAGATCTCGGCACCGTCCCGCAGGTAGTCGATCACAGCGTTCCTTTCAGCTCTTCGAACGGCACCCACCGGCCGTCGACCCGGTAGCCGCCCGCTTCGGCGACAACGTCCACAGTGGACTGCGACGGCTTCCCGCACCGCCGCTCACAGCCCGAGAAGTGCGCGCGCAGCCCGGACCGGAACACGGCGTCGGCGCGGACGTCGGCGCGCGACTTCGCGCAGCCCGGACGGCCGATGCACGCGCTGGTCCCCAGGGGCTCGCCACCGAAGCCGAGCCGCTCGAAGACATCGGCGGGCGCGTCCGGCAGCACCACGGACTTCCACGGCGTGACCACCGCCGGCCCGCAGGAGGCCAGCGCGCGGGCCTGCGCGGCCGAGAGCTGCCCGAACCGCGGGATCACCCCCGCGGCGGACGCGGACAGCATCCCGACCGGGACCTGAACGTCGACCCGCGGCACCGGCGCCCCGCGCCACGCCGGGTCGTCCAGCTCGGCGACGCGCCAAGCGGACCCGCGCACCCGGAGGAACTCCAGCGCGACGTCGATCAGCGTCGAGACGGCGTCAGCCAGAGCCACGCGACGTCCGGTGTCACCGCCCGCGAGCAGCAGGGTTCCTTCGGAGGGACCGGTCGCGCGCCAGCAGACGTCGGCGCCTTCGCCGGCCACGTCACCACGTCCGTCGTCGAACGCGAAGAGGAACCGCCCGGGCAGCGACGCCAGCTCCGGCGTCGCGCACAGGACGGCGTCGAGCGCGGCCGCCAGCCCGCGGACGTCGGCGAGCCCGCCGGTCAGGCCGCTCAGCGGCGAGGCGAGGACGTTCCGGACCCGCTCGTGCGACGGCGACGGCAGCAGGCCCGCGTCGGCCAGCCGGCCCGCGAGGCCGGGCCGGGTCACCCCGCGCAGCTGGACGTTGCCGCGCGAGGTCAGGTGGAGGTCGCCGTCGCCGCACGCCTCGGCGCAGTCGGCCAGCGCCCGCAGCTGCACGGCGGAAACCGCACCCCCGGGCAGCCGCACCCGCGCCAACGGGCCGTCCGCGGCGTCGTGGGTGGCGAAAACACCGGGGCACGCGTCGGCTCGCACACGCGCGGGGGTCGGCATGAGGTCACTGTAACTCGCGGTTCCCGGGCTCCCTCGCGGCCGGACGCGGGCGCAGCACGGCCGTTCCGGCGTCCAGGTCCACGTCACGCCGGGGAGGCGCGCCGTCGGCGTCCTGCTCGACGAGCATGGACATCGTTTCCCGGTGTTCCAGCTCACGCCGCTTGGTGCCGTAGAGGAACGCGGTGGTCTCTTCGACGTAGGTCGCGGACAGCCGCGCCTTGAACCGCGAGCCGTTCTTGCGCGGCCGCAGCTCGATCGCGGCCATGACCAGCAGGATCACCACGCCGCCCGGAAGGGCCAGCCCCAGCCAAGTTCCCATGCACCGCGAACCGGATGACCGCCGGTCAAGTTCCGGGTACCCCACAAGTCCGACCGAATGTAGCAGGTGTGCTACATTCGATCGCATCAGTCGGATGGGGGTCAGGTCATGAGAGATCCAGCGGATCCCGTGGTCCGCGTGAGCGGGCTGCGGATGCGCTACGGCGCGAACGACGTCCTGCACGGCGTCGGGTTCGAGGCGTACCGGGGTGAGGTCGTGTGCCTGCTCGGGCCGAACGGCGCGGGCAAGACCACGACGATCGAGATCCTCGAGGGCTTCCGGATGCGGTCGGCCGGCGAGGTGAGCGTGCTGGGCGTCGACCCGGCCCACGGCGGCGAGGACTGGCGGGCCCGCCTGGGGGTCGTGCTCCAGTCCTGGCGCGACCACGGGAAGTGGCGCGTCCGCGAACTGCTCGCCCACCTCGGCCGGTACTACGCGCCGTACTCGACACCGGCGTGCACGCGGCCGTGGGACGCCGACGAGCTGATCGCGGCGGTCGGGCTCACCGACCACGCGCACAAGAAGATCAAGACCCTTTCGGGTGGCCAGCGCCGGCGGCTGGACGTCGCGATCGGCATCGTCGGCCGGCCGGAGCTGCTCTTCCTCGACGAGCCCACCGCGGGCTTCGACCCGGAGGCCCGGCGCGAGTTCCACGACCTGGTGCACCGGCTGTCCGACGAGCTGGACACCACGATCCTGCTGACCACGCACGACCTCGACGAAGCCGAGAAGCTGGCCGACCGGATCCTCATCCTCAACGGCGGCCGGATCATCGCCGACGGCTCGGCCGACGCGCTGAGCCGGCAGATCGCCGGCGAGGCCGAGGTCCGCTGGACGATCGACGGCCGGCACTTCGTCCACTCGACGACCGAGGCCACGAAGTACGTCCACGACCTGTTCAAGCAGCACGGCGAGGCGGTGGCGGATCTCGAAGTCCGCCGCGCGTCGCTGGAGGACACCTACATGACACTCGTCCACCGCGCCGAAACCGACGGCGAGACGGAACTCGGCCTCCAGGAAGCGGGTGCGCGATGAACACCGTCGCGGTGCGGGCCGGGCTGGCCCGCGGCTGGATCGAGTTCAAGCAGACCTGGACCAACCGCGAGGACCTGGTCGGCCAGATCGTCTTCGCCGCGCTCTTCCTCGGCGTGGTGTTCTTCATGCGCGACGCGACGGTGCCCGGCACCGGGTTCTCCCTCGGCGCGGCGACCGTGCCCGGCGTGCTCGGCGCCGGGATCGTGTTCACCGGGCTCACCGGCGCGGCGAGCTACCTGGTCATCGACCGCGAGGACGGCACGCTGCTGCGGGCGAAGGCGACGCCGAACGGCATGCTCGGCTACCTGGTCGGGAAGACCACGACGCTGTCGCTCGGGCAGGGGGCGTCGCTGCTGGTGGTCCTGATCCCGTGCCTGTTCCTGTACCCGTCGCTGGGGCCCGACGGCCTCTGGTCCTACCTGCACCTGCTGGGCGTGCTGGTACTGGGGCTGTTCGCGACCCTGCCGATCGGGGCCGCGCTGGGTTCGCTGATCAGCAGCCCGCGGTCGACGGGGCTGATCGTGCTGCCGGTCATGGGGCTGGGCGCGATCTCCGGGATCTTCTACCCGGTGATCGCGCTGCCGGTCTGGGTCCAGGGCATCGCGCAGGTGTTCCCGATGTACTGGCTGGGCCTCGGCATGCGCTCGGCGCTGCTGCCGGACAGCGCGGTCGTCGCCGAGATCGGCCATTCGTGGCGGCCGTTGCCGACCCTCGCCGTGCTCGTCGCGTGGTCCGTGATCGGATTGGCCCTGGCCCCGGTCCTGCTCCGCCGCATGGCGCGGCGCGAGTCGGGTTCGTCGGTGGCCGAACGGCGGGAGAAGGCCATGCAGCGTGTGGGGTGAGTCATGAGCGAGGTCGTCTACAACCGGATCGCGATGCTGCGCGCGGAGCGGTCGATCTCCCGCCGCGAGCTGGCCGACGCGCTGGGCGTGCACTACCAGACGATCGGCTACCTCGAGCGCGGCGAGTACAGCCCGAGCCTCTACCTGGCCCTGCGGATCGCGGACTTCTTCGAGGTCAACGTCGAGGTCCTGTTCTCGATGAAGCCGTTCCCGCGGCTGGGAGAGCGGTCCGCTTAGGGCTTGCGAAGGTCGGCGTCCACCAGCGCGCGGACGACGTCGGCGCGGCGGGTCTCGCGGACCGTGCGGCTGAGCTCGACGTGCAGGAACGGCGTGCCCGCGGCGGCCTGGCTCTGCACGTTCGTGGTGCCAGCCAGGCCCCGGCAGGGCTCGGCCCAGGCCCGGCAGACGCGGAAGCCGTCGGCGGTGAGCCGGTCCGCCGCCCGGCGGGCCGCGTCGCCGGCCTCGGCCGCGCCGGCCGAGAGCACGACGTCGGCCGAGGTCAGGGTGGCGTCGCCGAAGCCGTGGAGCTGCACCTGCGGCAGGCCGCGCCGGGCGAGCAGCGTCGTCACGACGTGGAAGACGCTGCGGGTCTCGTGCGCGGGGTCCTCCCGCCGGCGGTGCGCGCCCCCGACCACGAGCACGGCCCCGGGTGTCTCGCGGAAGAGGGCCAGGCCGAGCCGTTCGGTCCGCAGGTCGGAGGAGGCGTGCGGCACCTCGACGACCAGCGAGGGCGGCGCGGACCGGTCGACGACGTAGAGCCCCCACGCGCGTTCGGTGCCGGGCTCCTGCACGACCAGGGTGTCGTCCTCGACGGAAAACCCCAGCTCGGCGAGGTCGTGCGGCCGCCGGTCGAGGAACGCGGCGAACCCCGTTTCGGCGATCCGGAGTTCCGCCGCGGTCGGCACGCGGTACGGGTGGCGGCTCGACTGCGCGTCGGTGAAGTCGTGGAGGAAGGAATCCACCGTGGCCCTACCCCGATCCTGTAGCCCGGCCACCAGGCTACCGACCCGGGAGCCGTGCACGTCACCTTGACGCCACGCCCGGGCGCACCGGAGAGTGAGTCCGATACCCACGCGTCGGCAGGTGGAGGAACCCGGTGAGAGTCCGGGGCGGTCCCGCCACTGTCACCGGAGAGCCCGCTCTCCGGGAAGCCAGGAACTCCGGCCGGCGCGCCCGTCTACCCGGGGCGCGGACCCCGAGGAGGAACCTCGTGATCCTGCTTCTGTCCACTTCGGACACCGACCTGCTCAGCGCGCGTTCGTGCGACGGCGAGTTCCGGCTGGCGAACCCCTCGCGGCTCGACGTCGCCGAGCTGCCGGGCCTGCTCGACGGCGTGCGCATCGTGGTCGTCCGCATCCTCGGCACCCCGCGGAGCTGGCAGGAGGGCCTCGACACGCTGCTCTCCTCGGGCGCGCACGTCGTCGTCCTGGGCGGGGAGCAGACGCCGGACGCCGAGCTGATGAAGCTCTCGAACGTCCCGGCGGGCATCGCCGCCGAGGCCCATGCCTACCTCGCGCAGGGCGGGCCGGCGAACCTCACGCAGCTGCACCGGTTCCTGTCCGACACGCTCCTGCTCACCGGCGACGGCTTCGAGCCGCCCGCCGTGCAGCCCGGCTGGGGCATCCTCGAGCGGCCTCCTTCGCACACGGACGGCCCGGTCATCGGGATCCTCTACTACCGCGCGCACCACCTGTCCGGGAACACGGCGTTCGTGCACACGCTCGCCGATCGGATCGAGGCCGCGGGCGGGCGCGCGCTGCCGGTCTACACGGCGTCGCTGCGGACGCGCGAGCCGGAGATGATGGCCGAGCTGGGCAAGGTCGACGCGCTGCTGGTCACGGTGCTCGCGGCGGGTGGCACGAAGCCGTCCGAGGTGGGCGCCGGGGGCGACGACGAGGCGTGGGACGTCGCCGAGATGGCCGCGCTGGACGTCCCGATCCTGCAGGCGCTGTGCCTGACCAGCGACCGCGAGACGTGGGCGGCGAGCGACGAGGGCCTCTCCCCGCTGGACGCCGGCAACCAGATGGCCGTCCCGGAGTTCGACGGCCGGCTCATCACCGTGCCGTTCTCGTTCAAGGAGCTCGACGAAGACGGGTTGCCGCGGTACATCCCGGACGCCGAGCGCGCGTCCCGCGTCGCGAAGATCGCCCTGGCGCACGCGCGTCTCCGGCACACGCCCGCTCCGGAGCGGCGCATCGCGCTGATGCTGTCCGCGTACCCGACGAAGCACTCCCGCGTCGGCAACGCGGTCGGGCTGGACACGCCCGCGTCGGTCATCGAGCTGCTGCGGCGGATGCGGGATCTGGGCTACGACCTGGGCGCGGACGCGTTCCCGGGCGTCGAGCCGACCGGCACCGACCAGCCCGACGGTGACGCCCTGATCCACGCGCTGATCGCCGCCGGCGGCCAGGACCCGGAGTGGCTCACCGAGGAGCAGCTGGCCGGCAACCCGATCCGGGTGCCCGCCGCGCGCTACCAGGAGTGGTTCGACGCGCTGCCCGCGGAGCTGCGCGAAGGCGTCGAAGGGCACTGGGGTCCGGCGCCCGGCGAGCTGTACGTCGACAACGGCGACATCGTGCTGGCGTCGCTGCAGAGCGGCAACGTCATCATCATGATCCAGCCGCCGCGCGGGTTCGGCGAGAACCCCGTCGCGATCTACCACAACCCGGACCTGCCGCCGAGCCACCACTACCTGGCCGCCTACCGCTGGCTGGAGGAGGAGTTCGGCGCGCACGCCGTCGTCCACCTGGGCAAGCACGGGTCCCTCGAATGGCTGCCGGGCAAGACGGCCGGGCTCTCGGCGTCGTGCGCGCCGGACGCCGTGCTCGGGAACCTGCCGCTGATCTACCCGTTCCTGATCAACGACCCCGGCGAGGGCGCGCAGGCGAAACGGCGGGCGCACGCGACGATCGTCGACCACCTGATCCCGCCGATGGCGCGCGCCGAGTCGTACGGCGACATGGCGCGGCTGGAGCAGCTGCTCGACGAGCACGCGAACATCGCGGCGATGGACCCGGCCAAGCTGCCCGCCGTGCGCGCACAGATCTGGACGCTCATCCAGGCCGCGAAGCTCGACCACGACCTCGGCGTCGAGCAGCGCCCGCACGACGCCGAGTTCGACGACTTCCTGCTGCACATCGACGGCTGGCTGTGCGAGGTCAAGGACGCCCAGATCCGCGACGGCCTGCACATCCTCGGCGCCGCGCCCACCGGCGAGGCGCGCGTCAACCTCGTGCTCGCGATGCTGCGCGCCCAGCAGATCTGGGGCGGCAAGCAAGGCGCGATCCCCGGGCTGCGGTCGGCGTTGGGGCTCAAGGAGAACTCCGACGCGCCGACGTCCGAAGTGGACAAGATCGAGAAGACGGCGCGCTCGCTGATCGAAGCGATGGAGTGGCGCTCCTGGGACGTCACGGCGGTGCGCGGGATCATCGACGACAAGCTGGGCGGCCCGGACGAGCAGGTCCGGCTGATCCTGGAGTTCGCGGCGAACGAGATCGTGCCGCGGCTGGCGGCGACCGCGGGCGAGCTCGACGCGATCCTGCACGCGCTGGACGGCGGCTACATCCCGGCCGGGCCGAGCGGGTCGCCGTTGCGCGGGCTGGTCAACGTGCTGCCGACCGGCCGGAACTTCTACACGGTCGACCCGAAGGCCATCCCGAGCCGGCTGGCCTGGGAGACCGGCCAGGCGCTCGCGGACTCGCTGCTGCGCCGCTACCGCGAGGACACCGGCGACTGGCCGCGTTCGGTCGGGCTGTCGGTGTGGGGCACGTCGGCGATGCGGACGTCCGGCGACGACGCCGCGGAGGTCCTGGCGCTGCTGGGCGTCCAGCCGGTGTGGGACGAGGCGTCACGGCGCGTCACCGGCATCGAGGCGATTCCCCTGGCCGAGCTGGGCCGCCCGCGCATCGACGTCACGATCCGCATCAGCGGCTTCTTCCGCGACGCGTTCCCGCACGTCATCACGATGATGGACGACGCGGTACGGCTGGTAGCCGGCCTGGACGAGCCCCCTTCGGAGAACTTCGTGCGAGCACACGTCGACGCCGACGTGGCGACGCACGGCGACACGCGCCGCGCGACGACCCGGATCTTCGGCTCGAAGCCGGGCGCGTACGGCGCCGGCCTGCTGCCGCTGATGGAGTCCGGCAACTGGCGCGACGACAAGGACCTGGCCGAGGTGTACGCGGTCTGGGGCGGCTTCGCGTACGGCCGCGACCTGGACGGCCGCCCGGCGCGCGAGGACATGGAGAGCTCGTACAAGCGGATCGTGGTGGCGGCCAAGAACACCGACACCCGCGAGCACGACATCGCCGACTCGGACGATTACTTCCAGTACCACGGCGGCATGATCGCCACGGTCCGCGCGCTGACGGGCACGGCCCCGGCGTCCTACGTGGGCGACAGCACCACCCCGGACGCGGTCCGCACCCGCACCCTGGGCGAGGAGACGGCGCGCGTGTTCCGCGCCCGCGTGGTGAACCCCCGCTGGCTGGCGGCGATGAGGCGTCACGGCTACAAGGGCGCATTCGAGCTGGCGGCCACGGTGGACTACCTCTTCGGCTTCGACGCAACAGCGGGCGTGGTCGGCGACTGGATGTACGAGAAGCTGACCGAGACGTACGTCCTGGACGAGACGAACCAGGAGTTCCTGCGCAAGGCGAACCCGTGGGCGCTACGCGGAATCGTGGAGCGCTTGAACGAAGCGGCGGATCGCGGCCTGTGGGAGGAGCCGGACCCCGAACTGCTGGCCCAGATGCGCGAGGTCTACCTGTCCTTGGAGGGCGACCTGGAGTCGGAGTGACGCAGTTGTCCCCATCGATGCCGCGACCAATCCATGTGGAAGTGGGAGCCTGCCTCTTGGCGCCCTGCGCTGAGCGACTTGACTGGAGGCGGTTGCGTCGGTGGCGCAACCGCCTTTCGTCGTCTTCGGAATGCGACATTTCTCGGGTTTCGCCCGTAACCCCGCCTTCGTCTTGACTTTGAAATGGTCTAGTCCAATGATCTGACCACCCTCGAACCCCACCGGGAGGACAGATCATGCGCAGAAGCAGACTGGCCGCCGTCGGGCTCGCCGCCGCCACCTTCATCGGTACAGCAGTGAGTCTCGTGATCGGCGCGCCCTCCGCGACAGCGGCGCTGGGCAACAACTGGTACGCCGCGGCGCCGTATCTGATGCCCGTGAGCAACAATCCTCCCGACCCGGTCACCGTGATGAACGCGACCGGGCTCAAGGCGTTCCAGCTGGCGTTCATCCTGGCGCCCAACGGCGGCGGCTGCAGCCCGACCTGGGACGGCACGGCCGCGGTCTCCTCGGACACGAACGTCGCCGGCGTGATCTCCCGGATCCGCGGCGCGGGTGGTGACGTCTCGGTGTCCGTCGGCGGTTACGGCGGCACGAAGCTCGGCCAGACCTGCGGGACCGTGGCCGCCACCGCCGCCGCGTACCAGCAGGTCATCTCGAAGTACTCGCTCAAGGCGATCGACTTCGACCTCGAAGAGCCGGAGTACGAGAACACCGCGGCCATCGCGAACGAGCTTGGCGCGGCGAAGACGTTGCAGGCCAACAACCCCGGCCTGTTCGTGTCGGTGACCATGCCGGGCACCGCGGCCGGCACCGGCTGGTTCGGCACGCAGCTGCTCGACCAGGCGAAGTCGATCGGCTTCTCCCCCAACAACTTCTCGATCATGCCGTTCGACGGCGGCTTCAACGGCGGCTCGTCGCAGGTGTCCGCGCTCGAGGCCCTGCACGGCCTGCTGATGTCGCACATGGGCTGGGACAGCGCGACGGCGTACTCGCACGAAGGCTTCTCCGGCATGAACGGCAAGTCGGACGCGTCGGAGATGTTCTACACCGCGGACTTCCAGACCGTGTACGACTACGCGACCAGCCACGGCCTGGGCCGCTTCACGTTCTGGTCGGTCAACCGCGACCGCGCCTGCGTCGGCACGACCGACAACGGCGTCTGCAGCAACGTGCCGCAGAACGACTGGGACTTCACGAAGTTCAGCGTCCGCTTCGCCGGCGCGACCCCGCCCCAGACGACGCCGACCCCGCCGACGACCACCACCCCGACCACCCCGGGCGGCGGCTCCTGCACCGCGGCGGAGTGGGACAAGGCGAAGGTCTACGTGAAGGACGACGTGGTCAAGCACAACAGCCACAAGTTCACCGCGAAGTGGTGGACGCAGGGCGAAGAGCCGGGCACGACCGGCGAATGGGGCGTCTGGACCGACAACGGCGCCTGCTGAGCTTGTTCCACCGAAGGCCGTCCCGGGTTTCCCGGGGCGGCCTTCGCTCGTCAGAAGGTCAGGTGGGTGTTCTCGCGCTGGACCTCCGGGGTCAGCGCGGGCACCTCGACGACGTGCCGCCCGGCCTGCCGCAGCAGCTCGGTGCCCTGGGCGTCGACGAAGACCGGCGGCTCGCGCCAGGCGAACACGACCCGCGGGATCCCGGCGTCGAGGATGAGCTGGGTGCAGCTGCGCGGGTGCGAGCTGCGGTTGCTGCAGGGTTCGAGCGAGCTGTAGATGGTCGCGCCGGCCAGCCGTGGGTCGCCTTCGCACTTGGCGAGGGCCGATTCCTCGGCGTGGTTGAGCGGATCGCCCTCCCCGGAGTGCCCGGTCGCGATGACCTCGCCGTCGGCGTCGGTGACGACGGCCCCGACCCGGAAGGTGTGGCTCGGCGGGCAGTCGGCGGCGAGCGCGATGGCCTCCCTGAGCCGCTGGACGTCCCGGCCGGTCGGCTCGTCGGCCGCGCGGTACTCGAGGATCGCCATGCCGGTCAGTTCGCGGGCGCTGGTGAGACGCAGCGGCCGCGGGTAGAGCCCGGGCCCGACGAACCGGGGAGCGTCCGGCTGCCCGACGAAGAACGGCGCGATCGCCAGCCGAAGCTCGTCGGCGAGCCCTTCGGCGAGGAACCGCGTGTGGATCCCGCCACCGCCCTCGACCAGCAGGTTCTTGATGCCGCGCGCGCCGAGGTCGTCGAGGACGCGGCCGAAGTCGGGCGGATCGCCGGCGTCGACGACGGTGGCGACGTGCTTGAGCTGGTCCGCGGCGCCGGGCGGGGCGTAGACGATCTTCTCGGTGTCCCCGACGGTGAAGAACTGCGCGCCGGGATCGAGGCCGCGGGTGGTCAGGGTGACCTTGACCGGCTGTTCGGATTTCCCCTGATCCAGGCGTCGCCGCCGCAGGTCGGGCGACCGGACGAGCAGCCGCGGGTTGTCGGCCCGCACGGTCCCGGCTCCGACGAGGATGGCGTCGGCCTCGGCCCGCAGCCGGTCGACGACGGCGAAGTCGTCCTCAGTGGACAGCACGAGCCGTTCGGGCGAGGTGTCGTCGAGGAAGCCGTCGAGGGACTGCGCGGCGGAAAGCAGGACGTGCGGCCGGTCGATCACCCGATCCAGTATGCCGGGCTGTAACACCGCGGGCGATCGGGACGTCTACGACGTGTCACCACCCGAACTCGGAGCAGGGGAACATGACCACGCGAGGCTGGCAGAAAGAGCGGACGCTCACCACGCTCGACACGGTCGGTCGCGAGATAGCGGTGACGACCGGCCTCACCCGCGACCCGGAGGGCCGCCTGGTGGCGGTCATCGCGGTCGGCGACGGCCCCACGGCGATCTTCCGCCACCTGCACGACCTGGAAGACCGCCCGGAGCTGGTGGCCAACGCGGCCGACACTGCGGACGACCTGCACACGCTGACCGGCATAGCCCCGGTGCGGCAGCTGCGCCGCCGCCGCTAGCGCGGCAGGTTTCGCACCGCAGGGGGTCGCACCGCCGGGGAGGGTGGCACTGCGGGGTCGATGCGCGGATTGCCAGCCGCGCGGAATGATTCCTGCGGGCTTCGGCGCCGACGGGATTCCAGCTCTGGGAGCTGCCTCGGCACGGCAGTCCGAGGTGCTGCGCGACGGCCGCGAGAACTTGGCGGTAGTCAGGGGCACGGCGGTCAGCCCGCAGTCCCAGACCGGCCGGTTCCGCCCCGCGTGCTGTCGCCCTGTGGATCCGGACGGGCTCCTGCTCGGCCGCCGTCCGTGGCGGCCGAGCAGGTCCTTCGCCGCGGGTCGTGGTCAGGCGGGCAGGACGGCGTACTGGCGGACGTAGAGGTCCGTGTACGTCACCGGGCCGCGGGGGCCGGGGACCTTGTCCAGGTTGATGCCCGTTTCCGGGACCGCGAGGAGCTTGAAGCCGTCCAGGAGGCGGGTCGGGGCGTTCCAGAACACGCCCGTGCCGGTGTAGCCGTCGAAGAACGCGTCGGCGGCGGCCTCGTCCTCGGTCGCGATGCCCGCGGCCAGGCCCGATGTCTGCTCGTTCGCGATCTCGACGGCGTCGGCGAGGGCGCCGACCGTGGCGACCGTGACCGTCGCCTCGCGGTCGGAGTCCAGGGCCCACTCGTAGCCGATCGCGTGTTCGTGCGGGGCCAGCGAAGGCGTTACTCCCCGCTCGGCCAGCGCGTCGGCGATGCCCGGCCAGACGTCGTCGTGGATGTTCTCGTGGATCAGCAGCAGGTTGAGCCGGTTGCAGACCCCGAGCCGGTCGAGGCTGGCGAAGACCAGGTCGCGTGCCTTGGTGACGTCCGCGCCGCGGTCGACGTACAGGACGCCGCCGCCGTCGGCGTGGGCGAGCGTGCGCACGCCGTGGACCGCGGCTTCGGTGGCGAGGGCGCGGGTGCTGTCCCCGCTGCCACGCAGGATGACCAGCGGCACCAGGTCCGGCAGCCGCACCAGCGCGGACGCGGCTTCGCGCTCCACGCGCGGCACCAGCTGGACGCAGTCGGCGTCGATGCCGGCCGCCGTCAGCGCCGGCGCGATGACCACCTCACGCAGCCGCTGCGCCGAGCCGAGCGCGGCCGAACCCGTGCGCAGCACGCCGGCGTTGCGCGACTTGACCAGCTGCGACGCCACGTCGACCGTGACGTTCGGGCGCGCCTCGTAGTTCGCGCCGATCACGCCCACCGGACGGCGCCGTTCGACCAGCCGCAGCCCGCCGTCCAGCGTGGACACCTCGACCGAGCGCTCCTGGTGCGGCGCGCCGGCGAGCAGCCGTAGCTGCTCGGCCATGCCGGTCAGCCGCTCCGGGGTGATGGTGAGCCGGTCGAGCAGACCGGCGCTCATCCCCTCGGCCTTCGAGCGCTCGACGTCAGCCTGGTTCGCCTCGAGAATCTCGTCGCGGTGCGTGAGCAGGCGCTCGGCCATCCCGGCGAGGGCGGCGTCCACGGCCTCCGCACTGGCTGCGGCAAGCGACGGCGCGGCCAGCTTCGCAGCCCGTGCGCATTCCTCCACGGCCTTGGCGACCTCGTCCATCGTTCGGCTCCCTCCGGCTGACCAGCGAGAGTCCAGTTTGCCGCATGGGCCAGGCCCGGCGGCCAGGGGGCGCCACGGGTCGAGCGCACCACAGGCCCGAGCGCGCCGCGGCGGGGAGCGCCACGGCTCAGGTGCGCAGCGTCCAAGCCTGCCACGGGTCGAGTGCGCCACGCTTCGAGTGCTCCCCGGTGGGGAGCGCCAGGGCTCAGGTGCGCCACGGCTCATGTGCGCCACGGTTCGACTGCGCCGCGACCCAGCGGTACCGGAGCACGGCAGCACCGCCACGCCGCGTCGGGCCCACCGTGCCATGCCGGGCCCGCCGCGCCGTGCCAGCCGGGCCGTGGTTACTTGGCCACGGGCTCCAGCAGCCACAGGCCGCCGGCGATGAGGCAGCTGACCGTGGCCACCGCGAACACCAGGACCCAGAGGATCGGCGGGACCGCCGTGAGACGGCCGAGCTGGTCGGCGTCGGAGTCGCGGGCCTGGCCCCGGCGGCGCTTGGTCTGCAGCTCGATCACCGGCCGGACGCCGCCGAAGAGCAGGAACCACGTCAGCAGGTAGCCGAACGGGGCCTGGACCTCGACCGGCGCGACGAAGGCGACCAGCGCCAGCACCACCGCGCTGGCCACGACCGTGAACACCCCGTAGGCGTTGCGCACCATCACCAGCACGCCGAGCAGCAGCAGCGCGATCAGCACGAGGACCGTGCCGACCAGGTCGTTGCCCAGCAGGCTGGCGAACAGCAGCCCCAGCACCGACGGCGCCAGGTACCCGGCCATCGCGGTGAACGCCATCCCCGGCCCCTCGGGCTTGCCGCGCGAGACGGTGACGCCCGAGGTGTCCGAGTGCAGCTTGATGCCCTGCAGGCGCCGGCCGACCAGGACGGCCGCCAGCCCGTGGCCGGCCTCGTGCACGATGGTGACGACGTTGCGCGCCCGCCGCCACATCGTGCCGCCGACGAGCACCACCAGCAGCGCCACGCCCCCGGCGACCAGCGTGATCACGGCGGGCGTCTGGGCCTGCTCCAGCAGGTTCGCGGCCGGGTCGGCGGCGGCCTGGAGGGCCGCCGGGACGTCACGGGCCGTGCTGTCGAGCGCGAGTTGAACGGGCGAGCTCACCCGGACACCTCACCACAGGCGACATCTGGCTACGGTGAGTCCCCACCGGAGCGAGGTCCACGGCTTCCGGTATGGGTTCGGCTCGGTGGTGTACCTCCTTTCCTCGGCTCGGGCGAGAACGGTGATCAGGGTGCCGCGGACAGCACGACAGCCGCGGCTCAGCTCAGCGCGACTCCCGCATCCGGGCCTCGCCCTCCACCCGGAACAGGAACGACGTCCAGCTCCGGAACGGCGCCCAGGCCTCCGCGATCTCGGCCAGTTCCGCCACTCCCGCGTCCGGGAGGTGGTACGCCTCGCGCATGATCTCGTGCAGGCGGCTCTCCCCACGCGGGAAGACGTCCGGGTGCCCGGCGCCGCGGATCAGGATCAGCTCCGCGCTGAACCGGCCCACGCCCGGCAACAGCTGCAGTTGTTTGAGTGCGTCGTCGGCCGGCATCGCCCGCAACGTCGCCGCGTCGAGCAGGCCCTCGGCCGCCGCCCCGGCGATCGCTCGCAGGCGGTGCAGCTTCTGCACCGGTGCGCCGGGCAGGTACTCCAGTTTCGCCAGCTCGCCGGGCGCCGGGAACGACCAGAGCTTCGCCCCGTCCACCTCGACCTGCACGCCGTGGCGCTCGGTGAGGCCGCGGCGCAGGCGCACCGCCTGCGACATCCAGATCCGGTGGCTCAGCACCGCCCAGCACGCCGCCTCGTACGGCGACGCGAACAGGACCGGCCGCAGCCCCGGGTGCAGGCCTTGCAGCATCGAGACGACCGGATCGCGCTCGCCGGCTTCCGGGAACCCGGTGGCGTCGACGTCCAGCGAGCACATCCGCGTGACCTGCGCCAGGACGGCTTCCGTGTGCTCCTCGGGGGCGTGGACCTCCACTTCGACCACGCCCGGCGATCTCTGTCTCAGTACCGCTCCCACCGGCGTCCACGCGCCGTCGACCGGGAACGCCACGCGGAGCGCTCCGGGCTCCGTGTCCGCTTCCGGCCGCCCGGCGGGCGCGAACCCGGTCAGGAACTTCGCCGCCGCGGCCAGGTCGAACGGGCCGCGGACCGGGATCTCCCCGCTCGGTGCGGAAATCTTGGAAACCGCCATGTCTCCTCCTCGGAGTCGGTGATCGGTGGATCGCCACCTCGCCGACGACGTTAGGAAGGGGCACCGACAATTCCGGGCCTCGAACGCCCGCGCCCGGAGTTGTTCACTCGGTCGAGTGACCTCGGCTTGGGCATACTGCCGGTATCCGAAACGACGGGAGCGCCTGTGCCGACCACCGCCCTCGACCGGCTCGAGAAGCTGCTGGAGACCCCCGCGGAAACCCGCGCGGGCTTCCTCGACCTGCTGGGCACGGCGGACCAGGCCGGCCCGTCCACCGGCATCACGCAGCGCCTGATGCGCACCACCCTGCTCCCGCGGGTCTACGAGCGGTACTGGCGCCCCGCGCTCGGCCGCGCGCTCAAGGGTCCGGCCGGGCCCAGCATGGCGGGCGAGGTCCGGCTCGCCGCGAAACTCCTCGACCTGAAGCCGGGCCTGACCGCGCTGGACGTCGCCTGCGGCACCGGCCGGTTCACCCGCGCCTTCGGCGACGCCGTCGGCCCGGCCGGGCTCGCGATCGGCCTCGACGGCGCGCGCACGATGCTCACCAAGGCCGTGGCCGAAGGCGGCCCGGACAGCGTCGCCTACCTGCGCGCGGACGCGGTGCGCCTCCCCCTGCGAGAGTCCACTGTGGACGCCGTCTGCTGCTTCGCCGCGCTCCACATGTTCGCCGAGCCGGAGACCGCGTTGGACTCCTTCACGCGCGTGCTCAAGCCCGGCGGCCGGATCGTGCTGCTCACCAGCGCGCGCCGCGGCCGGCAGCCCGCGCGGCTGCTGGAGTCCGCCGGCGGGATCGTCAGCGGCCAGAAGATGTTCGACCGCGGCGAAATCGCGGCGAGCCTGCGCGCCCGCGGTTTCACCGAGATCACCGAGCGGTACGCCGGGGTCACGCAGATCGTGGCGGCCCGGCTGGGCTGAGCGCCGCGAACTGTCGGGGGTGGCGGTTAGCATCGCCCCATGACCCACGCCGAACCCGTCCCGCCCGACGACAGCTACCTCCGCTCCCTGGTCGAAGCCACGGCCGACGCGGTGGCGGCGGCCGAGCCGCTGTCCTCGCCGCACACCGGCGCGGACGAGGCGACCCGGGCCGAGGTGACGTCAGCGGTCGAGCGCAGTTCACCCGATCTGGTGGCGTTGAGCCAAGATCTGCACGCCCACCCCGAGGAGGGGTTCGGGGAACACCGCTCGGTCGGCGCGCTGGCGGACCTCTTGGCGCGCCATGGTCACGAAGCGACCGTCGGCGTGGGCGGCCTCGACACCGCGCTGCGCGTGAGCACGCCCGAGCGGGACGGCCCGCACATCGCCGTCCTCGCCGAGTACGACGCGCTGCCCGGTCTCGGCCACGCGTGCGGCCACAACGTCATCTGCACCACCGCCGCGGGCGGCTTCCTCGGCGCCGCGGCGGTGGCCGAGAAGCTCGGCGGGCGCGTCAGCCTCATCGGCACGCCGGCCGAGGAAGGCGGTGGTGGCAAGGAGATCCTGGCGCGCGCGGGTGTCTTCGACGACGTCGACGCGGTGATCATGCTGCACCCGTTCAGCCACGACGTCGCGCTGCACCCGTTCCTGGGCCGCCGTCAGCTGGAGATGGTCTTCCACGGCGTCGGCGCGCACGCCTCGGCCCAGCCGTTCATGGGCCGCAACGCGCTCGACGCGGCGGTCGCGGCCTACCAGGGCGTCTCGGCGCTGCGGCAGCAGCTTCCGCAGAGCGATCGCGTGCACGGCGTGTTCAGCGACGGCGGTGCGCGGCCGAACGTCATCCCGGCCCGCGCCGCGCTGCTGTTCTACCTGCGCTCCCAGAACCCCGAGACCCTGCGGGACCTGGCCACCCGCATGACGTCGATCGCGGAGGGCGCGGCGGCGATGACCGGCTGCGGCGTCGAGCTGATCTGGGACGCCCAGGCCGCCTACCTGCCGATCCGGTTCAACACCACGCTCGCCGGGCGCTGGTCGGTCAACCAGGCCGGCACCGGCCGCAAGCCACTGCCGCCCGGCATCGTCCCGGAGTCGCTCACCGGGTCCACCGACCTCGGCAACCTCTCCTACCGGATGCCGGCGCTGCACCCGATGCTCGGGATCTCGGGGCCGACGGTCGCGTTGCACACCAAGGAGTTCGCGGCCGCCGCCGGTTCGGAGACGGGTGACGCGGGCGTCCGCGACGGCGCGCTCGGGCTGGCCCTGACCGCCGCGGACTACCTCGGCGACGCCGAGCTGCGGAAGGCCGTCCACGACGAGTTCGAAGCGGCGGGAGGTGCATTGGACGTTCCGGCGTTCTTCGACTGAGGCGCGCGGAAAGCCTGAGAACCGCCTGAGTTTTCTCAGCTGATTCTTCTCAGCAAAGCCTGAGGGATTTCCACAGGTTGTTCACAAGCACAGGCGCGAATCTTGGTTCATGACCGAGAACGAGAGTCGGCCCGGCCCCGCCTCACCCGGTGGGCACCAGCCGCACCAGCACACCCAGCAGTACGGGCCGTACGCGCAGTACGCCTACCCCCAGCAGGCCGCGCCGAATCCGCTCTTCACCCCGCAGCCGCCGGCACCGCAGGCCCTCAAGAAGCCGCGCCGGGGCGGCCGGGTCGCGATGCTGGTCGGCGCGACCGCGCTCGGCGCCGCGCTGGTCGGGGGCGTCGGCGGCGCCGCGATCGTCGGGCTGACCGCGACCTCGGCGGACGGCACGACGTCGGTGAGCGCACCGGCGGCGACGGGGCAGACGGTCGCCAACAGCACGTCCGGTGACGTCAGCGGCGTCGCGGCGAAGGTGACGCCGAGCGTCGTGCAGATCAACGTCACCACCGACCAGGGCGAGGCGATCGGCTCCGGCGTCATCCTCAGCGCCGACGGCCGGATCCTGACCAACGCGCACGTGGTCGACGGCGCCCAGAGCGTCGTCATCACGACGTCCGACGGCACGAAGTACCAGGCCAGTGTGGTCGGCGCGGACACCAAGGCCGACATCGCGGTGGTCCAAGCGAAGAACGCCAGTGGCCTGACCGCCGCCAGCCTCGGGGACTCGAGCAAGCTCGCCGTCGGCCAGGAGGTCATCGCGATCGGCTCGCCGGGCGGGCTGCAGAACACTGTCACGACCGGCATCGTCAGCGCGCTGAACCGGAATCTGTCCGACATCGGCCAAGGCGAGCAGGAGCAGCAGCAGTCGCCGTTCAACCGCACCTCGAACCAGACCAGCGACTCGCCCAGCTACACCGCGATCCAGACGGACGCTTCGATCAACCAGGGCAACTCCGGCGGCGCGCTGGTCGACGCGAGCGGCAACGTGATCGGGATCAACTCGGCGCTCTACAGCCCGACGGCGTCGGCGAACGGCTCCGCGGGCAGCGTCGGGATCGGCTTCGCCATCCCGATCAACGACGCCAAGAAGATCGTCGACCAGATCGTGAACAACTGAAAGACGTGGACGGGCCGTGTTCGGGGCGGCCCGTCCCTCCCGCTTCGGGGAGCGGGGAACACGGCGAAGGCCGTTTCGAGAGTCAATCGGGGGCTCTCGAAACGGCCTTCGCGCTGTCTACAGCTCGTAAGTGAGCGTGAAGGTGTGGTCCGGCCCGATCTCGGCCGTGCCGGAGATCCCGGCCAGCTCACCCGAGCCGGAGCCGGTGAGGATCTTCAGCGTCAGGCCGGTGTCGTCGGCCGTGTGGTGCAGGACGAACGCGCCCTTGCGGCCGTCGACGGAGACGGCGAGACGTTCGAAGGCGACGTACGCGCGCGAAGTCGCGTTGGACGCCGTCAGCATCTCGACCGTGCTGGTCCCCTCGACCGAGCCGGTGAACGTCTTGGCGATCGCCACCCGGGCGAACTCCGTGCCCGCGGCCTCATCGGTCGCCTGCGGCTCCCACTTGTCGAGGACGAACGACGCGGTGGCGGTGCTGGTCATGGCTGGTTTCCCCTGTTCGTCGGTGATGGGCGCAAGCTTGGCAGCGATACCTGACAGGTCGCGTCAGGTTTTCTCAGCGCTTCCGGTTGCCGAACAGCCCGCGCGTGATCTCCCGGCCCAGCGCGCTGGCCGCGGACCGCATGAAGGACTTCACGGCCGGGTTCTTCATCGCCGATTCGATCATCCCGGGCTCTTCCTTCTCCTTCTTGAGAGCGGGCGCAGGCGCGGACTCGGGCGCAGGGGCGTCGGGCGCAGGCGCAGCCACCTTCGCGGCCAGCTTCTCGTAGGCCGACTCCCGGTCGATCGTCTCGGCGTACTTCGCGTGCAGATCCGACGAAGCGACCGAAGCGGCGACGGCCTCCGCGCCGATCGAGCCCATCTTCGACCGCGGCGCCCGCAGCCGCGTCCACGCCACCGGCGTCGGCGCGCCCCGCTCCGACAGCACCGTGACGATCGCCTCGCCGATGCCCAGCGACGTCAACGCCGTGTCGAGCTCGTAGAACTTCGTCTTCGGGTAGGTCTTGACCGTCTTGGCCAGCGCCGCCTGGTCGTCCGGGGTGAACGCCCGCAGCGCGTGCTGGATCCGCGCGCCCAGCTGGGAGAGGACGTTGTTCGGGATGTCCGTGGGCAGCTGCGTGCAGAAGAAGACGCCGACGCCCTTCGACCGGATCAGCTTCACGGTCTGTTCGATGCGCTCCAGGAACGCCTTCGACGCGCCGTTGAACAGCAGGTGCGCCTCGTCGAAGAAGAACACCAGCTTCGGCTGGTCGAGATCGCCCTCCTCCGGCAGCTCCTCGAACAGCTCGGCCAGCAGCCACATCAGGAACGTCGAGAACAACGCCGGCTTCGCCTGCAGGTTGTCCAGCTCCAGCAGCGTGACGACGCCCTTGCCGTCGCGGGCGCGCATCAGGTCGTGGACGTCCAGCTCGGGCTCGCCGAAGAAGTCCTCCCCGCCTTGGGCCTCCAGGTTGGACAAGGAACGCAGGATCACCCCGGCCGTCGCGGCCGAGACGCCGCCGATGCCCTTGAGGTCCGCCTTGCCCTCGTCGCTGGTCAGGTGCGTGATGACCGACCGGAGGTCCTTCGTGTCCAGCAACGCCAGCCCGCGCTGGTCGGCCCAGTGGAAGATCAGGCCGAGCGTCGACTCCTGCGTCTCGTTCAGCCCCAGCACCTTCGACAGCAGCACCGGCCCGAAGCTCGTGATCGTCGCCCGGATCGGCGCGCCCTTCCCGCCCGTCCCCAGCGACAGGAACTGCACCGGGAACGCCGTCCCCGCCCAGTCGTCACCCAGCTCCTGCGAGCGCTTCGACACCTTGTCGGTCGCCTCGCCGGCCGCCGCGAGACCCGACAGGTCACCCTTCACGTCCGCGAGCACCACCGGCACCCCGGCCGCCGACAACTGCTCCGCCACCAGCTGCAACGTCTTCGTCTTGCCCGTCCCGGTCGCCCCCGCGACCAGCCCGTGCCGGTTCAGCGTCGCCAACGGCAGGCGCACGGCGGCACCCGCGTCCGCCTGCCCGTCGATCACCACCGCACCCAGCTCCAGCGCGGCACCCTCACTCGCATAACCGGCGGCGATCTCGCCCGCCGGCGTCCCCTGCTCCGTCACTCGCGACTCCCCGATCTGTGTCCTGCACCACACCGGTGGCGGCCCCGCGAGCGTAAACGCGCCGTACGTGCAGGTAACGCACCTCTTGTCCCCGTGTCGGGTTAGGGTCACCAGGTGACCGACCGCCTAGTCTGGATCGACTGCGAGATGACGGGGCTCGACCTCGGCAAGGACGCGTTGATCGAAATCGCCGCCCTCGTGACCGACGCGGAGCTCAACGTGCTCGGCGAGGGAGTGGACATCGTCATCCACGCCGACGAGGAAAAACTCGCCGGCATGCCCGAGATCGTCCGCGAGATGCACGCCCACTCCGGCCTCACCGAAGAAGTGCGCCGCTCCACGGTGACCCTCGAAGAAGCCGAGCGCCGCGTCCTCGAGTACATCCGCGAGTACATCCCCGAACCCGGCACCGCGCCGCTGGCCGGCAACTCCATCGCCACCGACCGCGGCTACATCACCCGCGACATGCCGGCCCTCGACGCGCACCTCCACTACCGCCTCGTCGACGTCTCCTCCATCAAGGAACTCGTCCGCCGCTGGTACCCGCGCATCTACTACGCCAAGCCGGAAAAGGGCCTCGCCCACCGCGCCCTCGCCGACATCAAGGAATCCATCGGCGAACTCGACTACTACCGGCGCGTCGCCTTCGTCGCCCAACCCGGCCCCAGCAGCGACGAAGCCAAAGCCGCCGCCGCTGAAGTGCGCGAACAGCACCAGGGGTAACCCCCCGGAAAACCACGCGCGGGCACCCGCTACGATTACGGCATCGAGGTGATCGCACGCGGTTGCCTCAGATGGTGGGCGTAGCTCAGCTGGTAGAGCACCTGGTTGTGGTCCAGGAGGTCGCGGGTTCGAAACCCGTCGCTCACCCCGATGCCCCGACTTGGTCGGTCCCTTGCGGGACCTTTCCCGAGTCGGGGTTTTGCCTTTTCCTGTGGGGGTCGAACCCCCACACCCCCGCCGGGGGATGCCCCCGGACCCCCATCCCGTGTGGTCGGCCCGGGCGTGTCAGGTTGCGGGTATGAAGTCTTCCTTTGACGGGTTCAGCCAGGCTGGGCGGGCTGCCGCCAGGGCCAGTAGGGCCAGGGCTAGGAGCACGTACAACGTGTGGGCTAGCGCCTGGGCTGCTGTCGGGTAGGTCTCTGGGAGGATTACCAGGCCTACCAGCGGGACGTTTGAGCGTCCCTCTCCTACCTTCCAGGCGAATGTCAGCAGGTAGACCGCCGTCAAGATTGCTGCTGGCCACCACGTGCGGGAGCGTAGGGCGCCGCCGGCGGCCATTGCGAAGAACGGGATGAACCAGACCCAGTAGTGCGTCCAGGTCCAGGGGGTTACCAGGACCATTGTTGCGCCTATGACGCTCACTGCCAGCAGCTCTCGGCCTTCGCGGTGGGCTCGGACCGCGATCCAGAGGGCTGCCAGTGCGACCACGCCGGCCACGGGGATCCAGATGGGGCCTGGGACGTCGGCTATGCCCAGGAGGCGGGCCAAGGCGCCTCGGATTGACTGGTTTTCCGGGGACATTGCGTCGCTGTCGCCGGTGATCCTCGAGGGGTCGGCCAGGTTGGCTGCCCAGAATGCTTTTGAGTCGCCCGGTAGGGCTGCGAAGCCTGCTAGGGCCGTTACGGCGAATGCGCCTACTGCTACTGCTGCTGCGCGGAAGCGGCGGGTGGCCAGCAGGTAGATGACGAAGATGCCCGGGATCAGTTTGATGCCCGCCGCTACTCCTACGCCTACGCCTGTCCACCAGCGGTTGCGGCCCGTCAGGTCCGCCAGCACCAGTATCAGCAGGACCAGGTTGATCTGGCCGGCCGTGAAGTTCATCAGCACCGGCTGCAGGGGCAGTGCCAACGCCGTCAGAGCTGCCGTCGCGGCGACGCGGCCGTGGTCGCGGGCGTAACCCTGCTGACCCAGCGAGATCCAGACGACCGCCAGCAGCGAAAACAGGTTCACCAGCAGGGCCAGCATCGGCAGGAGCAGCTTCGGCACCAGCGTCAGGGCGACGAACACCCCGGCCGCGAACGGCGTGTACTTGAACGTGCCGCCGATCGTCGGCAGGTGGGACACGCCCGGCTCGTACAGCGGCGCACCCGCCCGCACCGCCTGGCCGGTGGCCACATAGGACTTGAAGTCCTCTAGGTAGATGCCGGTCGACGTCCAGATCCCGGCCCACACCGTGTAGCCCGCGAACACCACCAGCAACAGCAGGCCGGAGAGCACGGACCACCAGAGCGGCGCCGGCAACCTGCGCTCGACCGGCGCTTCCGGAACGACGACCGTCGACATCGGGTAACCCCCTCGGGGCACCACGAGCAGCAGCACACCCCTCGAAAACCTGGCAAAACGCCCTGCGGCGAGAGGCGCGCGGCCAGTGTAGCGATCCGGGTTCACCCGGATGGCCTTCGCCTGCCGGTGGTAACCCTCACGACCGGATGGCTCAACGTGCGGGAGTCTCGACCGGGGTGCACGGTGATCTCGTGGAACGTTCACGGGTGACGCTGCGCAAGAAGAAACTGCGGTACGAGGACATCACCGTGGTCGACCAGTCGCTGCTCAAGCGGGCCGTCGCGGCCGCCGCGCTGGGCAACGCGATGGAGTGGTTCGACTTCGGCGTCTACGCCTACATCGCCGACACCATCTCCGAGGTATTCTTCCCGGCGAGCGTGGCGCCCGGGGTGCGGCTGATCGGGACGTTCGGGGCTTTCACCGCCGCGTTCCTGATGCGGCCGCTCGGCGGGCTCGTGTTCGGGCCCCTCGGCGACCGGATCGGGCGGCAGAAGGTCCTCGCCGTCACCATGATCATGATGGCGATCGGCACCCTTTGCATCGGGCTGATCCCGTCGTACAGCTCCATCGGCGTCTGGTCGCCGATCCTGCTGGTGCTCGCCCGGATGGTGCAGGGCTTCTCCACCGGCGGCGAATACGGCGGTGCGACGACGTTCATCGCCGAGTACTCCCCCGACAAACGCCGCGGCTTCATGGGCTCCTGGCTCGAGTTCGGCACGCTCTCGGGCTACGTGCTCGGCGCGACCGTCGTCACCGGCATGAAGACCTGGGTCCCGCACGAGACGCTGCTCGACTGGGGCTGGCGGATCCCGTTCCTGGTCGCCGGCCCGCTCGGCATCATCGGCCTCTACATGCGGCTCAAGCTCGAAGAGACCCCGGCGTTCCAGAAGCACGCCGCGGAGTCCGAGAAGCGCGGCCGCTCCGGCGAGCCGTTCTGGAAGATGTTCACCGACTACTGGCCCTCGCTCTTGATCTGCATCGGCCTGGTGCTCGTGTTCAACGTCACCGACTACATGCTGCTGTCGTACATGCCGACGTACCTGTCCGAGCAGCTGCACCTCGACGCGACGCACGGCCTGCTGCTGATCATCGTCGTGATGGTCGTGATGATGCTGATCATCCTGGTCGGTGGCCGGATCACCGACAAGATCGGCCGCAAGCCCGTGATGATGGCCGGCTGCCTCGGCTTCCTCGTGCTCTCCTGGCCGCTGATACTGCTGGTGCACGACGGCGGTCTCGTCGTCACCTTCCTCGGCCTGATGGGGCTCGGCCTGCTGCTGCTCTGCTTCGAAGTCTCGATGCCCGCGACGCTGCCCGCGCTGTTCCCGACCGCGATCCGCTACGGCGCGCTGTCCATCGCGTTCAACATCTCCGTGTCGCTCTTCGGCGGCACGACGCCGCTGGTCATGCAGGCGCTGATCTCGTCCACCGGCCACGACTTCTGGCCCGCCTGGTACATGATGGCGGCCGGCGCGATCGGCGCCGTCGCGGTGTACTTCAGCCGCGAGACGGCGAACAAGCCGCTGTGGGGCTCGGGCCCCGCGGTCGACACCGAAGCCGAGGCGCGGAAGCTCGTCCGGGAGTCGGGCTAGCTCGCTTCGAGCAGCAGGCCGGCCAGCTCGGCGGGCATGGTGATCATGCAGTCGTGGCCGGTCGGCAGCTCCCGCACCCGCTCGCCCGGCGGGACGGGACGCCGGGTGATGCCTTCCGGCCGGCCGGCGACGCAGTGGATGTGCGTGCGCGGGATCGCCCGCACGGCCGGGTCGTCCAGCCGCACCGGCTCCGTCAGGCACCGCACCGGCTGGTCCGAGAGCATCGAACGCAGCCAGGCGACGTCGCCGGGATCGGTGACGCCGAACAGGCCGAGCGGCGGCGGCAGTTCCGGCAGCGGCGGCACGCGCCAGCCGTCGACGGCCGCGTCGACGAGCTGCTTGCTGATCGGCATCACGTCGATCGCGGTTTCGCCGTCTTCGGGCACCATCGCGTCGAGGTAGACCAGGTGCGCGATCCGCTCCGGGACGCGGTTGGCCACCCCCGAGACGACCATCCCGGCGTAGCTGTGGCCGACGAGCACGACGTCGTCGAGCTGCTCGTGTTCGATCAGGCCGGCGATGTCGTCGACGTGGGTGCCGAGCCCGACGTCCGGGGTCAGCAGGTGCGCCTTGTCGCCGTAGCCGGTCAGGGACGGCGCGAACGCCCGGTGCCCGGCGGCCTCCAGCAGCGGGACCACGCGGTCCCAGCTGCGTCCGCTGTGCCAAGCGCCGTGTACCAGCAGAAATGTCGTCATGGTCGAGTGGTTCCTCCTCGTGCCTCGGTACCATTTGGTAACCGAGACCATCGTGATCCACTCGACGCGCACCGGGCAATACGGCACATTTTGGTGCCCCGGTTCCCAGGAGGTAACCATGGAGGACCCGTGCAAGGCCCGCCAAGTCCTCGGCATCGTCGGGGACAAGTGGGCGTTGCTGGTCGTGCGCATGCTCAAGGACGGGCCGCGGCGGTTCACCGAGCTCAAGCGGTCCGTCGAGGGCATCAGCCAGCGGATGCTCACCGTGACCCTGCGCGACCTCGAGCGCGACGGCATCCTGACCCGCACGGTCGTCGCCGTCATGCCCCCGCACGTCAGCTACGAGCTGACGCCGATGGGCCGCACCCTGCGCGAGGCCACCGCGCCGCTGCTGGCGTGGAGCATCGAGCACCTGCCGCACATCGACGCGGCCCGCGAGGAGTACGACAACCGCTAGTTCGCGGCGGTCCGCCACTCGTCCCAGGACAGCTGCCAGACGCTCCAGCCGTCGGTGGATTCGAGCTTCGGGCCGCCGCTGTTCTGCACGGTGACGACGTCGCCCTTCTTGGACGTGTCCATCAGCCACTTGGTGTTCTCGGTGGACAGGTTCAGGCAGCCGTGGCTGACGTTGCTGTGCCCCTGCTGCCGGACCGACCACGGCGCGGAGTGGTAGAAGATGCCGCTGTAGGACAGGCGGACGGCGTACTGGACGAAGGTGCGGTAGCCGCCGGGGGTGTCCTCGGGGACGCCGTAGGTGCCGGAGTCCATCGTGTAGCCGGTGTGCTCGCTCATCACGGTGTAGGTCCCGGCCGGCGTGGTGTGGCCCGGCTTGCCCATGGAGGTCGGCATGGTCTTGACCTCCTTGTCGTTGACGGAGACCGTCATCTGGTGGGTGCCGCCGTCGGCGACCGCGACGAGCTTGTCGCCGACGGCGCCGGTGATCGTCTTGTCCTCGCGGCCGTAGCTGCCGTTGCCGAGCGGCTTGCCGTAGACGGCGGCGTCGACCTTGATCTTGGTGCCGCTCTTCCAGTAGTCCTTCGGCCGCCAGGTCGCCTGCTTGTCGCCGGACCAGCGGAACGCGCCCTCGGTGGCCGGCTCGGCGGTGACCTTGAGCGCCTTCTCGGCCGCGGCCTTGTCGGCGACGTTGCCGGTGAAGGTGAAGATCAGCGGCAGCCCGACGCCGACGGTCTCGCCCTCGACGAGGTTCACCGAGACGCCGAGCTGGCGGGCGGGCTTGGCGGTCGTGAAGCTCGACTCCGACGTGACCGGCTTCCCGTCGGTCCCGGTGGCCGTCGCGGTCAGCTTGTAGGTCTTCCCGTACCCGAGCGGCTCGGCGGAGTCCCACCCGGCGCCGTCCGCCCGCGGCTTCCCGCCGACGGCCTTCCCGTCGGCCCCGGTCAGCTTCACGTCCCCGACCTTCCCGTCGGCGACGGCGACGCTCACGGGTTCACCGGGCGCGACGTCCTTGGCGTCCTTGGCCGGCGTGAGCGTGAGCGCGGCGGCCTTCAACACCGGCTTCGGCGCGGACGCGGACGTCGTCACCTGCGGCGTCTCACCCGAAGGGCTGCCACTGCACCCGGCCACCGTGAGGCCGATCACCCCCGCGGCCACCAGCAACCGCGCCCACCTGCCGCTCGAACGCCTCATGCCACCCGCCTGTTTAGTCGTCCATGTCCGGCTCCAGTGTGCCCGACCAGCCCGGACACCGGGGCGGGAACGCCCGAACCCGCACAAGGGGACCCCCCTGAAACAGGCTCGGCGGCTGGTGCTAATCTTTTCCACGTCGCCGAGGGAAACCTCCGGCAGACACCGGCGCCATTAGCTCAATTGGCAGAGCAGCTGGCTCTTAACCAGCGGGTTCGGGGTTCGAGTCCCTGATGGCGCACCCTCACTCCCCAGGTTGAAATCTCTTCAACCTGGGGATTTGTGGTTTCCGGAACTTCTTCTTCCGCTTCTGGACTGTCCACAGTGGTCTCTTGCGAGCCCGAGGGGAGCCCGAGAGTGCCAGGGAGTGAAAGCGGCCGCCGCGGGATGGCTCCGGCGAGCTTCCGGGCGGCGTCGTCCAGGACTTCTTTCCCGACGTTGGTGTAGAGGTCCATCGTGACCTTGATCGACGAGTGCCGGAGCATGCTGGATCACCTTGATGTCCACCCCCGCCGCCAGCGCCAGCGTCGCCGCCCCGTGGCGGAGACCGTGCAGGGTGATCGGGGGCAAGCCGGCCAGCGTGATCAACCGGGCGAACTCGTCAGCCACATCGGCGGGGTGCAGCGGGCTGCCGTCCGGCTTGGTGAAGAGCAAGTCGTGATCGGGCCAGCCGTCACCGAACTTGGCCCTGGCCGCGTCCTGAAGAGCCAGATGGACCCGCAGGATCAACACCGTGTTCGGATCGATCGGCACGATCCCCTCCGACGACGGCGTCTTGGGCTTGCCCTGACCGGTCTCCCAGCCGTACTGGACGATCTGGTTGGCCACCTCGATGCTCCCGGCGTCGAGGAAGGTGTCCGAGCGGCGCTGCCCGCACGCCTCGCCGCGCCGCAAGCCGGTGTGGGCGATCAGATGGAACAGCGGATAGAGCGGATGGTTGATCGCGAAGTCCAAGAACTGGCCGGTCTGCTCGCCGTCCCAGACCATCACCGGGTACGGGACAGTTCCCGTGCGACGCCATAACGCGACCCGCTCCGGAGTCCACAACTTCGGCGTCGGACGCACCGCCGGCGGCAACTGGACCAGCTTCGCCACGTTGTGCGTCAGCAAGCCCTGATCGACATACGGCCGCAAGATCGCCCGCAGCGTCTCCTTGATCCGGTGCAGCGAGGCCGGCCCGACCGGGCGCTGCCACTTCACCGCCGCGACCTTCTCCGGATCCCCACTGGCCCGGTACTGGCCGATCAGATCGTTGCGCTCCACGATCGCCTCGAACATCTCGTCCAAATGCCCGACCCGCAACCGGTCCACTCGCACCTTGGCCAAGTGCGGACGCAAGTACAACCGGATCTGCGACTCGTACGAGCGGTACATGTTCCGGCTCACGGTGCGCTTCTTCAACGCCAGGAACTTGTCGAAGACCGCCTCCATCATCGGGTGCTCCAGCACCTGAGCTCCCGCCCGGACGAGACGACGCACCGCATCGATCTCGGGCAACGGCTGCTTCTGCGAGATCAGTCCCGCGAGCAAGTCTCCGATCCTGCCCAAGGTCTCGGTATCGCCCTCCTCCGCGATACCGAGCAGGTCTCGCACCCGCTGCAGCCCCTTCTCCGCCTCCGTCGCGCTTTCGTAGCCACCACGGCGCCGCGGCCGACGGTTGCCCTCGGCGTCCGGAGGCAGCTCGATCCGCAAGAACCACTGACCGTGCCGCTTGTTCTTCAGCTTCTGACACGCGCTGCCGAGCGACTTCTTGTTCTCGTCCCGGCACGAACACCGCCGGAACACCGAGCCGTTGGCCACTGAGGACACCTCACCTCTCGTTCGTCAAGCACCCACCAAGGGCTTTCTCCAGCCCGAATGCTCGCGCTGCGGGCACCACTCGGGGAAGCCCGAGCCCGGGAAAGATCACCTGATCAGGTGGCAAGCCCCAGCAACCGCAACAACCCCGACGTCGGCACCCGATACGACCCGCCGACCCGGACGACAGGGCAAGGAAAGGAGCCACCCCGGGCCAGGGCATACGCTGTGGTGCGGCGGATCCCCAGCGCCCGAGCGGCCGTCATGAGGTCCACGACTGCCGGCAGCGCGGCCACCTCGGCCAGCGTCATCGCGTGCTCCAGTTCAGCTGCCATTGCTGAGCCCCAGCCGTTGCAGGGCAAGCTCGTGCCATTCCGGGTTGAGGTCGACACCGATGTACCGGCACCGGTGCTCTCGCGCGGCGATCCCGGTGGTCCCGCTGCCGGAGAACGGATCGAGAACCGTCCCGCCTGGACGGCAACCCATCCGCACGCAGCGACGCGCGATCTCCAGCGTTCCCTTCGCCGGGTGCCCTACTCGGCCGCGGTCCGACGAGACGCTCCACACCGACGTCTCACCGGTCTCACAGCGGTCTCGCCGGTCTCGGGCCAGCACGAAGATGTTCTCGTACTGGTGCGCGAACCGGTCTCGGACGCTCTCCGGCCGCGCGTTCGGCTTGTGCCAGATGATCTCACGCTCCAGCAGCCAGCCGCGGCTCATCAGTTCGAGTACCACTCGCCACGGCACGCCGACGAGATCCTTCGCGCGGGACGATGCCTGCGGCGGTCGATGCGTCCCATAGGGGTTCCGTGACCGCTGTGCTGCGGTGCGTGCGCCGGAGCCAGCAGCGACGTAGTAACCCCACGAACCGCCGTAGCTGTCTCCCAGGTTCAGCCACACCGTGCCCCACGGTGCCAGTACCCCGGCCAGTTCGTCGAAGAGCAGGGCAAGGCGCTCGACGTACTCATCGACGGTCGCCTCTGCACCGAGTTGGCGCCCGACTCGATAGTCCCGTAGTCCCCAGTACGGCGGTGATGTCACCACGCAGTCCACCGAGTGCATCGGCAGCTGCCGCACCACCTCGACAGCATCACCACTACACAGCATCGTCTGTCCGTCGTCATAAATGGTCATGCGTCGGCCTGAACCCGTTCGCCACCGAACAAACTCAGGGTGATGCCGTCCGCCGGACAGCCGACGGCTGCGAAGCGCTCATCGACACTTTGCTCTCCCGAGAGCACGACATCACCACGATGAGGACCAGAAGATCGCGGAACACGAAGTTCGAAGTAGTACTGCGGCTGCCGCACCAGGAGAAACGTCATCCGGGGCGGAGACCAGCTCTCGCCAGCACCATCCACAATGGCATTGCGAAGCAGCCATCCCGCGCGTTGCAGGGTGAACGCCACGCGCCAGGGAAGGCCGACCTGCGAACCATCGACACGGTGGTCGCACAAGGTGAGCCACGACGTACCCGTGGGGCGAAGCACTCGGCGCACCTCCGACCAGACGCCCCGCAGACCGATGACCGCGGCATCGGCCGGGACAAGACGAACGTCCGGCCGTGCCAGGACACAGTCGACGGATTCGTCGGGTACTTCTGCAAGGCCATCGACGGCATCGGAAAAGATGTTCTGCACGTTGCTGCCCTCCGTATCTCGACGACTCAAGACACGGAGAATCCGGCAGAATCTGATTCGGCACTCTCCACGGCAACGCATTTCGCGCACCACAGGAGACTCTGTGCCGGAGCGCGGCGTGCCGGTCATCCTCGAAGTCACCGCGCTGACCACTTGCTTGGTCAGCCACGGGGTCTCCCTCGCCGACGACGAACTCGACATCGCAAAAGTACAGGGGCCGGGTGACGCCAGTCCGGTGCTCCTCGATGCCCTTTCACCGGCACGAACTGTGATCACCAACCGGGGTCTGTCCGTGTGGTCGGCCACGTATGGTCGGTAGCCGAGCGCCCTAGCACGGCGTGGGCGTTGCGCTGGCGGAAACCGAGCAGCCGCTGGGTTCTGTGGCGTTCGCCTGGCCCCCGCGATGGTCCATATAGACGTGTGGCGTTGTTCGCCCAGGCCCACCGCAGGGGCGAGTGGGCGCCTTGCCGCCTCCGACGACTCGTGATGCGCCCCGCAGAGAACCGGCGAGGACGGGCGGCGGAAGGCCCGCCAAGTCATCCGCCTCCGGCCGGAATCACCTCGAGGCTGCCTCCGCGGCCCGGGCCGGGCTGGGCCCGGCAACCCAACGGGACCGGGCTGGGCCTCACGGCTCGCATCACAGCCGGCGACGAAATGTCAGTCCGATCCGATCAGTCACCGCGGGCTTCAGCGCATCTGGATTTGGCGCTGAACACGGACGGAGGCTCAAGTCCGGTCTCCTGCGAAGCCAGGCGAACGACGCATACGGCGGCGTGTCGGCCGATCGACTCAACAGGGCCGAGGAAACGAATGAATACGGGGTAATTGATGACCTGTTCTATGCCGCGGGGGCAAAACCCTGGGCATTTGCAGGAAATTACGATTCCCACACCATCGCAGACTGGCTTTCCGTCGAAATCGCACTCACATCGAGATTGCTCAGGAAAACACCACTCAAGATAGAGGCTGGAATTTTTGAAGCTCGCCGCCTGATCGCCTACCACCGCTCAGTTCCAGCCATCAGCGAGCAGAATATCGTTTGGCGTGAGCGAGACTTGAATCACGGAGTTTCCCAGGTCGACCTCGAACGAATAGTGGCCAGAATGGTCCAAGCCGGCGGGAAGAACGCAGCCAGGACTGTTGCCCAGTTCTTTGCCGGACCCGAGGGCTTCATGACTCGTCCTGAGAATCTCCGGACTGTCGAACGCAAAAGAGGAGAAGCGCTGCAACGAGCATATGAGAGGTATGAGAGTGGTCATTGACAGTGTCGAGTTGTTCCTTCATGTCCGGAGCGTGCCTTGAAGCCGACCTGCGGCATGGCGCCGCGTCAGGCTGGAAGGGTTCCAGTCGGGTGCTGGTCCCAGCCCGTCGCGGACGGCAGGTCGCCGACCCCGCCGGACAGGCAGGTGAAAGCCTGGTGTCCATCGGGACACCCTCATTTGACGACCACGCCGGCGCGACCTACCGTGGGTCGGCAAGGGTTGTCAAGATCAACGAAATGCGGGCCGACAGGCCCGTGAGCACGCACAACGGTGGATCGGGCGGGTACTGAGTGGCAACGCGGAAGGATCGGGACCCGGTCGAGTACCCGTCAGCGCGCCTGTCGGCCACCCGTACCACGCTGGCCGAGCTCGCCCGGCTGGGCCGGTGGAGCGAAGCGAACAAGACCGTCCTCGACACCCTGGGCCTGATCCAAGCGGGGCCGGCCGGGGTCACCGCGCCCGAGCTGGCCGGCCTGGTCTACATCGCCGGCGGTCCGCGGCCGGACCCGGCGCGCCGGATCGTGGGCGAACGCGTGGCCGTCCCGGACGAGCGGCCGGCCTCGATGCGCGCCCTGCTCCTGGTCAACCGGATCGGCGACCGGGACGAGGCGGTCGCCACGGCGGAGGCCGTGCTCGCGTCGCCGGGGCGGCGGGAGGTCGGCACCTTCTGGCACGCGATCCTCACCCTGGTGTACTCGGACCGCGTCGACATCGCCCGGGACCACTGCGAACAAGCCGCGGAAGATCCGGCCTGGACGCAGACGCCGCGCTACCGGGACGCCCTCACGCTGCTGCGGGCCCGCCTGGCCTATCTCGACGGCGAGCCGCTCGTCGCGGTCGGCCTGTTCTCGCGACTGCTCGCCGGGGGCGTCTTCCCCCAGCTGCACAGCCTGGCGGTGGCGTGGACCGTGGCCGCGCTGGTCGACTTCGGTGAGGTCGAGGACGCGACGGAGCTCCTCCACCAGCACGGTTTCGACGGCGTGCTGACCGACGCCGGCGACCGAGCCGAGCTGCTCTGGGCCCGTGGTCTCCTGCAAGAGGCGGCCGGCCGCCCGCAGGCGGCCTGCGAGGAGTTCCTGAGCTGCGGACGGGAACTGCTCAGGTGGGCGGTGATCAACCCGGCGGTCATCCCGTGGCGCTCGGCGGCGGCCCGGTGCGCCCGCGCCGTCGACCGCACGGACCTCGCCGTGGCACTTGCCCGCGAGGAACTCATGGAAGCCCACCGCTGGGGCACCGCCTCCGCGGTCGGCAAGGCCCTGTGGGTCGACGCGCTGGTTTCCGAAGACCCCGCGACGGACGAGCTGCTGCGCACCGCTGCCGAGCTGCTGGAACAGAGCGGGGAGAAGTACGAAATCCGCCATGTGCTCTACACACTGGGATCGCGCCTGAACCTCGAGGGCCGGTTCGACGAGGGTGAGCAGGCCTTGCTCGGCGCGCGCGAGATCGCCCGGCAGACCGGCAACAAGTACTGCGTCGAGTGCATCGACGCCGTCCTCGAGCTCTGGCGCCCGGACGGGCCGTTCCGCAGCCTGAGCACGCAGGAATTCCGGGTGGCCCACCTGGCCCGCTCCGGGTTCAGCAACAAGGAGATCGCGGAGCGCATGCACGTCGCCTTGCGCACGGTGGAACTCTATCTGTCCACTGTGTACCGCAAGCTCGGGATCTCCCGTCGTAGTGGACTCGCTTCGACCATCATCCCACGCTGGGGCCTGTCCGAGCCGCTGAAGCACTACCGCATGTGAGACGCCCCGGCCGGGCTCATTCCAGGGGACCAGTGACCTTTTCGCATTCCGCCAGCAGCGTTCCCGCTCTGATCATTTCCCGCACGCTCCCGATGTCCGCGTGAAACGCGCGGTCGGCTTCGGCTGTGGGCACCGCCGCCCGGATGGTCCGGTGCATCGCCCCGGTCGCCGGACCGGGGCGATCAGGGACCAGGAAATCCAGTGCCTGCGCGGCGCACAACAGCTCGATGGCCACGACATAGTGCAGTTTGCCGGCCGCGCGGTACGCCTTCGTCGCCGCGAGGTAGGCGTTGCTCACCGCGTCCTCCTGATTCGCCGAAGTCGGGACGGTATCGGCGGACGCCGGCCAAGCGAGCGCGCGCAGTTCCATACACAGTGCGGCGGCGGTGTACTGGAGCATCATGTAGCCGTTGTGCAGCCCCGGCTGCGCGGCGAGGAACGCCGGAAGCCCGCTGAAGTGGCCGTTGACCATGCGGTCGGTCCGGCGCTCGGAGATCTTGGCCAGCACGGCCAGCGCGTTGACCACCGAATCGGCTTGCAGGCCGACGTAGGTGCCGTCGAAGTTGCCGCCCGTCAGCACCTCGCCGTCCTCGCCCTCGGGATAAATGACCGGGTTGTCGCCGACCGAGCAGAGCTCCTCGCAGACCACCTGCACGGCGTTCTTCAGCACGCGCCGCGCCGCGCCGTGCATTTGCGGCACAGCACGAAGACCGAGCGGGTCCTGCAGCCGGTTGCCCCGGTCCCGGGCGCAGATCACGCTGTTATGCAGCAGCCGGCTCAGATTGCGGGCCACACCATTCTGCTCCGCGTGTCGTTTCAAAGCGTGCAGCCGGGGATCCAACGCCCGGGTGTTCCCCTTGAGCGCTTCGAAGGACATGGCGGCGGCGAGGTCGCAGTGCCGTGCGACCCGGTCCGCGTCGTAGGCGGCAAGGGCTCCGATCGCCGTCACCGAGTGGGTTCCGTTAGTGAGCGCGAGCCCCTCCTTCGCGCCGAAGACCACCGGTTCGGCCCCCGTCCGGCGAAGCGCGTCCAGGCCACCGAGAAGTTCGCCGTCGACCGTGGCCTGGCCTTCGCCCATCAGCACCAGGGCCATGTGTGCCTCGGGCGCGAGGTACCCGACCGACCCCTCTCCCGGCACCCGAGGACACACTCCGGTGTTGAGCAGGTGCCGAATCAGGTCCAGGGTTTCCAGGCGTACCCCGGAAAAGCCCTTTCCCAACCCCACCAGCTCCATCAGCCAGATGGCGCGCACCACTTCCTCTTCGAGGCAGGCGCCGACCGAGACGGCGTGAGAACGCACGATGTTGCGCTGCAACTCGACGGCGTCATCCGCCGCGATCACTTCGGTGTAGTTGTCCCCGAAGCCGGTGGTCACCCCGTAGATCAGCCGGTTCTCGAGCAAGAATCGCTCCACCAGCGAGCGGGACTTCCGTACCCGGTCCGCGTAGGACGGTGCGAACTCGACTCGCGCACCGTGCCGAGCGATCGCGACGAACCGGTCGAGCGTCAGATCGGTGTCCAGCACTACGGTGTCGGCCATGGCTCCTCGTCATTCTGGTGTCGCGGCGTGATCAGTTTCGAGACGCCTCGCCGCGGGAAGTAGACCGCCCCGCACCCCGGCGGGGCGCCGGACGACGTGATCGATGTCCTTTCATGGCACCAGGTGTGCATGAAAGGTCCAGGTCGGGCTCGATCGACGCGGAGACCGGGCGGCGTCTGTCGTGCCTCAACGTGCAGGTTGCGTTGTCAGTTTTTCCCTTCCAGCTCATTTCGCGTCCTGCGGGAGAGAAGCTGAGGCTTCCTGGTTCCCTTATCTGCAAGGAGTTCGAGCGTGATGCGAAGGTTGGTCAAACTGACCGCAGTTGCCGGCACGGCCGCCGCGGCGGCCGTGCTCGTCCCCGGTGTCGCGGCCGCGGCCGGGGCGGGGCAGATCGATGTCTGCAACTACTCGAGCCACGGGGCGTACGTCAGTTTTCCCTGGCGCGACCACATGCGAAGCAGCACCGTCCCGTCGGGCAACATCTGTGTCCGCTTCGACTTCGGCGGCGACGGCTCCTGGGAACAGGTCGACGTGGTCTACGCCGACAACCCCGACCGCTACATCGGCTCTCTCGGCTACAGCGCCCCGCGTGGCGCCGAGGTCGCGGTGTACGACAACGACCAGTACTCCGTCCGGAACTGATCTCGGGCCGGACGCAAGGTACGAGGTGGACGGACGCGTCAGCGTCCGTCCACCTCTGTCGTGGACCGATCGGGAAGGGCCGCCGACGAGCAGTCTGTTCGTGAGGGTTGTCCGGCTGATCGAGCAGGGTGCGGGCAACGACTGCTGCCGATTGCCGCTGCGTGCAGGACGATGCTGTGTGCTCGGAAGCGCCGAGGAACCGGGTCGCGGCCCGCGGTGACTCCGGCGGCGATGGCGCACGTGCACTTGCTGAGGGGGGTGGTGTGGTTGTCGGACTGGATGTCGGATGCGGAGGTGGTGGGCCGGGTTCATGTGTTGCGGGGTTCGGGTGTCGCTGATTTGCCGGATGGTGTGCAGAATTTTTTGAAGGTGTTGGGTGCGCCGTGGCCGGAGGGTAATGGTGCTCGGTTGTATTCGTTGCGGGATTCGTGGGATGTGTGTGTGCGGTGGTTGGAGGAGTTGCTGGGGGTGGTGCGGGAGTTGTCGCCTGAGGTGGGTGCGGTGTTGGTGGGTGAGGTGGGGGAGTTTGTCGGTGGGTGGCTGGGTGGGGATGCGGTGTCGGGGTTGGAGGGTGGGATCACGGCGGGGCGTGAGTTGTCGAAGATGCTGACGAGGGGCGCGGCGGACACGGTCAAGGGCCAGATCGAGATGGTGGTGATGTCGCTGCTGGCGTTGGCGGCGATTGTGTCGTTGTTGTCGTCGGTGGTGGGTGCGTTGTTGGTGCCGGTGGTGGAGGCGGCGGCGCGGGTGGGGTTGTGGGCGTTGTTCCGGGAGTTGCTGGTGAGGTTGGGGTCGTTGTCGGTGGAGGCGGCGGTGGCGGGGGCGTCGGCGGCGATCAGGTCGGGTGCGGGGGCGGCGGCGGCGCGGTTGGGGGCGGTGACGTGGCGGGAGGTGGGTGGTGCGGTGGTGGTGACGGGGAAGCAGGCGGTGAAGTTCGGGGTGATGGGTGCGGGGTTGATGGGGGGTATGGATCTGGGGATTCAGGGGGTGCAGAAGGCGGCGGGTTTGCGGGATGAGGTGGATGTCAGGTCGGTGTTGTCGGCGGTGGAGGGGGGTTTTATCGGTGGGGCGACTGCGGGGGTGTTTCATGCGGCGGCGTTGGGGGGTGCGGTGGTGGGGCGGTCGGCGGTGGTGGCGGTGGCGGTGGCGGGGCGAGTTCCGCGGTATGTGTCGGCGGTGGGTGATGTGGTGTATGCGGGTGGGCAGGTGGGGGCGGCGGTGGTGTCGGCGCCGTTGGTGAATGTGGTGACGGATTCTCCGGGGGCGTTGACGGCGGGTGTTTTGGGGGCGTTGAGCAGGTTTGGGGGTGGGCGTCGTGGGGGTGGGTCGGGTGGTGGTGATGTGGGGACGTTGGATGCGGCGTTGGCGGCGGTGGGTGGGGTGCGGCCGGTTCCGGTGGTGTCGGGTGTGGTGAAGGGTGACGTCAAGAGCGAGACCGGTGGTGGGGTCGAGGCGGGTGTTGCCGACGCTGCGGTGGGTGTGGAGGTGTCGCCGCCGCCGTATTCGGTGGTGCCGGTGGTTGAGCGGGGTGGGGACGTCGTCCTTCCGTCGTATGAGGACAGTCGGGTGGTGGTGGGTGGTCGGGGGTTGGGGGTGGTGTTTGGTGGGGTGGGTTTGTCTGGTGTGGATGGTGGTGGTGTTTCGGCGGGCACACCTCAGGGCGCCCTGGCCGTCACAGCCTCCCCGGGCGAGCACGTTCCCGGCCCGCACTCCGCGGCGACGGCTGGTACGACGTTGTCGAAGGCCGCGGCGGGCGGGCCGGGAGCTTCGCCGGCTTACGGCACGAACGTACGGTCAGGACGGACAGCCGTGGCCGGCGTGGTCCCGGGTTCCGGCAAGACCGGCGATGCACTGTTCTCGGCTGAAGCACCAGAGGTCTCGGCCACTGCCGGAAAGCCGCTCGCCACAAGGGCGGTGGAGCCGGTCGGTCGTGGCGCGGTTCCACCGCGAACGCTGGAGCACTTCCTTTCCGAACCGCCGAAACACGCGCACAGCCAGGTCGCTGACGTCGTGGTGACGCGATCGGCCCGTACCGGCGACGGTCGAACCACAGCGGACTCGGATGTGGCGATCGGGTCCGCCGTCGCGTCCGGTACGCGGGATTCCGGTGGATTCACCGACGATACGGTCACAGAAGGCCGGGGTTCTCTTCGCGACGAGGAGGCCGGGTTGATGGTGGTGGAGTCACCGGCAGGCCCGGTGATCGCCGTTCCTCTGTCGCGTGAGGGCGGTCCTGCCGGTGTCGGGTTCGTGGCCCCTGCCGAGGCCGCCGCGTTGCGGGCCGCGGTGGCCCGCGGCCAGTTCCCGGCGGATGCCTTCGTGGTCGCCACACACCAGGCCGGCGGGGAGTTCGCTGTCTCCCGGCCTGAAGGTGGCGAAGCGAGACTGACCCCGGAGGCACTCGTCGCGACGATGTCCGGGTTGCCGACGCACCTGGCGGCGTGGAGCCGATGGTCCAAGGCGACGGTGGTCACGTGTGATCTCCGAGAGCCGACCTGGCACCGGCTGCGGGACACCGCTCTCGCCGACCCGCGGCTGCGCAAGGTGGCGATGTCGCCGTACAGTCTGAACACTCAGGTCCGCTTGGCCGCTGACGGGACGACACACACGGGCACGAACCTCCCTCCGGGCCCGCCCGGATCGGTTACTCTCGCTCCCCCGCCGGGGCCACGCTCCACCCCGGCGCCCACCCTGCTGCCTCCGGACGTACGGGCGGCCGTCGAGGACTGGCGGCCCGAGCCGGGCGGGCCACCGACGTTCAAGCACTTCCTCCTCGAAAACCACCACGCCACCAACGCCCAGCTCACCCCCAACGGAGCCGGAATCCTGCCGGCCTGGGGAACAGCTCTGCTGGAAGCCTGGATACTCGCCGCGGACAGCCACGGACCGGCACGGCTCGCCGACAGCAGGCTCGCCGAGCTGTCCGGCGGTCTGATCACGCCCGCGACGATGAATACCTGGTTGCGGGAAGGCGGGCCCGACCTGCCACCCCCGGAGACGTTGACGGCCGTCGAGGACTGGCGGCCCGAGCCCGGCGGACCACCGACGTTCAAACACTTCCTCCTCGAAAACCACCACGCCGCCGAAGCGCAACTCACCCCCAACGGAGCCGGGATGCTCCCGCCTTGGGGCAGGGCCCTGGTGGAAGCCTGGGTAATCGCCGCCGACCTACCGGGTCCGGCGCGGCTCACCGTTGACCGGACCTCGGAGCTTTCCGGTCACTTGATCAAACCCTCGACGGTGAGCATCTGGCGGAGAGACGCCGGGACCGCTCTGCCGGCCCCGGAGGCACTGGCGGAAGCCGGCCGTTGGCGGCCGGCGGCCGGTGGGCCGCAGACCTTCAAGGACTTCCTCCTGGAAAACCACCACGCGACCGAGGCGCAACTCACCCCCAACAAAGCCGGAGTTCTGCCGGCGTGGGGAAAGGCGCTGGCGACGGCGTGGGTGATCGACACCGACTCGCCGGGACCAGCACGTTTGATGGACGACGAGGTCACGAAGCGCTCCGGCGGCCTACTCAAGCAGTCGACCGTCGCCCGATGGCGGCGGACCGGGGAATTCGGATCGGCCTCACTGTCCCTGCCGACGGCCGAGTCGCTGGCGGAAGCCGAAGCCTGGCGCCCAGCCTCGGGGGGACCGCGGACGTTCAAAGCCTTCCTCCTCGAACACCACCACGCCACCGAAGCACAACTCACCCCCAACGGAGCGGGAACGCTGTCGGTATGGGGGAAATCCCTGCTGAAGGCGTGGGTGATCGCCTCCGACGCACCGGGTCCGGGACGCCTGGCCAGCGACAGGGTCGCGGAGCTGTCCGGTGACCTGGTCAAACGTGTGACGGTGAACACCTGGCGGCGCGATGCCGGGGCCAAACTGCCAAGCCGTGAGACACGGCAGGAAGTTCAGGGGTGGCGCCCGGCGGCAGACGGGCCCGCGACGTTCAAAGCCTTCCTGCTCGACAACAACTACGCCACCGAAGCACAACTCGTCGCCAACGAATCGGAGCCGCTGCCGGCGTGGGGAAGGGCCCTGCTGAAGGCATGGGTGATCGCCTCCGACGCACCGGGGCCGGCACGCCTGAAAGACCACGACGTCGCGAAGCTGTCCGGTGGCCTGGTCAAGCCGAAAGCCGTGATCGCGTGGCGGCGGAGAGCCGCACCCGAGATCGCCCTGCCGGCCGCCGAGACGCTGGCGGAAGTCCAGAACTGGCGACCCGTCCCGGGTGGGCCACCGACATTCAAAGCCTTTCTCCTCGAAAACCACCACGCCACCGAAGCACAGCTCATCGCCAGCGGGCCGGGAGTTCTACCGGCATGGGGAAAAGCCCTGCTGGAGGCGTGGGTGATCGCCTCCGACGCACCAGGGCCGGCACGGCTGGTCGCCGAGAAGGTCGTGGAGCTGTCCGGCGGCCTGATCAAACGTGCCTCGGTGCAGTCCTGGCGGCGGCAAGCCGGGACCGCCCTGCCGCACGCGGAAGCACTGGCGGAAGTCGAAAACTGGCGACCGGTCCCGGGCGGACCACCGACGTTCAAGCACTTCCTCCTCGAAAACCACCACGCCACCGAAGCACAACTCACCCCCAACACAACCGGGATCCTGCCGGCGTGGGGAAAAGCCCTGGTGGAAGCCTGGGTTGTCGCTTCCGGCACGCCGGGGCCGGCACGCCTGAACGCCGAGAAAGCCGCAGAGCTGTCCGGCGAGCTGATCAGACGTGTGACGGTGAACGTCTGGCGGCGGCAGGCTGACACCGCCCTGCCGCCGGTCGAGACGCTCGCCGAGGTCAAGGGCTGGCGCCCCCGCGGAAGGAAGGCCGGCCACGTTCAAGCAGTTCCTCCTCGAAAACCGCCACGCCACCAACGCCCAGCTCACCCCCAACGGAACCGGGATCCTGCCGGCGTGGGGAAAAGCGCTGGTGAAAGCGTGGGTGATCGACTCGGGGACGCCCGGACCGGCACGCCTGACCGTCGAAAGGGTCGCGGACCTGTCCGGTGGCCTGCTCTCCCTGGCCACGGCGGGCTCCTGGCGACGGCAAGCCGGGGCCCCGCTCCCGGCAGCGGGATCACACATCACGGCGCCGATCGACGCCCGCTTCGATGCCGATGCCTCACGAGACGCGTGGGCGACCGGCTCGGGAGCAGGCGGAATCGCCGCCCGTGGCCCACAGCCACCATCGCAGCGCGATGTGGCCGCGGAAGACTCGGGCCGGATGGCCGGATGGCACCAGGAAGTCACCGCGATGCCGGCCGGTGAAGGAACCCGCCGGGCCCTCTCGTCAACGCCTCACCCGCGCTCCGGACCGGAAGTGGGACCGGTCGAGGAGCGCCGAGCGCCACCCACGGTGGACCACGTCTCCGGCCCGGGCCCTGGACCGACGCACTTCCGAGAGGCCGTCGCGGGGACGAAGCGCCCGGCGCAGCAGAACGCCGACGCGTCGAAACGCCGCCTGACCCTGCCGGGCCGGCCCGCCGGCATCCGCACCGAGAGCACACCCGTGTCCGTCGATGTGAGCCCGGCGCGAGGCCACGTCACCGCTACCGAGGTCACCGACATCCCCTCGGACGTCCGCGCGTTCCTCATCTCCTTCGACCCGGGCAACAGCAACCTGCGTTCGTTGCGGGCAGCGTTGGAGCACATGCAGCAGAACTACTTTCCCGCATTAGACCTTCGCTTCGACGAAACCGGAGCGCTGCTCTCCGATGCCACCCGTGACATCGTCGAGCAGTGGGCGCTGGCCAGGCTCGAGCACGAGCGGGTGCCGGCTGTGGTGGCCGGGCGCTCCGGCGGGTTGATCGCCGCCCACCGGATCGCCGCGTTGTACAACACCGCACCCGGCCCGGAGCCGCACTTCGAGCCCGGCGGTGTCGTGCACTGGACGAACCAAGCGCATGTCCGCACCACTTGGCCCCCATCCGATCCGGGCCTCCCGCTGCCCGACGTGCTCGTCTCCCACGCCACGGCCCGCGGCCTGCGACCGATCGCCGGCATGGACGGCTGGTTCCCCTGGCGCGCTCTCGACAATCCCCTCTACGCCGTCGAGCCCGAGTTCGCCGGTCCCGACGGTGACGTCCACCCCGCGGTCCGAGCCAGGGCCGGCGAAATCACCGCCAAGATCGGCATCGGCAGAAATGTCCTGCAAGGAATCTCCGAAGATCCCGATGACCCGCGCTTGCCCGAGCTGCCCAGAAAACAGTTCGACAAAATCATCGCCCGGCTTCAAAGCAAAGTGGTCAGGGACCTCAAACAGCTGGTCAGGAACTCCGCTAACCCCACTCGGGACGGCATTCGACTCGCTCCCCTGCATCCGGTCGCCCCTGACCGGCCCATCTACGTCGGACGAGTCAGGCCGCACCACACCATGCCTCAAGAAAAGGTCATCGTCGGTCAGTACGGCGCGTTCCTCACGGATCCTCCGGGAAGCACTCCAGCCGGCCTGCAGCCCTCGTTCACGAACAGCCGGTACCTCGGCTTTTACGCGGCCGCACTCATCGGACCAAGGCTGCCGCCGGAAGAGCGAAAAGCGGCGATGGAGCGGTGGCGCGAGGAACAAGACGCGGCTCGGTACCTCATGCAGACCGGGGCGGGCAAGAACCTCCACTACATGACCGCGGACGCCGGCGGCAACTCCACCGCTTTCGCGAACGCCCCCAGCAAACCCGCCGTACGCGGGACATCGAACCCGCGCGCCGGGCGCGAACAGGTCGACTTCGACCGCGTCAATACGGTCCTCTTGGGTTTCGAGGTCTCCATGCCCGACAAGTTCGACCCGAAGGGGTTCCTGCCGGTCGGCATCAATGTCCTCGTCCCTCTCGACAACGCTTTCGACCCCGAGGTGAACCCGTTCGGTGTCATCCTCCTGGACTATGGCAACAAGTTCGACCTGGGCGTACCGGTCAAGGACGAGCCGGAATAGGCCGGGGCTCGGGATTCGGGAGAACGCCTGGTCAGCTCAGCGTGATGTTGATCGAGCGATGCCTTCCTCGCTCCGCCAGCGATTCCTCGTCCCGTTGTCGGACGCGGCTGTAGAGCGGGAACACGTACCACAGAAGGCAGAACCAGGTCGTGACGCCGATCGTGATCCAGAACGCCCGCGAGAAGCCCAGCACGACGTCCAGCGTGAGCAGCAGCGCGCTGCTGAGCGCCGCCATGAGCAGCGTCAGCCCCGCCAGCACGAAGCGGTTGGAGACCTTCACCAAGGTCGGCCGGAGGCGTCGCCGGAAGACGACACGGTGGAACGCCGCCGGCGCGATCATCAGCGCGGATGCCGCGGCGCACAGCACCAGGCTGGTCACGTAGAGACTGCGCTGCAACGAATCTATCGTGTCGAACCGGTTGGTGAACGCCATCGCGAACAGGAACCCGAGCAGCAGCTGGATTCCCGTCTGGGCGACGCGCACCTCCTGCAGCAGTTCCGCGTAGTTCCGGTGCAACCGCTGCTGGTAGTTCTTGTCGTGAGTTTCGGTTTCGGACTGCACACGGGGTGGCATGGTGGCCGTCATGGTCGGCTCCCGGAATGATCGGAGGTCGGGCCGGTGCCGTGTGCGACCACGGCAACCGGCCCGTATCGGTGGGTGCCGGCACGCCGGCACGGAGTTTCTTCGCTCGTTCAGTCCTCGGTACGGCCCGCGAGGACGACGTCGTCCACGAGCCGTCTCAGCTCGGCTTCAGTGGTGTGCGGGTTCAGCAGGGTCAGCTTGAGGTAGACGGCTCCGCCGAACTCGGTCCGGCCGATCACCGCCCGGCCCCTGCGCAGCAGGGTCCGGCGGAGCCGGGCATTCACCTCGTCGGCGGAACCGCGTTCGGGCAAGTACCGGAACACCACCGAACTCAGCACCGGATCCCGGAACAGCTCCAGCCGCGGCTGGGCCTGAATGAGCGCCGCGGCCCGCCACGCCAGGACGTGACACCGGTCGACGAGCTCCCCGACGCCTTGGCGGCCGAGAGCGCGCAGCGTGACGGCGATCTTCAGCGCGTCGGCCCGCCGCGTCGTCCGCAGCGAGCGCCCGAGCAGGCTGGTGTAGCCGGCCTCCTCGTCGTCCTCGTTGCAGATGTAGGCCACCCGCCGGGCGAGCGGCGCGAACAGGGCGCCGTCCCGCAGGAGCAGCACGCCGGCGGCCACCGGCTGCCAGCCGAGCTTGTGCAGGTCCAGCCCGACGGAATCCGCCTCGCTCAGCCCGTCGAGCAGCGGTGCCAGCCGCCGCGAGAACAACGCCCCGCCCCCGTAGGCCGCGTCCACGTGCAGCCAGGCTCCGGCCTCCGCCGCGATGGCGGCGATCTCCCGCAGCGGGTCGATCGCGCCCAGGTCACTCGTGCCCGCGGTGGCGACGATCGCGGCCGGCGCCTCCCCGCGCGCCCGCGCCTCGGCGATGGCCGTACGCAACGCGGCCGGGGACATCCGGTGGTCCGCGTCGACGTCGACGGCCGTGACGAAGTCCTCGCCGATGCCCAGCACCCCGGCACTCCGCTGGACCGAGAAGTGCGCCTCCGCGGAACAGAAGACCCGCAGCCGCCGGTCCCCCGCGGTACGCCGCGCGTGCTCGCGCGCCAGGAACAGGCCGGTCAGGTTCGATTCCGTGCCCCCGGACGTGAGGACCCCGGAAGCGGCTTCGCCGAAGGGCACCAGGCGGGCGAGTGCTTCGACGACCTCGGTCTCGACGGCGGTCGCGGACGGTGCCTGGTCCCAGGAGTCCAAGGACGAGTTGAAGACGCTCGCGACGACGTCCGCGGCGACCGCGACCGCGAGCGGCGGAGCGTGGAGGTGCGCGACGCAGGCCGGGTCCGCGGGATCGACCGCGTGCGCGGCGAACACCCGGGCCAGCTCCACGAGCGCCCGCTCGGCACCGGCGCCCTCCTCCGGCAGGGCGTCGCCGAGGGCGCGAACGGCGTCGGCGGCGTCGGTGGGCCGGCCCGCCGGCAGCGGCCCCGACCGCTCCGCCGTTCCCTTCCGGACCGCTTCGAGGGCCGGAGCGAGCAGCTCGAGCAGGTGGGCGGGTCCGTCGACGCCGCCGGCGAGCCGGGCGTCGGGTCCGAGGGCCGTCATCGGAGGCTGACCGCTCGCTCGGAGGCGGTCACCGATTCGAGGATGAACCGCGCGACGTCGACTCCACGCGTGCCACGGCCGAAGCCGGCATCGAGACCGCACTGCCGGGCCATCTCGTCGGTGACCTGCGGTCCGCCGGCGATCAGCACGAGCCGGTCGCGAACGCCCCGGGCGACGGCGACGTCGTTCAGCTTGGTCATCATCACCCGGTGGATGTCGTGGTGGGACACCACGAGGCTCGCGAGCACCACCGTCACCTCCTGCTGGATCGCCTGTTCGACCAGGACCTCCACCGGCACCGACGTACCCACGTTGGCGCACGTCACCCCGAACCACTCCAGGCCCTGGTGCTTGATGTTGGTGATCTCCTGGAGGCCGACCGAATGTTCGTCGTTGCCGAGCGTGGCCCCCACGACTCGCAGCCCCAGCGGGCTCAGGGACGTGCGCACGGTCTCCGGGCTGCTCGGGGCGGCGCTCACCGCCGCCGCGGCGGGCAGTTCGGACTCCCGCACCTCGGCGGTCGTGTGCCCGGCCACCTCGAACTGGACGCCCTCGGCGGGGTGGAGCACGACCCGGTCGACGATGTGCGGATCGCGCAGGTTCATCCGCTCCGCGAGCTTCAGCGCCGCCGCGTCCGCCTTTCCCGCCGGCAGCGGGACGAACATGCTGATCGTGACGAGGCCGTCGGCACCGTGCTCGGCCTCGGGCCGGATGACACCCGGTTCCGCGGCGAGCGCGCGTTCCCGGCGTCGCAGCACGTTGTCGTCCTCGTCGAGCTCGTCGATGTACCGGACGAGGTTGTCGTCGCACAGGGTGCAGCCCTCGTGCCCGGCCGTCCCGCTACCGGTCCGCCGGCCGAAGTGACTGCACACCGGGGCCGAATAGCCCGGACTGCGCGGGACGACCGTGTCCACTCCCACGCCGCCGGCCCGGAAGCGTCGGATGCCGTCGCCGCCACGCTCGGGGTACTTCTCACTGTCGACGAAGAACCCTTCTTCGAGCGCCGCGAAGTAACCCCCGCAGGCCAGGACGTCCTCGAACATCAGCACGGCCCGGGCGATCAGGTCACGGATCCGCGGGCCCATCACGTCCTCGTCGAACCGCACCTGCTCCCGCAGCCCGTCCAGGCCGACGAGCGCCTGTTTCGTGGCTGAAACCGCCTCCACCGACGCGCCGTGCCACGGCACGTGGCGGGCTTCGTCCGGCGCGATGGTGCTCTGGATGTCCGCGCTGGTGAGCCGGGATATCAGCGTGTCCAGCACGTGCAGCACGGTCGTCTCGTGGGCGTTGGTGGTGCTGTACCGGGTGTTCTGCTGGGCGCGGAAGACGAAGCCGTCGAACAGGTACCGCAGCGCGACGGCGTACGGGAGGTCGAGGGCGATCTTGGGGGCCGGCGGGGCGGTCGGCGGCACGGTGGAGAGGGCGATCCGGTCACGGCGCATGCCCGCGATCTCCGACATGACGCAGTTCAGCGCGTGCTGGACCATGAGCTCGGGGAAGATGTTCCACGCCCGGACCGCCGTCGAGTTGGCGTTGTGCGCGCCGTCGACCTGCAGGATGTCCGCGTCCGCGAGCACGCGCTTGGCCTCGAACGCGTCGACCACCGACCGGAGCGGGTTGATGTTGCGGTAGAGGATGTTGTACTGGCAGTCCTGGTGTGCGCCGTTGACGCCTTCCTCGGCGAACACGACGGCCATCTCGCTGCCGGCGAGGCCGCTCACGTACGAGTGCAGGTTGATCGGCCGGCCGACCTCGTCTTCGACCAGGTCGAGGGCCCGCCGGGTGGCCCGTAGCTGCTTGCGCGTGATGGGCACGCCGCCGATGCCCTCGGGGGTGCCCTCGAGCAGCCCGTCGAAGTGGCTTTGCCCGAGGGTGCGGATGACCATGATGTGGTCGGCGCCGTGCCAGGCCGCCATCCGCATCCGGCGGAGGTCGTCTTCGAACCGGCCGGACGCGATCTCCGCCGTGATGGCGCAGTCGGGCTGCGGGTCGATACCGGCGAAGTACTCGGCCGCCTGCAGCGTCGCGCCGCGTTTCAGAGGCTTTGTGGACTGTCCATAGTGGAACGTGGTCGACCCGCTGTCGCCCTGCTCGCGCCAGGACCAGCCGCGGCGTCGCGGCCGGTAGCCGTCGAGCCCGCGGAGGATCGCGTCCACGGGGAGCGGCTCGTCCGGGCGCAAGGTGAGAGGTGGTCCCACGGCGGACGCGGCAGCGGGCACCGGCGGCGAATCCTTGCCGAGCATCGCCCGGTAAGCCTCACGAACGGTCATGCCGTGGTCGTCGGCGTACTTCCGCAGCACCCCGCCGACGCCGTCGCCGAGCCAGCCACCCCGGACGGCCGCGTCGACCAGCTCCCCCGCCTCTGTGGAGTCGAACCCCATCCGGAGCAGGACGGATCGCTCGATCGAGGGAGTGGTGTGCTCGGCCGCGTACTGCGCGAGCGGCTCCACGACGCGCCGGGCCAGCGCCCAGAACCGGTCCCGGAGCTGCTCGAGATCCTGGCCCTGCAAGTCCGCGAGCCGGTCGGACGCGGGTCGGGTTTCCGTCATCGTCAGGCCTCCGACTGGATCGGGAGCCGCCGCGCGGGGCGGCGGGGTTCGGTGAGGTACCCGACCGGGCCCGCCAGCGTCAGGCCGTAGCTCCGCTGGGCGACGCTGACTTCGCCGCCCCTCGTCCGCAGGGTCACCGGCAACGAGACGAGACCCGCGCACCAGCCCACGTAGGCCGTCGCGGTCGCGCCGGTGCCGCAGCACTGAGTCTCGTCCTCGACACCGACCTCGTAGGTCCGGATGACGAGGCTTCGGTCCTGCACCGCCGCGAAGTTGACGTGCAGGCCGCCGGGGTATCCCAGCCGGGCGCACAGTTCCGGATCGCGGCTCAGCTGCGCACCCCGGGTGGCGACGTCGACCTCGTCGACTGCGGCCACACCGTCGGCCAGCACGACGAGGTGCGGGACGCCGGTGAACACGAACCAGAGGTCGTCCGCCAGTTTCTGCACTTCGCGCGGGTCGCCGATGGCGACCTCGGTGTACTCGTCCGTCACGCGAACGCGTTTCACGCCGTCGTCGGTGACGACGACGCTCCAGCTGGGCATGAGCCCTCGGTCGACGGCGTACCGGGCAACACACCGCAGGCCGTTGCCGCACATGAGTTCCGGCGTCCCGTCCCGGTCGAAGAACTTCATGCGCGGACCACGAACGTGCCGTGGGTAGAAAAAGAGCACGCCGTCGATGCGAGCCGACGTCACGGAGTCGCTCAGGACCACGGCGCCGGTGCGGAGCAGCTCCGCCGGGTCGTCCTCGCGGCCGGAGAGTTCGACGATCGCGATGATGTTCCCGTTCCCGTGCAGAAGCGCGCACTTGTCCACTTCAGCGCGCAACCTCCCGGGAAGCGCACCGACAGCGGCGTCCACTTCGTCGTGCAGGTTCACCGGTGTCGGAACACGGACCGGATTCAGCAGAGTCATTTCACACCTCGCAATGGGAGCGAGAAACGCGAACACTATTCCCGCGAGTCATCGGAATGTTCGATCGAATTCGAGAATACCGAGGTATTCGTGAAGATCACGCGCTGCCGGGATGACACATGGTCAATGGTCAACGGTTGTGCCCGAATGGACCCCGGGCTCGCCGGCGGCGGCTCAGCCGGCCGCGCGCCACATCGGGAACACCGGTGGTCCGGACACCGGCGCGAACGCGGGGCCGTGGTCACGGAACCCGAGCCGCCGGTACAACCGGGCGCTGTCGGCCGAGCTGGCCTCGAGGTAGGCCGGCACCACCTCGGCGTCGCACCGGTCCAGGCCGTACCGGAACACGCGGCCGCCGGCGCCGGTCCGCTGGTTGCCGGGCACGACGCCGAGGTATTGGGCGTACGCGTGCTTGTCGGACGGTTCCCGCTCGGCCAGCAGGTCCAGGACGACGTCCAGCCGGGTCTGCTCGGCCCGGTCGAGACCGGGGATCGGACCGGCGTGCCTGATGTCCGCGCCGGCGGCGGTCCAGATCATGGTCGCGCTGAGGTCCGTGGCCACGTCGACCCAGCCGTCCGCGAAGCCGGTCTCGGCCATGGCGCGGAAATACGCCGGATGCGCTGTGGTGCGGCGGCGCTCGTCGTCCGGGAAAAGCCAGCGGCCGAGTGGATCGTCCTGGAAAGCCGCCACCAGGATGTCCACGACCACCTCCAGTTCGGCCGGATCGGCCGCCCGCACGGCGCTCATCGGGACGCCTCGGCCGCTTCGAGGCCGCGACCGCGGAGCAGGTCCGCCAGCGCGGTCAGGTAAGAGGTCAGCTCGTGATCGGTGTCGAGGTAGGGGACCCGTTCGCGGACCAGCTCGTGCACCCGCCGGCTCTGGTCGCTGAGCCCCTCCACGCCGCGGATGTCGGCCGCTTGGCATCCCGCGAGCAGTTCGAACGCCACGATGAAGTAGAGGTTCCCCAGGATCTCCTGAGCGCGTCGCGCGGCGATCAGGCCCATCGAGACGATGTCCTGGAAATCACCCGTGCAGGTGAGGGTCTGAATCGAGAGCGGAACGCAGAGCGAACGGTTTTCCGCGGCCAGCGACGTACTCATGAACTGACCGCCCATGAAACCGAACCGCAGTCCCGCGTCGCCGGCGCACAGGAACGGCGGCAGGATCAGTGAACTGCTCGCGTCGAGGAACCGGTCGATACGACGGTCGGCGAGGTTGGTGACGGTGGTCAGCGCGATCGACACGTGGTCCATGGCCATCGAGATGTACTGGCCGTGGAAATGCCCGTTGTGGAAGGCGTCGACCGGCTCGGCGAGGATCAGCGGGTTGTCGTTGCTCGAATTGAGCTCCCGCCCGACGATGTCCCGCGCGTGCCGGACCGACTCCCACACCGGGCCGAGGATCTGCGGCGTGCACCGCAACGAGTACGCGTCCTCGATCGCCTGGTCCATCGCCGTCGCGGTCTCGCCGCGCCGGCTGCCGAGCTCGGCCGAAACCCGGGCCTCGTCGCGGATCAGCTCACTGCTCGCCAGCGCGTCGTAGATCCTGGTGGCGACCCCTTCTTGATCGGGGTGCGGCTTCTGCCGGTGGACCCGCGGATCGAACGGGTTGCGGGTCGCACCCAGCGTCTCCAAGGAGAGACAGGAAACCATCTCGTAGGCCCGCAGCAGGGACACGGTGTCCTCGACCACCAGGGCACCGAGACCGGTCATGGCCGAAGTGCCGTTGATCAGCGCCAGGCCTTCTTTGTAGTCGAGGTGCATGGGTTCGATCCCCGCGACCTTCAGCGCTTCCGCACCGGGAAGCGTGCGCCCGCCGACCGTCGCGTGCCAGCGCCCGATGCCCACCAGCGCGATGTAGCCCAGCGGACCCAGATCGCCGCTCGCCCCGAGCGACCCCTTCGACGGGATCCGCGGCACGACGCCGCGGTTGATCATCTCCAGGTAGATACCGAAGTTCTCGTCGGACAGGCCCGACATCCCGCGGGCCAGGGAGTTCAGGCGGGCGATCATCATCGCCCGCACTTCGCGGGCCCCGAAGTCGGGTCCGACGTTCGTCGCCACCGTCTCCAGGAGGTTCTCCTGCAGGGTGCGGGCCTGGCTGGTCGGCACGAGGTAGTTGACGAAGCCGCCCATGCTGGTGTTCACACCGTAGATGGTCCGGCCGCTCTCCAGCAGCCGGTCGAGCCGGTCCCGGGAGGCGATGACGGCCTCGCGAACCCCGGGGCCGGTTTTCACCGGAGAACCGGAATCCACGGCCGCCCGCAGCGTCCCCGGAGTCAGCGCGGATCCGGTGAGGACGAGGTCGCCGGGACTCATCACGCCTTCACCCAGCTGAGGCCGTCACGGGAACCGGCGAGGCCACCTTCGAACAACGGCGAGTCGGCGAAAGCGTCCCCCAGCAACGACTGGACTTGCAGCCGCGATCCTTCGCCCATGACTTCGTCGAACGACCCGGTACCCAGGAGCGAGCCGGTGGAACTGCCGGCCGGGTCGTCACCGACCGCGCGGGCCAGCCGGTCCGCGTTCTCCATCGCGCGATCGGCGATCTCCGCGGCGGACCGCGCGAGCACCGGCTCCTCGGACGCGACACCGCCGACGAGCTCGACGAAGGCCTCCAGCTCGGACGAATCGGATCCGGTGACCCGCTTCGCGTTCCAAAAGTAAGAGTCCTCCTGCTGGTGCATTTCGTAGAAGGACAGGAGGAACTCGTAGAAGAGCTTGTACTCCCGGCGATACCGGGACTCGAATTCGGTGAAGGCGTCTTCTTCGCCGATGTCTCCGGCGAGTACCGAGTTGACGGAGCGTGCGGCGAGCAGAGCGCTGTAGGTCGCCAGGTGGACGCCGGACGAGAAGACCGGGTCGACGAAACACGCCGCGTCGCCGATGAGGGCCATGCCCGGCCGCCAGAACTGCGTGTCGCAGTAGGAATAGTCCTTGCGGGTGCGGATCCGGTCGTACGGCGCGGTGGTGCACATCGTCGCGTCGGAGAGCATGTCCGCGATCAGCGGGCAGCCGGCCACCAGCGAGTTCAGCGCCTCCCGGTGGTCGCCTCGGACGAGGTCGGCCGATTCCCGGCGGACGACGGCTCCGACGCTCGTGAGCGTCTCGCTCAGCGGGATGTACCAGAACCAGCCGTCGGAAAACGCCGCCGAAAGGATGTTTCCGGACCTCGGCGCGGGCAGGCGTTTGCCACCCTCGAAGTAGCCGAAGAGCGCGATGTTGCGGAAGTACGGCGAGTAGACTCGCTGCCCGCCCACGTTCTTGTGCAGTCCGCTGGTGTTGCCGGAAGCGTCCAGGACGTACCGCGCCTCGATCGTGCGGGTCCGGCCTTCCGCGTCGCGGTAGGTGACCCCGCCGACGCGGTCGCCATCCGGGTTCACGGTGACGACCTCGGCGAGCTCGCGCACGTCGACTCCGCTTCGAGCGGCGTTGCGCAGCAGGATCGCGTCGAACTTCATTCGTTCCACCTGGTAGGCGTACGACGTGGGGCCACTCATCCGGGCCGACGACGCGAAGTGGAAGGTCCACGGCTCGGGGTTCTTCCCCCAGCGGAAGGTCCCGCCGTGCTTGACCATGAAGCCGGCCCGTTCGAGTTCCTCCTCGACACCGAGCAGGCGGCAAACGCCGTGCACGGTCGCGGGTAGCAGCGATTCCCCGATCTGGTAGCGCGGAAAGGATTCGCGCTCCAGCAGCACGACGCGATGCCCGCGGCGGGCGATCAGGGCCGCGGCCGTCGAGCCGGCCGGTCCGCCGCCCACGACGACGACGTCGGCGTGCTCCGTAAGTGCGGTCATACCGCCTCCTTCACGTTTTCGTTGGTGTGGCTATCCGATGCGAGTGCCGCGGCGAGGTCGCACACGCGTGGGTTTTCCATGATCGTGTGCAACCGGCAGGCGATCCCCGCTCGCCGCAGGTTCTCCGCCACCACCGTGGCGAGCAAGCTGTGTCCGCCCAGTTCGAAGAAGCTGTCGGTCCGCCCCACCGGCGGGCTCCCGAGAACCAGCCGGAACTGATCGGCGATCGTGCGCTCGAGCGGGCCGTCCGGCTCCTCGAAGGATTCCGCGGACGCGGCACGCCGGGGGACGCCGAGAGCGGCGCGATCGACTTTTCCGTGCGAGGTGAGCGGGAACTCGTCCACCACGGCGATCACCGCCGGCACCATCACCGCCGGGAGCCTGCTCGCGATGTGGGTGAGCAGTTCCGCCGGACCGGGCGCGTGGTGACTGCCGACGACGACGAAACCGACCAGGTCACGGCGGTCGTCTTCGTCACGGGTCTTGACGACGGCGTGGAGCACCCCGGGGTGGGCCAGCAACGCGGCTTCGACTTCGCCCAGCTCGATCCGGTGGCCGCGAATCTTGACCTGGGTGTCGGCCCGGCCGAGGAACTCCAGCGCACCGCCCGCGGCACGCCGCACGATGTCTCCGGTCCGGTAGGTCCTCGCCCCGGACGCGTCGGTGCCGAACCGGGCCGCGGTCTCCTCCGGACGGTCGTGATACCCGCGTGCCACCGATGCGCCGCGCACGACGAGTTCCCCCGCAATCCCGTCGGTCACTTCGGTTCCGGCCGCGTCGAGCACGGAACACGTCGTCCCGGTGACGGGGTGCCCGATGACCGGGCCCGCGAACCGGTCCATCCGCGCCCAGGTGGTGAAGACGGTGCACTCGCTCGGTCCGTACAGGTTGACGGCCACGGTCGCCGGCGCCGAGGCGAGTTCGGTCCACAGCCCCTGGCTCACCGCTTCCCCGCCCATCAACAGCAACGACGGCGCGTGCGGTGCTCGCAGCAGGCCACGGCGAACCAGCTGCTCGGCCAGCGCGGGAGTCACCTCGACCACGTCCAGTCCGGCGTCCGCGATCGCCCGGTCCAGCAGGGCCGCGTCCGCGCGCACTTCGTCGTCCAGCAGGTGGACCTCGTGCCCGGCGACGAGCCACAACAAGGGATCCCACGCCGCGTCGAAGGACAGCGAGATGCCGTGGGAAACACGCAACGGCCGGTCCTTCCCCCGCCGGGCCAGCGGGAAGATCGCACTCTCGTGTTCAGCTAAGAGGTTCGCGAGACTCCGGTGTTCGACGACCACGCCCTTCGGCTTCCCCGAAGAACCCGAGGTGTAGACGACGTAGGCGACGTCGTCACCGCAGACTTCCGGCGCGACGAATCCCGGGGATCCGGTGGAAAACACCCGATCCCACCCGGCCGGGTCGACGACCACTTTCGGCCGGGCGTCGGCGAGCATCGTGCTCCGCCGCTCCACCGGGCCCTTCGGGTCGATGGCCAGGTGCGCGGCCCCGGCCAGCAGCGTGCCCAGCTGCACCGCGATCGCCGCCGCGGAGCGCGGCAGCAGATTGGCCACCACGTCGCCACGGCGTACGCCCTGGTCTCGCAGCCAGCCCGCGAAGACGCCGGCCGACACCGCGAGGTCTTCGAAGGTGAGAGTCTCCGAACGCCAGTGCAAGGCGGGGTCGGACGGTCGCTCGCGGACCTGCCGTTGCCAGCTTTCTACGATCGACTCGCGTACGACCATGACGCCTCCTCGGCTACGTCGGCCGGCACCCGGAACGAACGCATTGCTCGCGCCACCGAGCGCGCCCCGTCCGGATCGCCGAAGAAGAAGTGTTTTCCGCCGGAGACGGTCCAGGACGAGAAGTCCGAGACCGTCCATTGTGCCCAGTCGGAGGTGCCGGCCTGCTCGGGCACCAGGGTGTCCCGTTCACCCCGGATCGCGACCAACGGTGATCGCAAGGGGATCCGCGGCAAGCCGGGATGAGACTGGCCCCATTCGAGGTCACGGCGCAGAAGCCCGAAGGCGTAAGACCGTATTTCAGGTGAGGAAAACGAAGGCGGGACTCCGCCACTCGCGTCGCGGACCAAGTCCAGCAGATCTCCGTCGGTCCACTGCCGCACCGGAGACACGACCCGGCGATGCGGTGCCACAGCCGACAGCACGACCGTGCACGTCACGGTGATTCCCCGTTTTTCGAGGAACTGCGCGGTTTCGATCGCGGCCACAGCGCCCAGGCTGGCACCGACGAGAACGACCGCGCGCCCGGACGCGCGATTCTCCGGCGCCTCAACGCAGTTCAGGATCGACTGCTGGTCGAGGGGGTACCTCAGCAGGCGGGGTTCGCAATCGCCGGACAAGCCGAAGATCTCGCTGAAGACGGCTTCGGATCCGCCCGCGGGCGGGAAAGCGAGCAGCAAGTCCTGTCTTGTGCCTCGAAGTCGCACGGGCACCTCCCGAAATCTCGTGTGGCTGGCGTGTGTCCAAACTAGGTACTCGCCGACCCTGGCGGTCCTTTTCGTACAACAGCCGGTGAATCCGTCGAGCATGCGATGCCCGATCGGGCAGCATGCTTCCTGAGCTGCGAGAACACCGTTGACACGTGCCACTCGAGGTTGTTATTCCGCTGGTTGTCAAACAAAACAGTCGCGGAGGTGTCCATTGCTCGACCGAAGCACTGAACCACTCGGATCGACCGCCGTGCTCGAGATGCGCACGATGCTCTACGGCCAGCTGATTTCCCGTGGTCTCGTGGCCGTCGCCGAACTGGGCATCGCGGAATTGCTCGCGCCGGGACCGCGAACCGTGCGGGACATCGCGGGCGAACTCGGGACCCATGAGCAGGCAACACGTCGCCTGCTCGAAGGCCTCACCACCTTCGGCGTTTTCGAAAGCACCGGTGACGACGCCTACGGCCTCACCGGCCTCGGTACCGCGCTGTGCGCCGACACACCCGGGACCGCGGCGCCGACCGCGCTGCTGCTCGGCCTGGGCGTCGGTCAGGCCTGGGCCGAGCTCACCTCGGCCGTGCGCACGGGAAAATCGGCGTTCGCGGAGGTGTTCGGCGAACCTTTCTTCGACCACCTCACTGACGGAGAAGAGATCCGGGCGATCTTCCACCGGTCACAGGCCGCGGCGGTCACGGCGGAACTGGCCGGGCTCGCCGAGCACGTCACGCAGGGTGGGTATCGCCGGCTCGTCGACGTCGGGGGCGGTGACGGAACGGTCCTCTGCGCCATCCTGGCCCGGTCGGAGTCCGCCGGCGGGATCGTGTTCGACGCCCCCGCGGTCGCCGCGCAAGCGGCTTCGACGATCGCACGGGCCCAGCTGACCGGGAGGTGTAACGCCCAGGGCGGCGACTTCTTCGACCAGGTGCCCGCGGGCGGGGACCTGTACCTGCTGTCCCGGGTGGTCCACGACTGGAGCGACGAAGACGTCACCCGGATCCTGGGCACCTGCCGCGCGGCCATGGGCGGTGACGCGACGTTGATGATCGTCGACTACGTCCTCGGCGACGGCGCCGAGCGGATGGGCGCGATCATGGATCTGTACATGATGTCCCTCTTCGGCGCCGACGGCGGGCGCGAACGTACGCTCGCCGAGTTCACCCGGCTGCTCGAAGGCGCGGGTTTCACCCTCACCGGGCACCGCACGCTCGATAGCGGCATGGGAGTGCTGGAGGCCCGCCCGGCCATCGGAACCGGCGAGAGCACGCCTTGACGGCCGCGCCGACCGTGACCCATCGCCGGGCCAGGCACCGGGTGCGGGTTCCGCTCGGGGATCAGCTCCTGCTGGTCGCGGCGTGCGGGGCGTACCTGCTCGTGATGATGGACTACTCCGTCATCAACGTCTCCCTCCACACCATCCAGTTGCGGTTCGGCGTAACCACGGCCGGGCTGCAGTGGACGGTCAACGCCTACGAAATCCTTTTCGGGACGCTGATCCTGCCCGCGGGCTTCCTGGCCGACCGCTACGGACACCGGCGTGTCCTGCTGGGCGGTCTGCTGCTCTTCGCGCTGGCGTCCGCCGGCATCGCGCTGAGCCGCGGCATCGGGGACCTGATCGCCTGGCGCGCCGTGATGGGGATCGGTGGTGCGGCCATCCCGGCCACGACATTGGCCCTCGTCAAGAACGGTCCTTCGACGGCCCGGACCGGCCGGACGATCGGCGTCTGGGCGGCGATGCCCGGGGCGTCGTTCGCGCTGGGTCCCGTGCTCGGCGGCGCGCTCGCCGGTTCGGGAGCCTGGTGGGCACCGTTCCTGGTCAACATCCCCGTCGCACTCGGCTGCGCGCTGATCGTCGCCTGGCGCGGGACGGACCCCGTGCGAGCCCGGACCACCCGGCTCGACTGGCACGGAGTACTGCTGGTGATCGGTTGCTGCGGCACTCTGCTGCTCGGGATGAGCCGGGCGGGTGGTCCGGAAGGCTGGTCGGATCCCGCCGTCGCCGGCTTTCTCGGCACGAGTGCCGCGCTCGCGGCCTGGCTCATCAGGACTTCGGCGAAACACCAGAGCCCCGTGCTCGACTTACCCCTCTTTCGCGACCGGGCGTTCGCTGCGGGCACGGCCGCCATCTCGCTCATCTTCTTCGCCCTCTCGGGAGCGATCTTCCTCATCCCCACCTACCTGCAGGTCCTGCGCGGCGAGACCGCACTGGACGCCGGGCTGACGATGGTCTCGCTCGCCGTCGGATCCATGGCCGCATCGGCGGCCGCCGGGGCCGTCCAGGCGGTGGCCGGCCGGCGCGTGACCGGCACGTCGGGAATGCTCGCCATCCTGGCCGGGCTGGCCGGTTTCGCGGTCATGGGGGAAACCACGCCGGCCCCGTGGGCGTGGTGCTGGTTCGCGCTCATGGGGATCGGGCTCGGGCTGGTCAGCGCCGTCAGCACCCCCCTGGCCATGTCGTCGGTGGCCCCGGACCGGGCCGGCACCGCGGCGGGCAGCACCACTTTGGTCAGGACGACCAGTTCGGCGATCAGCGTCGCGCTGCTCGGCACCCTCTGCTCGTTCGCCGGCGGGGCCGACGTCGCGGTGCTCGGAGAATTCCGCACGGCCATGTGGATCGCGGCGGGTGCGGCTTCGGCGGGCGCGCTCGTGACCGTCTTCTTCTTTCCCCGGAAAGGATCATCATGACCGCTTTCTGGATCGTCCTCGCGATCGTCGTCGCTCTCCTCGCCGGCTGGGCCGGCCGCAAGGCCGCACGGTGGCTGAGACTTCCTTCGGTGATCGGCGAAATCTGCGTCGGCCTCGTCCTCGGCCCGGCGGTGATCGCGCTGACCGGGTGGCGCGGGAGCGGCACCCCGATGGACGGGATCCGCACCGTGCTCACGCTGGCGGGCAAGGGCGCGGTCATCCTCTACCTCACCTGCCTGGTGCAGGACTTGCGCGCCTCGTTGAGCTCGAAGCACCGGGCCGAGACGGCGCGGGTGACGACGGCCTCGGTGCTGGTCTCGTTCGCCACCGGGATCGCGCTGGCGGGGATCGTGGTCCTCGACGGCTCGCCGGCGCTGCGCGGGACCGCCCCCTCCGGCGCCTTCACGCTCTACCTGGCGATCGCGATGGGCGTGACCGCGGTACCGGTGCTGGCCCGGATCATCACCGAACGCGGGATGACCGGCACCAAGGTCGGCAGCCTGTCCCTCACGGCCGCGATCGTCACCGACGCCCTCGCCTGGCTCCTGCTCGCCGTGGCCCTCGGGCTGAACAGCGGCCGGCCCGGCGGTTTCCTCGTCGCCGCGGCGACCGCCGCCGGCGGCGCGGTCCTGGCCTGGGGCGGCAGGTCCGCCACCGCGCGGTGGTCGTCGTGGAGTGGCCGGCACCCGCGGCTCGCGACGGCGTCGGTGATCGTGGCCGCTCTCGCCGTCGGGTTCACTTCCGAGCACCTGGGGCTGACCGTCATCTTCGGCGCCACCCTCGTCGGACTGGCACTGCCTCCACGCGGGGCGTCGGCGTGGGACGGCGCGATCGAGTCGACCACGAAGCTCGCGAAACCGTTGCTGCCCCTGTTCTTCATCAGCACCGGTCTGACCGTTTTCGCCACCGGGATCGGGACGGTGCCCTGGGGGATCACGGCCGCCGCGGTGGGATTGGGCGTGCTGGGCAAGTTCGGCGGCGGGTACCTCGGCGGCCGGGCCGGCGGGCAGTCACGGTCCGACTCCGCGCGGATCGGGGCCATGATGAACACCAGGGGCCTCACGGAGATGATCATCCTGCAGGCCGGTCACCAGGCGGGCATCCTCACCACGGGCCTGTTCCTGGCGCTGCTGCTGATGGCACTGGCCACCACCGCGCTGACCGGGCCACTGCTGGCACTGCTGGATCGCACGGAGGTCCGCCGGCCGCGGATCGCCGGCGAACTCCACAAGGCCGGTCAGGGTGACTGACCGTCGCCGGCCTGCTCGTCCGACTCCGCCCAGGCGGCTTCCGCCTGCTCGCGGATGTCGGTCAGCTGGCGGCCGAGCGTGATGGCCGCCTTGTCCGCGAGACCGACGTAGTTCAGGCTGCTCTTGGCGTCGCTCATGGTCTTGGCGATCCGGAAGTACTCCGGGTGGTGTTCCCGGAGCCAGTTCTCGACGAACCTCGACTTCGTCCGCGCGTCGGCGAAACCGTGGCCGTTGAGCCAGCGCTCATGGGTCTTCAGCACCGGCACCTCGAACTTGCGCAACGGCGAGACGACCGGGGGCACCGCCGGGACCGGCACGCTGTCGTAGTGCTGGTACTCCTGGAGCCAATCGCGGTAGACCACAGCGTCGTCGCGACGCGCGCCGGACGCGGTCAGCCTCTCCAAGCGGTGGGCCGCGCGCTCGCTCAGGCCGCGGGCCTTGGTGACCTTCGACAGCATCCGGACCGTCGCCGTGACCGCGCACGCGATGCAGCGGATGGTCCCGACGACGATCGACGCGCCGAACGTCAGGGACGCCGTGGCCAGCGCGACGACCATGATCGCCAGGATCTCGCCGATCACCGAGGCGATGATGTCGCGGATGAGGGCGCGCAGCGCGGCGATGACCGCCATCGTCGTCTCGACCACGTACCCGGCCGTGTCGAGCGCTTCACCGGATTTGCCCATGCGGTCGAGCAGGCTGTCCGTGGTGTGGGTGAAGGATTCCGCCGCTTCCCCCTGCCACTCGTCGGTGACCCGCCGGGTTCGGGCGGTCAGGTCGGCCGCGGCGTTGCGCACGTTCTCGGCCTGCTTGTGCAGTTGTTCGGCCATCAGCCGGATTTCGGGTGGGTTGCCGGCGAGCATGTCCAACGGAATCCGCAGGAAGTGGACGTGCTCGATCAGCCAGCCCACGCCCGCGGCGAACAGCTTGCCCAGCGGATCGAGCGCCACCGACGCGACGTCCAGGACGAGCGTGCCCGCGGCGATGCCGATCTGGGCGGCGACCACCGTCCGGTCGTGGTCCTGCTCGTTCCGGATGCTGCTCGCGAGGAAGTTGCCGGTGTCGATGATCCCGGCGCCCGTCGCCCAGTTGGACTCATCGAGGTCAAGCTGGCTCATGCGCGTATTCCTCGAAGGGTTCTTGCCCGGCGAAGACCCGCTCTGCCTTCTCCCGGTCGAACTCCTTGGTCCAGTTTCCGATGAGGACGGTCGCGACGGCGTTGCCGGCGAAGTTCGTCAGCGCGCGGGCCTCCGACATGAACCGGTCGATGCCGAGGATGAACCCGACGCCGTTGACCAGCTCCGGCCGGTGCGACTGCAGACCGGAAGCCAGCGTCGCGATCCCGGATCCACTGACCCCCGCCGCACCCTTCGCGGCGAGAATCATGAACGCCAGCAAACCGATCTGCGAACCGAGTGACAAGGGTTCGTCCTGCGCCGACGCGATGAACAGCGTCGCCATGGTCAGGTAGATCGCCGTGCCGTCCAGGTTGAACGAATAGCCCGTGGGCACCGTGATGCCGACGACGGACTTGCCAACGCCCAGGTGTTCCATCTTCGCGATCAGCCGCGGCAGCGCCGACTCCGAGGACGACGTCGAGAGGATCAGCAGGAACTCGCGGCCGAGGTAGCGCAGCAGGTTCCAGATGAACACCCGGGCGCCGAGCCACAGCACGATCCCGAGGATCACGAACACGAAGATCAGGCAGGTGGCGTAGAAGCCGATCATGATCACGGCGAGGCTCTTCAGCGCGGCCCAGCCGGTCGCGCCGACCACCGCGGCGATGGCGCCGAACGCGCCGATCGGGGCGGCCCACATGATCATGGACAGGACGCGGAAGACCAGACGCTGGATGTGCTCGATGCCGCGCAGGATCGGGGCGCCCTTGGGGCCCAGCTTCTGCAGCGCGAACCCGACGAACAGCGCGACCAGCAGCGCCTGCAGGACTTCGCCGTCGGTGAAGGCGGAGACGAAGGTCTTGGGGATGATGCCGAGCAGGAAGTCGACCGGGCCTTCGGCGCCGGTGGCGGACTTCTGGACGCTCTTCACGTCGGCGGGGTTGAGGTGCAGGCCGGTGCCCGGGTGCAGGATGTTGCCGACGACCAGGCCGATCGCCAGGGCGAAGGTCGACATGATGATGAAGTAGAACAGCGCCATCAGTCCGACTTTGCCGACCTTGGCCGCTTTCGCGACGGAGCCGACGCCGATGACGATGGTGCAGAAGATGATCGGCGTGATCATCATCTTGATCAGGTTGACGAAGCCGTCACCGAGGGGCTTGAGGCCCTTGGCGAAGCCGGGGAAGAGGAAACCCACCAGGATCCCGAGGGCCACCGCGACGATCACGGCCAGGTACAGGTAGTGGGTCTTGTCCCGCTTGCGCGGGGTCTCCTCGGTTGTCGGTGGGGTCGGCACCGTTGCCTCCAGCTCAGGGGTGGTTCGGGGAGTAGCGGCGACGGATCGGTCTCCGCGGCGGAAAGCCGTCAGGCCGTGGCGCCCCGCCGGTCGTCCGGTTCCTTGCCGCTCACCGGTGGTTCCAGGTCGTACGCCGGCGAATCCGGCGAGCCGTCCCAGAGCGCGGCCTCGTCCAGCGGCTCCTCCTCTTCTTCCTCCTGGTCCGGTGCCGGTTCCCAGGTGGCCGTCTTGAACTCGGCGGCCGACGAGAAGCTCTGGTGGATCGCGGCCAGCTCGTCTTCGGTCAGCTCGGCCGTCAGCCGGAGGAAGTCGCCGGTCAGCCGGACCGAGGCCGGGCCACCCGGGTTGAACAGCACGTCGAGGTCGGTGCCGATCAGCTCGACCAGGCCGGCGAGGTCGGTCCGGTGCCATTCCGGCGACATGAGCCGGGCCCGGTGCGGTTCGCCGGTCGTCACCACGGCGCACAGGAGGTTGTCCGGCGACTTCGTCACCAGCGGCCTGCCGTCGCCGTTCATCGCCACGTCGAGCAGGGTGCCGGACAGCATCGCCTGCAGCTGCTCGGTGCCGGCTTCGCCGCGGACCATGAGCCGCAGCACCGCGTCCAGCGGGTCCGACGGCGAGTTCTCGTCGGACGGAACGTAGTCGGGATTCCCGCGGAACTTGCCGACTTGGCCGTCGTCTTCCACCGGCCACAGCCCGACGACGGCCTCGAGCGGCGGTTCTTCGTCCTCCGCCGAGGGTTCCCAGGACGGGTCCAGCAGGAGCAGCCAGTTTTCCTCCGGGGCCTCGACGTCCACGATCTCTTCGGTTTCCGTGCTCATCAGCTCTCCTTCCTTCGCTCATCGGACCTGGCCAGTGCCGCCCAGGCCGGCACTTCGTCGTCGAAGCCGGGATCGGCCCGCTCCGCGGGCAGCACGTCTTCGGTGCGCGGCCGCCGGCCCACCACGGCGGAACCCTGACCTGAGTCCCAGACATCACGACCGGGACCGAACGGCGTGTCCGGCTGCCGTGGGCCCGGCGTCGGCTGGTTCATCCCGCCCATGCCGCCCATGCCCGCGCCCCCCAGGCCCGCCGGTGGCGCGGCGCCGGAACCGGCCGGGCCGCCGGCCGGCTGCTGGCCCCCGGCCGGCGCGGAAGCCGGGGCCGGGCGGGACGTCGTGTCGAGCGGGCTCACGGGTGGCACCGCCGTGTGGGCGGTGCCGCCGGTCGCCGGCGCTGTGCTGGACAGCGGCACAGCCGCCGTGACCGACGGCGAACTGCTCGCGGCGGCCGCGGGAACGCTCACGAAGGCGGCACCCGCCGCACCGCCACCGATCACCGGTAGCGCCGCGGTGGCCACCGTCGCCGGCGCACCGGCGGCCGACGTCGCGGCACCTGACGTGGTCGCCGCGCCGGTCGTCGCCGTGGTCGCCACGGCGTCGGCTGTCGCGGTCGTGGGTACCGCAGCCACGGCCGGAGCCGGCTCCGCCACCGTGGCCGGCTGCGAAACGCTCACGGTCTCGAACCCCTGCGACACCGTCGACGCCGAGCCGGCGGCTTCGGGAGCCGCAGCTTCGGCGGCCTGGGTGCCGACGAGCGACCGCGAGTCCCTGGTCCGTTTCCGGTCCTTCGCCGGCCTCCCCAGCATGCCGAAGCCCGCGAAGCCTTCTTCACCCCCGGCCGCCGTGGCGTCCAGGGCCGACGGTACGGCTTGGGGCGCCGCTCGCGCCGTGCCTCGGCCCAGGACCGCGGGGACGCCCCGGAACAGCGCACCGTTCGGGGTGCCCGCCGCCCCCGGACCGCCGCCGAACGCGGCAGCCGTGCTCCCCCGGCCACCGAGGACGCCGTCCGGCGAGCCGGGCCCTCCGGTATCCACAGTGGACTGCGTCGACGAGGCCGCGAACCCGGCGCCGGTCCGCATCGGATGCCCGGCAGGCATCCCGGGAGTGGTGGACTGGTCCGCCGCCGTACTCACCGGCCCGGCCGTGCCGACGGACGCGCCGGCCGCCGCGCCCGGTAACGCCCGGACCGACTCCGGCAGGGACGGCATGCTGCCGCCGAGTTCCTGGTACGCGGTCATCAGGTCGCGGATGACCTGCAAAGCGGGCTGGTTGTCCTGGTCGTGGTCCGGTTGCGCCCGAAGGTCGCGGAAGCGCTGCTGCGCGGCGGCGAGGGCGTCGCCGGCCCGGTGCAGCAACGCGCCGTAGCCCGGGCTCTCCATCGACTGCAGGGTCTGCTCGATGCTGCCGTTCAGCTTGCCGGAGACCTCGTCGAAGGCGTCGGCGATCTCGCCCTCCCACAGTTCGCCGAGGCGCCGGGACTCCCGCTGCAACCCGGCTTGCACGTCCAGCATGCGCGACAGCGCGGTGTCGAAGGCCGGCGCGCGGTCGTGGAACACGTCCGGGCTCACCTCCTCGACCAGCTGGGCGAGCTGGTCGAAGGTGAGGCCGGCGAGTGCGGGGTCGTCGATCGCCGGTGCGGGTTCGGTCATGGGTCAGTCCCGGCCCAGCACGGAGTGGTGCGGCGGGCCGTCGTGGTCCTGATCGCCCCAGGCGCCCTGCTCGGCCTGCAGCCAGATCTGCGGCTCCCGTTCCTTGTTCTCCCCTTGGGCACCACCCATGCCGCCCATGCCGCCGCCCATGCCGCCCATCGGCATGCCGCCGGCCTGCTGGGCGAGCGCGTTCGCGTCGGGCACGCCGGACGCCGGGGTGGCCGTAGCCGCGGCGACCGGGGCCGGCACGCCGCCCTGCCCCGGCTGGGTGTCGAACTGGCCCAGCGGTACCTCGGACGCCGCCGGGGTGAGGGAGCCGCCCCCGCCGGTGGTGACGCTCCCGCCGCCCGAGCTCCCGCTGCCGGGGTCGAACGACGCTCCCGAGCTGTCCAGGCCCGCCGAGCCCGCGGCCGCCGCACCGGCGTCCGCGCTCTGGTCTCCGGCGCCGAGGAACTGCTGCAGGGAGTCCCCGCTGCCGAGCCCGTCGATGGCGTTGTCCACGGCCGTCTTGGCATCGGCCAGGGCCTGGGTCTCCGCCGGGGAGTCACCGGGCTGACCGAGCGCGTCGATGGCCTGGTCGGCGGCGGCCTTGGCGTCGTCCAGCGCGTGCTGCCGCGGGGTGTCGGCACCCGAGTTGATCGCGTCCATCGCCGCTTGCTTCGCGTCCTCGAGGCTCTGTTTCGCGGCCGGGTCGTCGGTCTGACCGGCCAGGTCGTCGATCGCCTTGCCGGCCGCGTCGCCGAGCTGCTGCGGATCGGTCACGCCGTCGGCCGCGGCGTCGTCGATCGCTTTCTGCGCGGCTTGCTTGGCCTGGTCGAGCGCCTGCTGCTGAGCGGGGGAATCGGACGGCTTCGCGACGCCGTCGATCGCCTGACCCGCGGCGTCCTTCGCCGCCGCGGCCGGGTCGCCGGACGCCTCACCGTCCGGGCCGCTCGACTCGGTGGCCGGCTGGCCGGTGGAAAGGCCGTCGATCGCGTCGTCCGCGGCCTGCTTCGCGTCGTCGAGAGCTTTCTTGCGCTTGGCGTCGTCGCCGGAACCCGAGCCGGAGCCCGACCCGCCACCACTCGTCGTGGGCACCCCGCCACCGGCTCCACTGCCGTCACTGCCCGTACCGCTACCGTCGGCGCCCGTCCCGCTGCCATCGGAGCCACTGCCGCCGGAGCCGCTGCCGTCGCTGCCCGTGCCACTGCCGTCCGAACCGGACAGATCGTCGATCGCGTCGTTCGCGGCCTGCTTGGCGTCGTCCAGGGCCTGCTGGTCGTCTTGACCGGAGTCCGCGGCACCGGAATCGGTGCCCTCGCTGCCGGACTGGGGATCCGCGCTCCCGGAAGCCGGGTCGGTGCTGCCGGAGGCTGGGTCGGTGCTACCGGAAGCCGGGTCCGCGGCCGTATCGGAGGCGGGGTCTGCCGTCCCGTCGCCGGCGGCTGCGTCGAGGTCGGCCGCCGCATCGTCGGCGGTCTGCTTTGCCTGGCCCGCCTCCTCGTCGGTGCGCGGGACATCCCCGGCACCGGCCGTCGCCGGCTCGCCGGGGATCGCCGGTGTGTACTCGTCGCCCGGCAACCGGTCGGACCCGGCGTACGACGAAGTGGAGGTGACGCCGGTGCCGGGCTGGGCGTGCCCGTCGATGATGTGGATCGGGGCCAGGTCGTGACCGCGGTTCTGGATCTGCCCGGAGAGCGCGTTGAGAGCACCCTGGAGCTCCTTGAGCAGTTCCGCCTCGGAGTCCTTGTTCAGCTTGTCCAAGGCCTTCTGGTAGTCGGTCGCGGCGGCGTCTGCGGCCTGAGTGGTCGTAGCGGCGTCGGCTTGGGCCTTGCCCGCGTCCCACAGCTTTTGGTTGGCGTCCTGCCACTTCTTGTCCGCCGCGTCGAAGATGTCCCACCAGCCGGCCGCGAACGCCTGGATGGCGTGCCCGACGTTGCCGATCGCCGTCGGGTACTTCCCGTTCAGGGAGTCGTAGAGTTCCTCGCTCTGCTTGAGCACACCCGTCGCGTAGTCCTGGAACGCGTCGCCCGCTTCGCCGCTCAGTGAGTCCCGCAGCGCTTTGACCTCAGTCGCCATGGCGTCGTTGGCCTCGCCGATCCGCTTGACCGCGGCGTCGAGGTCACTTTGCAGGTCGTACCAGGCCTCGGCGACGCTCGAGTGGGACAGACCGGCCTTGGCCCCATCACTGTTGTAGACGAGGTCGTTCGTCGCTTTCTCGATGTCATCGAGGTTCTGGTACTGAGAAGCGTCAAAGCCGGGGGACGATTCATCGTGCGCGCCGACGAGGAAGGAGCCGGAGCCGGACGGATCTGTCATGACAGGACTTCCTTAGCGAAACGGTGGCGGCTGACCAGTTCTGTTCAAGGCAGTCGCTGCTGTCCCAGCGGGTCAGGCCGGGGTGGCGGCGTCGTTGTAGCCGTCCCCGTCGTCCGGGGTGGCCGTGCCGGAGAAGTTGTGCTGGGTGGCTTCGGTGTTCTTGTCGAAGGCGGCGATCTCACCCGAGACCTTCGCGTCCAGCCCGGTGATGCTCTGTTTGATCTTCGCGGCGTTGTCGCCGTCGGTGTTCTGGAAGTTGTCCGCTATCGACACCAGCGTCGACTTCAGATCGTCCAAAGTGGTCTTCAGGTGTTCTCCATGGGCCACGACGCCGTTGCGGCGGTCGTCCACGATCCGCTCCAGCCACTGGGCCGTCGCGAACTTGCCCGCGTTCGGCCACTGCGGCTTCAGCGCGTCGAACGCGCTCATGTCGTCCATGATCTTGCCCAGGTTGTTCGCCGACGCCTTGATCGCGTCCGGGTTGAAGTTCGTCGACACGACAACTCCTCACATCGAAGAAAAGACACAGTAAGCAGGCCGGCGGTGGGGCACCGCCCGGCGGGCGGTGCCCCACCCGGCCCGCACCAACGTCAACCGTTCAGCTGAGCGGCGCCCTTCTGATCCTGGAGACGCATGTTCTCCGCGCCCTCCCCCAGCGACTTCTGCAGGTCCGTCAGAATCTGCTCGTGCGTGTGCAGGTCGTTGGTCAGCTGGTTGGCCTGCTCGTCGTAGGCACCCGCCGACGTGCCCGTCCAGCCCTGCAGGATGCCGTGGACGTCCGCCTTCATCTGGTCGGCCTGCGCGATGATGGATTCGGCCTTCGACTTCATGTTGTTGACACAAAGGTCGATGGTCGGATAGTCGTATGTGATCTCGTCAGACATTGCCACTCCGTTTCAAGAATTAATGGACCGCCGGTCAGCCGCGAGTAATCGTCAGTTTCCGCCGAGGAAGCCGCCGACTTCGGGCGAGAACTTCGCGAGCTTGCTCCCGTGCTCCTCGTCCGCGGCCGCCTGGTTCCCCGACACCTTGACGATCAGGTCCGACATCGCGTCGATGCGCCCCAGAACCTGACCGCGGACCGACTCCACCCAGTTGTCGAAGGTCGTGCTCAGGGCCCTGGTCATCGAACTGGGGCTGGACGCCAGGGTGGAGTCGATCTCCGCCTTGAGGGAGTTCAGCTGCTGACTGATGTCGTCAGACGTCTGCTTGTGCTTGGTCGAAACCCTGCCGATTTGTTCCGGGCTGAACTTCGTCGAATCAACCATCTTCGAGATCCTCCTGTGCAATGAAATCCGACAGCGGGTCGCCCCCGGGCGGATGAATTCACCGGTATCCGGCGACAATTCAAGAGTAAAACACTCCGACTCGCGGCCAGCGAAGAAGGAACCACGCCGCCGCACACGGGGGGAGACCCCTTACGAGCACCATCACGCCCCGGTCCCCGAAGCGGCGGCGGTGCTCAAGAGCGGTCCCGCGGGGAATAAGGCCAGCAGCTCCGGGGACACGGTCGTGACTGCCACGTTCCCGTAGCCGAACGCGTCGAGCACGTCGGGGCCCGCTATCGGGTAACGCATGCCGACGTCGGTCACGAGGGAAGTGGGGCCGGGTACGGCCCCGGGCGCGGACTTGGGCGCCACCAGTGCGCCCTTGCCCGCCGGGACCGAAACCCGATCGGCGGCAGTGCCGGCCTGGTGCGGTGCGGCCGGTACCGAAATCCGCTGGACCGTCGCCGACGGCACCAGTTCTTCCTCCGGTTCGCCCGAGGTCCCGAACCGGACGCACGGCTGGACGTCGTCGCGGCCGCTGACGATTTCGGGGGGTTCGGCGGGCAGGCCGGCGCCGAGGTTCGTGGCCGGCGAAGGAATACCGGCCGTCGCGGCGACGCCGACTTCGACCGGTTCCACCGCTGCGCCCGGGTACGCCCGAGCGGTCGCGGGTGCGGACAGCAGCAGCGCGGCGACCGTGCGGTCGAGCGCCACCACGCCGTCTTCCCGGACCAGGTACATCTGGCTGGTGCCCAGCGCCGCGTTCTTCACTTCGTAGATCTGGCCGACGATGCTCTGCCGGCCGCCGATGACCGGACCGGGGCGGCCGATGCCGTCGATCGAGGGCACCGTGAGGTCCGGCCCCTGGGGAATCGGGTTGAGCCAGGCCGTGGACACCGGCGCCGGCCGGATTCCGCCGTACCCCAGCGACGCCAGCACGACCGGATCCGGGACGCGCAACCGGGTTCCGTTCCAGACGAGGTAACCCGTGCCGTCCGGACCGGACACCAGGAACGCCTGCCGATCGGTCATCGTCCCCTCCGCCGGCCGGCCGATCAGCAGGGAGACGACGGGCGCGCTGTTCCCGTCGCCGGCGGGCTGGACGCAGACGGTCCACGCACCGGCGTCGAGATCGGCGGCCGCGGGCAAGGCGTCCGGCGCACTCGCGATGCCGACCGGCTGGCCGACCGGGGTACCGCTCAGCGACGACGCGGAGACGGACGACATCTTGCCCCCGGACCGGGGCGCCAGCAGCCGCGCGGATGAGTAGTTGAGGACCGGCCGCAGCTGGTCGTCGAGGTAGACGTACCGCGCGCCGGTGTCCTTGTCCATCACGAGGTTCCCGGCCTGCCGCCACGAAGTGTCCGTGCCGGGCACGAACAGGCCGAGGATCCCGAAGACCGCCGCCAGCAGCACGGCGATCAGGAAGCCGAAGATCGTGCCGGTGACCATCCGCCGCCCGGGTGCCTGCAGTGCTTCCGGATTGCCGTGCGTCACGGCCGCGGCGAGCCGGCCCACCACGAAGAAGTAGGCCTGAACCTGGTCCTTGCGCGACTTCATCAGCTCACCAGGTTCCGCATGAAGGAGTAGACGTGCAGGACCTGCAGCAGGATCGGCAGGACCGCGATGGCGGTGACCGTTTCGAGGATCTCGACCGTCCGGCCCCAGTACGGCCGCAAGCGCTTGCCGGGCAGCTTTTCCCCGCCGAACAGCAGCAGGCCACTGCCCACGACGACGAACGGGACGACGATCAGCAGCCGCTCGGCCTGGGAAACCCCGGCCGCGACCTGGACCAGGCTCGCCCCCACCCCGGCCGCGGCCGGAACGAGCATCGACCACCGCTCCACCACGCCGCTGGGATGCCGGGAACGCAACAGAAGCAGCGCCGAAGACACCAGGGCGAGCACCAGCCCCCACGTGCCGCCGCCCGCGACGATCATCGGCAGGAGCACCGCCTGCGCCAGGCCGAGCCCGACGTGCAGCGCGATGGAGTAGCCCACGACCGCGGTTCCGCGGTCCAGCACCGTCTCGTGCGGGATCGGCTCGATGTCCTCCGCCAGCTCGTCGGCCCCGGTCGGCAACATCGGCAGGCTGAGCCCCGAAAGCCGGAAGGCCGTGGGGCTCACGAAAATGCCCATGACGAAGGCGACGACCAGGCCCACCGCGGCGGCTTCCGGTGTGCTCGCCGGGCTGAGGGACCCGACCAGCCCGGTGAGCACCGTCACGATCGCCACCACGATCGCGCCCGTGAACAACAAGGCCGCGTCGGCGACGGCGACCAGCCCGGCCGTGAGCGCGAGCAGCGCGCCGGCACCCGCCGCGGTGAACCGGACCATCGGGACCGCGCCCGGCGCGACGACGTCGACCACCAAGGTGGCTGCCAGCACGGCATACGCCGCTCCGGCGCCGGCCAGCACGACCGCGACCCGGGAGTTCGCCGTGCCGCGCGCGACCAGGGCGGCGGCCAGGACGAACACGATCGCGCACACCCCGGACAGCTGCGCCTGGACCGCGCCGGCGCCGGGCCCGGGCAGCAGGTACAGCCCGGACAGCAGCACGGCGACGGCGCCGAGCTCGAACATCCACCGGACCCGGGCCGGCGTCAGCTTGCCCGGGTGCTCGCGCACCCGGTCGCCGACACCGTCGACGAGGTCGTCGTAGTCGATGGCGGCGAGCTGGTCGGCTCTCGGGCGCAGGTACAGGCTTTCGCCGTCGAACACGTTCAGCTGGGCCGGCGACCGGTCTTCGTCGAGCGGCGCCTCACCGAGCCGTTGCACGACCCAGCCCTCGTGTTCCGCACCCTCTTCGACGGTCTCGGCGCCGAACTGGGTCAGGATCGCGGGCAGCAGATCGGCCAGCGGCACCTCGGCGGGCAACGCCAGTTCCGTCACCCGGTCCCCGAGTACGAACCGTAGCCTCACCGCGGTGGTTGTGCGATGCTGTGTCAGCTCTTCCATCAGGTTTCAGGTCCTTCCTGCCAGGGCTAGACCTCAGTCCCGGAACCTAGTGCGACGTGACTTGCGTCCCGTCCCGCCGGGACCGCGGACCGCCAAATAGGGGAAGTTCACTCACCGAGTGGAGAGCTGCATGACAACCACACTGTTCGCGAGGCGGGCCCGGCGGCCGAAACCACCGTCCACCGGGGCCGAGATCGAGCTGCAAGCGCCACCGAGCGTGCCCGAAGACGCCGGCGGCGGAGTCAGCTCGGTGCTGATGTACGCCCCGATGGGTCTCGGCTCACTGGCCATGGTGATGATGTTCGTCCGGCCGGGTTCGGGGATCTTCGCCTACCTCGGCGGCGGCCTGATGGTGCTGTCGACGATCGGCATGCTGGTCACCCAGCTGCTGCGCAGTTCGGTCACCCACAAGCAAAAGCTCAACGGCCACCGGCGCGACTACGTCCGTTACCTCGCCCAGCTGCGCGGCCGCGTCCGCAAGGCACTGGGCGACCAGCAGCGGGCGTCGCGCTGGATCCACCCCGATCCACACGCCCTGTGGTCGATGGCCCTCGGCTACCGGCTCTGGGAACGCCGTCCCGCGCACGACGACTTCGCGGAGATCCGCATCGGCCTCGGCACCCAGCGCTCTTCGCTCACGCTCGCACCGCCGGACAGCAAGCCGATCGAAGACCTCGAACCGCTCACCGCGCATGCTCTGCGCCGGTTCATGCGCGCCTACTCGACCCTGCCGGATTCGCCCATCGCGGTCTACCTCCGCGGTTTCGGGCAGATCCAGTTCAGCGGGGACGACGCGGCGGTACTGGACGTGCTGCGGGCGATGCTCGGCCAGCTCGTGGCCGCGCACGCGCCGGCCGACGTCCGGATCGCCCTGTGCGCCGCCGACGAGCGGCTGGAGCGGTGGGACTGGCTGAAGTGGCTGCCGCACAACCAGGACCAGGACAGCCACGACGCCGCCGGCGCCCGGCGGCTGGTCACCACGGACCTGGCCGAGGTCGAGGTGCTGCTCGGCGGGCCCGCGTTCAGCGGGCGCCCGCGGTTCGAGGCGGACACCCCGATCACCGCGTCGGAACCGCTGGTGGTGCTCGTGGTCGACGGCGTCACCGTGCCGTCGGACCACCGGATCGCCGACGAGGGGTACCGCAACGCCGTGGTGCTGGACGTCGGCGGCGCGCTGCCCTGGCAGCAACGTCCCGACGTGCTCTTCCTCGAGGTCGACGCGGACGAGATCCGGACGGTGTCGTTCGACCGCGTCGGCAAGCCCCAATCCGCTCCGCTGTGCCGGCCCGACCGGCTCAGCGCGATCTCCGCCAACGCCCTGGCCCGGACCATGGCCCGGTTTCGCATCGGCGAGGCCACCGACGAGGACGACGAGCCGCTGGCCGTCGACTACGACCTCGCCGCGTTGCTCGGCCTCGGTGACGTCGCCACGTTCGACCCGGTGAAGTACCGCCGCGAGCGGATGAGCAGCAAGCGGCGGCTGCGCGTGCCGATCGGCATCGCCGGCGGCGGCGGCCCGCTGGAGCTGGACATCAAGGAAGCCGCCGAGGACGGGATGGGCCCGCACGGGCTGTGCGTCGGCGCGACCGGGTCCGGCAAGAGCGAACTGCTGCGCACGCTGGTCCTGGCGATGGCCACCACGCATTCGTCGGAGGACCTCAACTTCGTCCTGGTCGACTTCAAGGGCGGCGCGGCCTTCCTCGGGTTCGACCAGCTACCGCACACCTCGGCGGTGATCACCAACCTGGTCGACGAGATCGAGCTGGTCGACCGGATGCAGGACGCGCTGACCGGTGAGATGAACCGCCGTCAGGAACACCTGCGCGCCGCGGGCAACTACGCGTCCCGGCGCGACTACGAGGCGGCCAGGGCCCAGGGCGTGTCCTTGGAGCCGATGCCCGCGCTGTTCATCGTGGTCGACGAGTTCAGCGAGATGCTCACCAGCAAGCCCGAGTTCATCGACGTCTTCGCCATGATCGGCCGGCTGGGCCGCAGCCTCGGGGTGCACCTGCTGCTCGCGTCGCAACGGCTCGACGAGGGCCGGATCCACAAGGTCGAGACGCACCTGTCGTACCGGATCGGCCTGCGGACCTTCTCCGCGATGGAGAGCCGCAGCGTGATCGGCGTGCCCGACGCCTACGAGCTGCCGAACAGCCCGGGCAACGGCTACCTGCGCCCGGACACCCAGACCCTGGTCCGGTTCAAGGGCGCCTACTCGTCCGCGCCCTACCGGGTCAAACGACGCCGCGTCGACGCCGCGGCCGTCGAGCAGAACGTGGTGCCGTTCGGCACCCGCTACGTCGAACCTCCCACCGCGCCGGAGCCGGCCCCCGAAGAGAGCACGGAGCAGGAGGATTCGCTGGAAACGATGCTGGACGTGCTGCTCGAACGGCTCAAAGGCGTAGGCCCCCGGGCCCACCAGGTCTGGCTGCCGCCGTTGAAGCGCGCGGCGACGCTCGACCAGCTGCTCCCGCCGCTGGTGGACCACCCCGATCTCGGCAGCCGCCCGATCGGCGACCTGCAGACCGCGAACCTGAACGTCCCGGTCGGCCTGATCGACCTGCCCGCCCAGCAGCGCCGTGAGCTGCTGACCGCCAACCTGGCCGGCAGCAAGGGGAACGTGGCCGTCGTCGGCGGCCCGCAAAGCGGCAAGAGCACGCTGCTGCGCACCCTGATCTGCTCACTGGCGCTGACCCACACCGCGGCCGAGGTCCAGTTCTACTGCCTCGACTTCGGCGGCACCTTGACAGCGCTGGCGGGGCTGCCGCACGTCGGCAGCGTGGCGAACCGCCTCGACCGCGACCGGGTCACCCGGACCGTACTCGAGGTGACGAACCTGATGGCCCGGCGGGAGGCGATCTTCGCCGAGCACAACATCGACTCGATGACCAGTTACCGGCGCGCCCGCCAAGCCGGGCGGTACCGCGACATCGACCCGTACGGTGACGTGTTCCTGGTGGTCGACGGGTGGTACACCATCCGGCAGGACTTCGACGAGATCGAAGAGCGCTTCAGCGAGCTGGCGGCTCGCGGCCTCAGTTTCGGCATCCACCTGGTCGTCGGGACCAACCGCTGGTCGGAGATGCGGCCCTGGCTGCGCGACGTGATGGGGACCCGGTTCGAGCTGAAGCTCGGCGATCCGGTCGACTCCGAGGTCAACAGCCGGTTCGCCGCGACCGTCCCGGCCATCCCGGGCCGCGGCATCACCCCGGACCGGCTGCACTTCCTGGCCGCCCTGCCGCGGATCGACGGCCTCTCCCGGACCGACGACCTGGCCGAAGCCACCGTGGAGCTGGCCGAGGCCGTGACCACGCCACGAGCACCGAAGGCGCCCAAGGTCCGGCTCCTGCCGAGCAAGCTGAGCGTCACCGAGCTGCCCGCGCCCACCTCGCCACGGCCGTCCGCGGAGATGCGGATGGCGCTCGGCCTCGAGGACGTCCAGCTCGGCCCGGAGTGGCACGACTTCGACGCCAGCCCGCACCTGCTCGTCTACGGCGACGCGGAGACCGGGAAAACGAACCTGCTCAAGCACATCGCCCGCACGGTGGTGGCTCACCACTCGCCGGACGAAGCCCGGGTGATGTTCGGCGACTTCCGCCGCGAGCTGCGCGACTGCATCCCGGAGGCGAACCAGCTGGAGTACGCCGTCGGTGCCGAAGCGCTCACGAAGTCCATCGCCGGGGCGGCGTCGCTGCTCGAAAAGCGGATCCCCGGCCCGGAGATCAGCCCGAGCAGGCTGCCCCTGCGGGACTGGTGGAAGGGGGGCAGGCTCTACATCATCATCGACGACTTCGAGCTCGCGGAGTCGGCCGGCAGTTCGGGCCCGCTCCAGCCGCTGCTGCCGGTGCTGGCGCAGGGTGCCGACGTCGGCGTGCACATCATCATCGCGCGCAGCACCGCGGGCGCCAGCCGGTCGATGTCGAACCCGGCGATCCGGCGGATGTGGGAGCTCGGCACACCCGCGTTGCTGCTTTCCTGCCCGAAGACGGAGGGCAGTTTCCTGGGCAACCTGAAGCCGCGGGTGCTCCCGCCGGGCCGGGCGCAGTTCGTCAACCGCAGGCGGGCCGTCCGCCTCGTGCAGACACCACTCGTGGAGGAGCCGGCGAACTGAACCTCGGTGGGGGAGGCCACGCCGGAGTCCTCCCCCACCGCGGCGATGACAGCACTTGGCTGTCACAGGCCTCCCGACCGGTGTTGGACGTGCTCAGGCCGCGAAGGTCGAATGGGGGCATGGTGAATCAGGACGGTGCCGCGGCACCGGCGGTCCGTGTGTCCAAGCTGGGCTACGTCGGGTTCGTCACCCCCGACCTCGACCGGCTGGTCGAGTACTACACACAGGTGCTCGGCTTCAGCCTGGTGGACTTCTCGCCGCAGGGCGCGTTCGTCACCACGGGGACCGACCACCACTGCGTCGTGCTCACCCCGGGCGAGGCACACGCCCGCAGCGTCGTCGGCTACGAGGTCTTCGAGGACCTCGCGGACGCGCAGCGCCGCCTGAGCGACCTCGGCTACCCGGTGCAGCGGCGGACCGACATCGGCCCGGGCACCCCGGACGTGCTGGTGCTGACCGAACCGGAGACCGGCGTCGAACTGCACCTGATGACGTCGCAGGACCCGAGCGGGGCAGAGGGCACCGCGCCGCTGCGGCCGACGAAGCTGGGCCACGTCGCCGCGTTCACCCCGGACCTGGCACCGACGCAGGCGTTCTACCAGGACGTGCTGGGGTTCAAGTGGTCCGACACCGTGGGCGACTTCTTCGTCTTCCTGCGCTGCAACGCCGATCACCACGCGGCGAACTTCATGGCCAGCCGCAAGCGGACCGGGATGCACCACGTGGCCTACGAGATGCGGGACCCGAACCACCTCATCACCGTTCTCGACCACCTGGCGAAGCACGGCTACCGGCTGCACTGGGGTCCCGGCCGGCACGGCCCGGGGCACAACCTGTTCACCTACCACAAGGACCCCGACGGCAACACGATCGAGCTGTTCACGCAGATCGACCAGGTCGTCGACGAGGCGAAGGGGTACTGGGAACCGCGCCCCTGGCACGAGACCTACCCGATGGGCCCCCGAACCTGGGAAGTCGACATAGCGACGGTGAACCAGTGGGGCATCGTCAACGAACAGGAACTCGACCATTGACCGCGGCACCCGCCACGACGTTCGCGGCGTTGTTCGAGCCGCTGCCGGTGGGGCGCCGGCTGCTGCGCAACCGGCTCGTGCAGGCGCCGATGTCCGTCTGCTACGGCGATTCCGGCGGTTTTGTCACCCGTGAGCAGATCGAACACTACGGACGGCGGGCCCAGGGCGGCGCGGGACTGGTCGTGACCGAGAACTTCGCGGTCAGCACGGCCGGACGGCAGCTGCCGCGCCAGACGTCGGTCTTCGGCGAGGAACACCTGCCCGGGCTGCGGGCGCTGGCGGGTGAGATCACCCGGCACGGCGCGCTGGCGATGGTCCAGCTCGTGCACGCCGGGCGGTACGCCGGCCCGTGGGAGCGCTACGAGCAGGACCGGCGCCTGGCGCCGTCGGCGGTGCCCTTCGAGCTGACCCCGGGCCGGACGGTCCGGCCGCAGGAGATGACCCCGGACGAGATCACCGCCGTGATCATCGAGTTCGGGGAGGCCGCCGCGCTGTGCGAGCGGGCCGGGTTCGACGGCGTGGACCTGCACGCGGCCCAGGGTTTCCTGATCGCGTCGTTCCTTTCGCCGCGGATGAACCGGCGGACCGACGCGTGGGGCGGCGGCTTCGCGGGCCGGACCCGGTTCCTGCTCGAGGTCGTGCGCGAAGCGCGGCGGCGCACCGGCCCGGACTTCCTGATCGGCGTCCACCTGCTGAGCGACGAGCTGCTGCCGGGTGGCTGGTCCCTGGCCGACGCCGTCCGCCTCGCGCCCCTGCTCACCGCCGAAGGTGCGCAAATCCTCTTCCCCGTCACCGCGACGTTCGAGTCGCTGCGAGCGGAAGCCAACCGTGGCTTGAACGGCCGCCGCGGTTTCGGGGTCACCGGCGCCGCGGCGATAAGCCGGGTCGCCGACGTCCCGGTGGTGGCGATCGGCGGCCTGGGTGATCCGCTGGACGCCTGTGCCGTCCTCGAACGCGGTGACGCGGACGCCGTCGGCCTGGCGCGGTCGTTGTTCGCGGATCCGGACTGGCCGGCGAAGGTCGCCGCCGGGACCCCGGAGGCCATCCGGGGCTGTCCGTGCGACCCCGCCCAGTGCGTGCGGACCCAGCTCACCGGCGCGACGTGCGGGCACTGGCCGGCGACCACGCGAGAGCGCGGCTTCCTCGGCTACGAACCGGTGAGCTGACCGCGCACCGGTCAGGCCGCCGACGTGGTGACCGACGCGATCCAATGGCCATCGGCCGTCGATCGGTCGGCTTCACCCGAATACACGTTGACACAGGTTTCGAAGATCGCGGGATGCCCCTTCACTCCGGGAATCCGGTATTCGCCGGGCGGAAAGGCATCGTGCGAACTGTGCCAGGCCTCAGCGCTGGTCCACCGCGCGATGTTGACGAAACTGAAGGATTCGTTGCCCATGCCCGTGTTTCGGTGCAGGTGGGTCTCGAGCAGTCCCTTGCCGTCGGCGAAGTGCGCGGCCGTCTTCCGCCACTGCTCGAGGAATTCGGTTTCCCGCTCCCGCGGCACGATGAAGACGTTGATCAGCGTGGCACCCACAGTTCTCCCTTGGTCGTGCTGGACCCGCGCCCCGGCGGGAAGGTCGTTGCGGTCATTCGCCCGGGCCGGTAGCTGCTTCGACCGGGTTGCGAAGGACGCCGAGGTCGCCGATGGTGACCTCCACCAGGTCACCCGGGTGCAGAAAGCGTTGCCGGGGTTGCCCCACACCGGCCGGGGTACCCGTGGCGATCAGGTCGCCCGGTTGCAGGGTCACCAGCGCACTGGCCGCGGCGATCAGCTCCGGCACCCGGATGAGCATCTCCGCGGTACTGCTGTCCTGCTCGACCCGGCCGTTCACCGCGAGGCGGATCGGCAGCGCGTGCGGGTCCGGGACGAACCAGTGCGGCACCACACCCGGGCCGGTGGGGCAGAACGTGTCCCGGCCCTTGGACGCCAGCCAGTCCCACTCGAACGGTTCGGCGAACGCGTCGGCCCGGTGATGCGGGCCGCGCGCGGAAACGTCGTTGACGATCGTGTAACCGGCGACGTGCGCGAGCGCCTCGTCCACCGGGATGTCGCGGCCGCCCGCGCCGATGACCACCCCGAGCTCGGCTTCCCAATCCACCTGTGCGGCCGGGCCGGGAGAGATCCGGATCGCCGCCCCCGGCCCGATCACGGTCGTCGTCGGCGGTTTGAGGAAGAAGAACGGCGTCACGGCGACATCGGTACGCCCGGTCATCTCGGCCAGGTGGTCGCGGTAGTTCGAGCCAGAACACAGGACGGTACGCGGATAGCGCAGCGGTGCGAGGACTTCGGCCCCGTCAATCACCTGTGCCGTGCGGGGATCGTAGCCGCGGAGCGCCGGACCTGCTTCCGCCCAGTCCTGCAGCAGCTCGAAAACTCCCTTGTACGGCAACGGCAACGCATATATCCGGTCGCCGGCCATCGCCGCGCAGGAGGTCTCCCCCGCCGACGCGATGGTCACCAGGGACCACAGGAGTACCGTCATGATCTCATTCGACCGGGTGAAGTACCGGTTCGTCCAACACCTTGAAGCGGCCTCTGACAGCAAGCTACTGTCAACCGGTGACCGACCTCGACCTACGGCTGGTGCGCTACGCCGTGGCGCTGGCGGAAGAATTGCATTTCGGACGCGCGGCGGGGCGCCTGCACATCGCGCAGCAAACGCTCTCCGCACAGATCGGCCAGCTGGAAAACCGCTTGGGTGTGGCCTTGTTCGTCCGCGACCGGCGGCACGTGGAACTGACCGAGGCGGGCGCGGTGTTCGTCGAAGGCGGGCGGCGGCTGCTCACCGAAGCCCAGGACCTGGTCGCCGCACTCGACCGGACCACACCGCCCCTGCGCGTCGACGTGATCACCGAAGGCCTGGTGACCAACGTCGTCGCCCGCCTGCTGCGTGAGCGGCTGCCCGGGCTTTCGCTGGAAGTGCTGCAGGGCCACGGACTCGCCGCCACGCTCACCGGCCTGGTGCAGGCCCGCATCGATCTGGCGTTCGGCCGCGTCCACTGGCCGGGTGCCACACTGCCGAAGACGGTCCGCCACGAACTCGTGCGGCTGGAACCGATGGGTGTCGTCCTGCCCGCCGCCCACCCGCTCACCGCCGGGACCGAGGTGCGGATGAGCGACCTCGCGAGCCACCCGCTCCTGCTGCACACCGCGGAGGAAGCCCGGGAGTGGCAAGACTGGAACGAGCGGCTCGCGGCGGAGTTCCGCCTCGATCTCGCCCGGCGCCTGCACGGTCACGGCCGCAGCGCCGCGAACGCGGCCGTGCTGGCCTACGACATGCCGGCGCTGGCACCGCTGGAAGCACCGGTTCCCGACGGCGTGGTGGTACGGCCGGTCGTGGACCCGGTACCGGTCTACCCGTTTTCGGTCGTGTGGCGCTCGGACCGGGCCAACGGCGCTCCCGCGCGAGCGGTCCGGGCGATCCGGGAGATCGCGCACGAACTCGGCTGGCTGGCGCCGCCGGCACGACCCTGGTGGCTGCCGGCCGACGACCGCTGAGCGGCCCGCGGGTGGCCTCAGCAGACCAGCTGGTCCTGCTCGGCCGGCCGCGACGCGTACGGGCTGACGTGGATCGCGCGCTCGGCCCACTCGTGCGGGCTGACCTCCAGCTGCCAGTGCTTGCGCCAGCCGAAGGGCAGCTCCACCACATCCCATTCGGGACTCTCGTCGAGACGCTCGGCCAGCCGGTGCACGAGGCTCTGAGTGGTCGCCGGGTCGGCCAGATCGGCGGCGAGGTGTGCGAAGGCGTTGACGACGACCTTCTTCGCGCGGGTGCTGCGTGCGATGCGCCGCAAGCCCCTCGCCGCCTGGCTTACGGTGGTCGGCCGATCGCCGGGCTGCACCGTCACCAGTGCGTAGAGGCACTCCCCGAGCGCGACGGGTGTCCCGATGTCTCCGTCGGGCAGCAACGCGGCGGATGGCGTGGTGGGGGTGGTCGGCGTGTAGGTGAAGGTCGTGCAGTGCAAGGTGAGGATCTGCATCGGAGTTCTTTCGTCCGCTGGGGCGCCGTTGCTCTGGAGGTTCGCGTCCGTCGTTCCCGAGTTCGTGGATAACCCTGGAATCGACATCGATCAGCCAGAACGTTCAGGGTGCCGGGCGGTACGGGTGAGGACGACGCGACGGTCGGACGACCGGAACGGTGACGGGAACACGGGGTACCTCCGCGGAGTCGAGGACGCGGGTGGTGGGCGCACGCCGGGTGCGGCCGGCCGGATCAACCCACGAATCGCACGTTAGCCTGCCGCGGCCACGTTCCCGAGATACGTTCCACCCCACGGAACGACAACTCGGCGGTAACGCGCGCGACCGCCCGGGAGGTCCACTCTCCGCGGTCGCTCAGTAACCGCGGTAGGCACCGCCGTGGGCCATCGCCTGGATCCCCGGGACGTTCCCCACCGAGCCGTACCGGTCGATCGAGTACTGCACCCCGGCGATGATGTTGTCGACCGGGTTGTAGATGTTGTCGTGCCCGGGCAGCTTGTGCGCGTTGAACGTCGAGTCGATGCACTGCATGAGCCCCTTGGACGGGTGCCCGGCGGCCGCGTTGGAATCCCAGTTGTTGATGGCGTTCGGGTTCCCGCCGGACTCGTGCTGGATGATCGCCCAGATGTTGGGGATGTCGGCGTCGGTGACGGGGACGCCGGCGGCCTGGAGCGCCTTGATCGCTTCCTTGATCCACTCGTCGACGTTCCCCGGCGGCGCGGTGGCGGGCGGCCCCCCGCTCGTGACCACCGGCGCGCCCGGGGCGGCCGCCCCGCCGCCGGACTGACGACGCGCCGCCGGCTGCGGTGCCTGGCGCGACGGCACCGCGGAATACGCGCCACCGGTGTCCTGGTTCATCAGCTCCCGGGTGCGGCCGATCATGTCGTCGGCCTTCGACATCAGCGCATCGACGTCCGAGCCGGCCGCTCGCGCGGACGCCGAAGTGCGCTCGGCGGCCTCGGCGAGGATGGCCTCCGGCGGCTTTTCCGGCGGCACCGCCCCGAGTACCTGCCGGTTCACCGCATCCTGCCGGGCGACCGCCTTGGCCGCGGCGGCTGCGGCATCGGAGTTGATCCGCTGGATCTCCCGTTTCGCGCCTTCGACCCGGTCGCCGACGGAGGTGCGCACGCCGGTCAGCTGCTCACCCAGCGAGGAAAGCTCGTCGGCCACCGAACCCAGGCGGTCACCCAGCTTCTGTCCCGCGGTGCCCAGTTCGCCGACGTAGCCGAAGAATTCGTCCGCGGTGTGCCCGGTCCAGGCCCCGTCACGCAGGCCTTCGGTGGCCGAATCCAGTTCCGCGGTGTGGTCGCCGACCTGTCCGGCGGCGGTCCGGAACGTCCGGGCGGTGTCCTCGATGAGGTCGGGGCGCAGATCGTCCAGCCGTCCGGCTTTTTCCGCGACGGCGGCCCATTCCGGCGGCATCGGCGCGGTCATCGGACGTCATCCAGCCAGGCGTTGCCCCGCTCGGTCGCGTCCGGTTCCGTGGGGGCACTCACCGGCGGCACGCCGGCCGGCTCGATCTTCCCGGCCGCATGGTGGACGGTGTGCGCGTTGTCCGCGTCCAGTTCCTCGACGCCGCCGGCCACCTGGTGCAGGGCCGCCGCCGACTGGTCGAGGTGCGTCATCGCGTGCTCGAACTCACCGTGCACCTGGGCGTGGAAGCCGGTCAGGGCCTGGTGGGCGGCGCCGTCGGAATCGACCGACCCGAAGGGGGTGGCCGCGCCCTTGCCGTCGCCGAGGAGAGCGCGAGCCTGGTCGAACTGCTCTCGTAGGGCACTCAATCGCTTGCCCGCGGCCTGCATCGCCCCAACGTCATAGTGCACCACGGCCGTCGCCTCCGAGATTCGATTCCGTGAATCGAGCATGCCGGACGACTCCAAGTCCGGCTCTGTGTCTCCTTCCCCGTGACACCAAGAGGGGGGGAAACCCCCGTGGACTGGGCTTTCACCGTCCACGAGGGATAGCCCTCCGATCAGCAGCGAGCAGCGTGTTCACCCTTCTGGCGGTGTGGGCCGCGCCGATGCTGAATTCGGCTCGTGCCTGGCACGAGAACGCGCCAGGCCGGGGAGCGGACATGATCGATTTATTCAGCAAACACCGGAACGGCTATGCCGTGGCCGTGCTCGCACTCATGCTGCCGGTGATCGCCGGATGCGGTCATTCCAGCGGTTCTTCTGTCGCGGCCGAGGGGAAACCCGAGAAGACCGTCGTCCGGGTGTCCGTCCTACCGACGATCGATCTCGTTCCGCTGTGGCTGGCCCAGCAGGACGGCTACTTCCGGGACGAAGGCATCACCGTCGAATCCGTGGTCATGCCGGACGGGCAGCCGCCGCTCGACCGGATGGTCGGCGGGGACATCGACATCGCCTTTTCCAGCTATGTCCCGTTCTTCACCGCCGTGAGCGCGCACCGCGCGGACCTCAAGGTGGTCGCCGGTGGTTCGTACTCCCGGCCGGGCAGCAGCGTCATCGCGACGGTGCCCGACTCACCTGTGAAGACGATCGGCGATCTGGCCGGGAAACGCATCGCGATCGTCGGGACCGACACCGCGTCGCAGCTGCTCATCCGATCGGTGATGAACGACCACGGTGTCGCCGAAGGACGGGTCACCTGGGTGGAGATGCCGTTGGCCGCCACGGCAGCGGCGTTGCGCGACGGCCAGGTCGACGCGGCCTACCTGCCGGAACCGTTCCTCACCCAGGCCGCGGTTACCGCCGGGGCTTACCGGCTGGCCGACACTTCCAGCGGCTCGACTCAAGACTTTCCCTTGACCGGGTACGCCGCGACCGCCGAGTGGGTGGGCAAGTACCCGAAGACCCTGGCCGCTTTCCAGCGGGCGCTGCAGCGGGCCGTCCACGACTCGGCCGATCGCGGCCGGGTCGAGCCGTTGCTGTCCCGGGACCTCAAGGTGGACGCGGGCACGGCGGCACTGCTGACCCTCCCCAGTTTCGAGGCCAAGTTGGACAGCAGGCGGCTGCAACGGGTTCCGGACCTGCTCCGGACGATGCTCGTGACGCCCACCGCGGTCGACGCTCGCCGGTTGACCGTTCCGCAGCCGTCGGAATGACACTGTTCTTCATTGCTCCAGCAACGAAAGGACCGGCAGCGTGGCGGCGCCCAGTACCGCGGCGCCGGGCCGGCCGAGCACCAGCGTGGTGCCCCGCACCGTGTATCCGTCCGCCGCCCGTTCGATCTCGTGGAGGTAGCGGTCTCCCAGCGCCATCCCCGCCCAGCCGCCGAGCACGATCCGGTCGGGGCGGAACAAGGTGGCGAGACTGCCGATGCCGGCGCCGAGGCAGGCCACGGTCTCCCGCATCAGCTCCGCGGCCGGCGCCGACCACGTCGCGGCGGCGAGCAACCCGGACAGCCGGCTTCGCTCGTTGTGTCCGTGCAACGGCTCCACGCCGTCCAGTTCGCCGTACTGATCGAGAATCCCGTCCGCCCCGAAGTACGCCTCGACGCAACCTTTCGCGCCGCAACGACACGTCCGTCCGTTGTGGACGAACGTCGTGCGCCCCCAGTCGCCGGCCAGGTCGACGGTACCGTCGACCACCAAGGCGAGCTGCACACCGGACTCGATCACCACGACGACCGCCCGCCGCACTCCGCGGGCCGGTCCGCGCCAGCTCTCGGCCCGGCCCAGGTTTTCCACGCGGTCGCCGACGGACACCGGGATCCCGCCGATCCTGCGCTCCAGCAACGTGCCCAGATCTGCATCCGCCTCGCCCGACTCCGGCCGCGCGGATATCCCGACCCCCACGCCGATGACGTCGACCTGGCGGTTTTCGGCGATCCGCAGCACATCCCGCGTCACCGCGGCGACCTTGTCCGCGGTGTCGCGGGGATCCAGGAAGGCGCCCGCCACCCGCCGGTTCGACTTGGCGAGCTGCCGGAGATTCAGATCGAACAGGCCCACCCGGATCTCCGTACCGCACACGTCGACGCCGACGACCCAGCCGTAACCCGGATTCACTTCGAGCATGATCCGCGGGCGTCCGACGCTCGCGCGGGCCTTACCCGCCGGCCGGACCAGTCGTTCAGGTAGGGAATCGGCGATCACCCGGGTCACGGCCGCGCTACTCAGACCAGTCGCCGCACTCAGCTCGACCCGGCTCAGCGGACCCTCGTGGTACAGCTTGGACAGGATCCAGGACCGGTTGTCCCGCCGGATCTTCTGCCCGGCTCCGCCCCTCATCTGAGCTGAACACTCCCTCACGTCGACGATGTTCCCGTGCTCCGGCGGATGATCCGACCACGCACGACGACGGTGAGGCAAGGCGAACGGCGGCCCCGGGCAACGGGTCCGCCCTTTCTACCGAGGGAGGACGGCTTGGGCCAGGCTCACGCCGTAACGCTGCCGCGAGTCGGTCCACCAACGATCGAGGGCGAACCCGGCCGCCGACAGCTCGGCGTCGACGCCACCCTGGCGGAACTTCGCGGAGATCTCCGTACGGATGTGCTCTCCGGCGGCGAACCGCACGGTCAGGCCGGCACCGGGGATTTCGATGGTCAGCGCCCGGCTCGCGCGCAATCGCATCTCGATCCACTCGTGCTCGGCGTCCCAGCAGGACACGTGCTCGAACTCGTCAAGGTCGAAGTCCGCGCCGAGCCGGTCGTTGATCACCCGCAGCACGTTCTTGTCGAACGCCGCGGTCACCCCCGCCGCGTCGTCGTAGGCGCGTTCCAGGACGTCCGGCGCTTTCACCAGATCGGTCCCCAGCAGGAGCCATCCGCCCGGGGCGAGCACACCGCGCAACGAGCGGAGCAACGCCGCGCGTTCCTCCGGCAGGAAGTTGCCGAAGGTGCCGCCGAGGAAGGCCACCAACCGCGGACCGTCGCCGGGAAGCCGGTCCAAGGGCTGGGTGAAGTCACCGATGACCCCGCGGACCGTCAGTCCCGGATAGTCCCCCGAAATGGCCCCCGCGGCGGCCGCCAGCGCCGATTCCGACACGTCGAGCGGGACGAACTCCGTCAGGGTCCCGTGGCCGGAGAGCGCGTCGAGCAGCAGCCGGGTCTTCTCGCTCGAGCCCGAGCCCAGTTCGATGAGCGTCCGCGCGCCGGTCAGCGCCGCCACCTCGCCGGCGTGCGTGGCCAGCACCTCACGCTCGCAGCGTGTCGGGTAGTACTCCGGCAACTGCGTGATCTTCTCGAACAGCTCACTGCCCACGTCGTCGTAGAACCACTTCACCGGCAGCCACTTCCGGGCCGCGGTCAACCCGGCGACGACGTCCGCACGCAACTCCGCGGTAGCGGCCTTGCTCTGACGGCGGTGGTCGAGGTCGATTTCGGTCATCTGCCGGCTCCCGCCAGGTGGTGGGCGTTGCGCAGCGCCACGGCCAGCAGGGTCAGCGTCGGGTTCGCCCCGCCCGACGTGGCGAACACCGAACCATCGGCCACCTGCACGTTGTCGGTCCCGTGCACCCGGCCCCACGGGTCGGTCACCGACGTCGCCGCGTCGGTCCCGGTCTGCATGCCACCGAGGACGTGCTTGGTGTCCGGGACCGCGCCGGGCACCGTCACCGGAACGGCGGCCGCGACCGAGGCGCCCGCGGTTTCCAGCAGCAAGGTCAGCAGCGGGATCACGAAGGCCTGTGCGACCTGCTCGTGGCGGCCAGGCGCCCAGGTGATCCGGGGTACCGGTACACCTTGGACGTCGCGGACCGACGGGTCGAGGTCGATTCGGTTCGTCAGGTACGGCAGGTCGTGCCCCACCTGCGACACCCCGATCAGGCGGTCGCGGAGCAGCGAGGCCCGCATGAGCTGTTTGAAGGTCCGCCCGAACGGCTTCAGTGGCTGAAGCACGGACAGCAGCGACTGGTAGATCAGGGCTTCGGCGATGACACCCTGGCCACCACCCAGTTCGCAGAGCCCGCCGCGCAGCCAGGGAAGCCCGTTCAGCGCGGCGAAGGCCCGAGCGCCCGGGAAGTCCGGGTCGTTGAAGTCCTCCAGGCACTGCGTCTCCGAGCCGCGGTTGCGGTAGGTGTGCAGCCGCTCGGTCAGGAAGATGCCGAAGCCGTCGGTGAACGAGTGGAACATCAGGCGCCGGCCGGTCCGGCCGCTGCGGTCGGGCAGGCCGGACAGCAGCGCGAGGCGCGCCGTCTCGATCGCCGAGGCCGCGAGCACGACGACGTCCGCGGTCTCGACGCCACTGCGGCCGTCGGAGGCGATCCACCGCACCCCGGTCGCGCGGGCGCCGCTCAGCTCGATCCGGACCGCCTGGGTCTCGGCACGCAGCTCGGTCCGGCCGGTCAGCAGCGCCCGGCGCAGCGGGTCGAGGGCACTGCCGCGGGCTCCGGTCACGCAGCCCTGTGCGTTGCAGAAGCCGCAGTTGGTGCACGCGGGACGCCCGTTGTAGGGCCGGGAGTTGATGCCCTGCGGGAACGCGAACGGGTGCCAGCCGAGCTTCTTCGCCGCCGAGGCGCAGAGGGCCGACGCCCGTTGCTGCGGCCCGGGTGGCATGGGGAACGGCTTCGTGCGGGGCGCGTGCTTCGCCGCCGGGCCGGTGATCTGCGCGACGTCGCCCTGGACGCCGATGAGGGCCTCGGCCTCGTCGTACCACGGCGCGAGGTCGGCGTAGGAGAACGGCCAGTCGGCCACGTCGGCGCCGGGTTGCGGGCCGAGGGCCGAAAGTTCCGCGAAGTCGATGTCCCAGAACCTCGGCGTCGCCCCGCCGTAGTGGGTCATGCCGCCGCCGACCGTCACTGGCAGCTCGTTCACCGGCCCGGTCACGGCCGTTTCGGCGTCCTTCGCGCGGAACGTGCGCGGGTACGCGAGCGGGTCGGGGTCTTCGAAGTGCCGGAGGTTCTTCAGCTCGTCGTTCGAGAACTCCGTGACGGGCGGCCACGTCGTGGCGATGTCCCCGAAGTAGTTCGGACCCTTCTCCAGGACGACGACGTGCCAACCAGCCTCGGCGAGCACCATCGCGGTCGCCGCACCGCCCGCGCCGCTGCCGACCACAACGGCCTTACGCATGCTTGCCTCCGGAGACGACCGCCTGGTGGGCCCGGCCGGCGACGGCGTCGCTTCCCCGCAGGAGGGTGAGGAGGGCCGCGACGACACCGGTCGGGTCCACGAGGGACAGTTCCTGCCGAGCCAGCTGCTCGGCCGTGTAGCCGACCGGCTGGCTGTCCCCCGGGTAGCCGATCTCGAGCCAGCCGCGTCCCTCGATGTTCCCGCCGTATTCGGGGTTCGCGTACATCCCCTCGATGGTGTGCTGGAACAGCGTCGCGGTGAAGGCCGCCGAGGCGAGCACCGCGTCCTGGCGCAGCGGTCCCGCCGCGGCGAAGTCACCCCCGGCGCTCTTGTCGAGGTCCGCGATTCCCGCGGTGTACCGGGCCTGCAGATCGGCGATCCGCGCTCGCCACGCCTGCGCGCTCGCGGCGCCGGGGTGGGTAAAGGTGGCCATGTGATCCGGCCCGCCGGCCGGGCGGTCGCTCCACGGGCCGCCGGTGAAGATCCGGGGTGGGTCGAAAGTGAACAGGCCCAGCATCGTGTCCAGATAGGACACCACCCCGAGCTCCGCGGCACCGGGATGTCCGGCCTCGAGCGGATCGTCCTGAGGACCGGGCACGAGCCGCCGGGTCGCCGCGTCCAGCACGGACGCTTGGTGCGTGGTGAAGTACCGGAGCGCGGGGGACGCCATCGCCTCCGCGACCAGGCCGGGCACGAGGGCGGCGAGCGGGAGCAGGCTGGCCACGCCCAGCACACGCCGCCGGCTCAATCCGGGTCCTTCCGGGAACATGGCCACCTCCTCGCACCACGACTGGCTCTCGGAGCGGACGCTATGCCCCGCCCCGGCGCTCGTCGAGGAACGTTCCTTCTGGTGGAACGCCGGGTGCCGGCACGGGTCCCGGCGAACCGGCCTCAGGCGGCCGCCGCCGGGTTCTCCCAGATCACGGTGCCGCCCATGCCGATGCCGATGCACATCGTGGTGATGCCGTACCGCACGTCGGGCCGCTCGGCGAACTGGCGCGCGAGCTGCGCCATCAGCCGGACACCGGACGAGGCCAGCGGGTATCCGCAGGCGATCGAGCCACCCCAGGGATTCACGCGCGGATCGTCGTCAGGGAGGCCGAAGTGGTCGAGGAAGACCAGCACCTGCACCGCGAAGGCCTCGTTGATCTCGAACAGGCCGATGTCGTCGATGCCCAGGCCGGTGCGCTTGAACAGCTTCTCGGTGGCCGCGACGGTGCCGGTGCCCATGAGTTCCGGCTCGACGCCGGCGAAGGAGTAACCGACCAGCCGCATCGCGACCGGCAGGCCCAGCTCGCGGGCGGTGTCCTCATCGGCCAGCAGCGACGCCGTCGCACCGTCGTTGAGCCCCGACGCGTTGCCGGCGGTGATCCGGCCGTCCGGCCGGAACGGCGTCTTCAACCCGGACAGTGTCTCAAGCGTGGTGCCGGGCCGCGGCGGCTCGTCCTCCGTGGCCGGTTCGGCGGCGCCGATGTCGACGGGAACCAGGTCGGGCCCGATCTTGCCCGCCTTCGCTGCTTCGGCGTAGCGCTCCTGGCTGCGTACGGCGTAGGCATCGGTGCGCAACCTGGTGATGTCCGGGAACCGGTCGTGCAGGTTCTCAGCGGTCTGGCCCATGACCAGAGCAGTCGGATCCAGCAGCTTCTCTTCGAGAAACCGCGGGTTGAGGTCGACGCCTTCGCCCATCGGGTGGCGGCCCATGTGCTCGACGCCGCCGGCGATCGCGATGTCGTAGGCGCCGAAGCCGATGCCGGACGCGGTGGTCGTGACGGCCGTCATGGCGCCGGCGCACATCCGGTCGAGGGCGAAACCGGGCACCGACTTCGGCAGCCCGGCCAGCAGCGCGGCGGTGCGGCCGATGGTCAGGCCCTGGTCGCCGATCTGCGTGGTGGCGGCGATGGCCACCTCGTCGACGCGCTCGGGCGGCAGCTCCGGGTGCCGCCGCAGCAGCTCCCGGATGGCGTTGACGACCAGGTCGTCTGCGCGGGTCCCGGCGTAGATGCCCTTGTCGCCGGCCTTGCCGAAGGGGGTCCGTACCCCCTCGACGAAGGCGACGTTGCGTACCCCTCGCGCGTTCGGCGCAAGCGGCGTTGCTGGTGCGGCCACGAATGCCCCCCGGGGTAGGCAGAAGTCATGGCGGCAGGCTAAGCACCACCGGTGGGCGCACCCCACGATGTGGCACGTTCGTAGGAGAAACCCTCGTGGGCCGGTTTCTTCCGGCACTAGCCACAATGGACTTGACCGACCACCCGTGGGGGCGGTGTTAGTGTGGGGCGAAGGTGTCCGCCTCGAGAGCCTGGGAGGAGCCTCATGCCCCACGGCCGCCGCAGGAAGCGCACCGGCGCTCTGGCCCGGTCCCGCGAGGCGAAGCCGCTGCGCCGGATCTCCGCGCCCGCTGTCGAATCGGTTCTGGGTGCCTCGGCCACACCGCGCGACACGGCTCCGGCCGACTCGTCGTTCGCATCGATCGTCGGCAGCTCCGCACACCAGGCGCGGCACGAAGACGCGGTGACCCGGTTGGTCAACGCGATCCGCACGAAATCCGGCCTTCCGCCCTTGCGCACGGACGAGCGGCTGCGAGCGGCTGCGCGGGGGCACAGCAAGGACATGGCGCGCCGCGATTTCTGCGCGCACGTCGACCCGGACGGGCGAGCACCGGCCGATCGGATGCGCGCCGCCGGACATCCACGGCCGGGCGGGGAAAACGTCGCGCGCGGGCAAGAGGATCCTCGCACCGTGGTGCAGGCGTGGCTCGACAGCCCGGGGCACCGCGCCAATCTGCTGAACGCCGAGTTCACCACCATCGGCGTCGGCGTCCACTTCCTTTCCGGCAAGGGTCCCTACTGGACGCAGAATTTCGGCTACTGACGCGTGCCCTTTTGTCACTGGTTGACGCAACCAGAAAAATGAGACACTCGGTACATGAAAATTCACGCAGATCGGGAACACCGGCGGCGTTATCGTGCCGCCGGGCAATACGCCCCACCGGTGATCATGCGGCCCTGATCGGCAGACTTCGCCGAGCGCCCTTGCTGCCCGCGCTGTTCGTCTCCGGAATCGAACACCAATCCGCGGCAGCCATCGTGCGGGCAGCATTGCCCGCCGTGCGCCACGAACGGCACCGCATCCACTGGTTGCTCGAAGAGCACCTCTTCCTCGACGACGAAACGATGGCCGGCGTGCGGGTACTGGCCCACTGGGACTCGCACCTGGGCCGCGCCCGGATGGAGCTGACGGAAACGAGCGACCCATACCTGTGGGAGCGGATACTGACCACCTTCGCCGAATGGGAACGGTCCGGCCGTCCGGTGACACCGGCCCGAATCACCGAAATTCGATGTTCAGCTTCCGGTAATCCCCCTATCGGAGTGCGTTAACAGCTTTTCGTCATGCTTGTTCCATGACCGATCGCGCTCTCGTCGTGGACGTGGCCGAACTCGACCGGTACGCCGGATACCTGTCGACGGCGACCGTGCCCGAACTGGCCGGCATCGCCGACGGGGTGGAGCGGCTCAGCGGCGGCAACATCAACGCCTTCGGCGTCTTCGTGGGCCAAGTCCTCGGCGGTCCCTGCCGTCTCGCAATGCACGGGCTCAGCGGCCACCTGCGAGACCTGGCGGACGACCTGTCCGCCTTGGTGGACGACGTCCGGAACCTCGCCGTCACCTACGACCGGACCGACGAAGAGAACGCCGGGAAGATGGTCGGCGGCAATCCGGACCGAGCGGCCTGAACACCACCCGCCGACCTGGTGACCACTCCCGCCTCACTCGGCAGGCCCCCGGATTTCCCGCACCAGACGGAAGCCCGAGTTCGCCGTTTTCTCTGCGGATTCCGGGGTTGCTCGGTCGCCGCCGCGGACCTCTTCGCGCAACCGCTGACCGGCCGCGCGGTCGAACCAGGACGACCAGAAGCGTTCCGGAGTCAGCACGAATTCGTAGTCCACATCAAACTTCGCCATGCGTTTCACATTACGGAAAAAGTGACACCGCTGTCGATCACTCATCGGTGTCACAGGTGTCACAAGCCGCAAATAGGGTCCGGACGGCCGCGGCCGTCCGGACCCTGATTCAGCGAGAGCCGACGCGATTCCGTTCGCCGGCCACCCGGTTGCGCGACACGAACCGCCAGCCGATGGCGAGCAGCACGGCCAGCACCGGAATCGAGTAGAAGGCTATTCTTTCCGGGCCGTCGGAGAACCCCATCAACACCAGGACCAGTACCAGGAACCCCAGCGTGGCCCACCCCGTGTAGGGCGCGCCCGGCATCCGGTACGACGGCCGTTCCAGTTCACCGCGCAGCGCTGCTTTCCGCAGCCGCATCTGGCAGATCACGAGCGTGGCCCAGGTGCTGACGACACCGATCGACGAAATCGCGACCGCGATGTCGAACGCTTCGGACGGCACCAGGTAGTTCAGCACCACGCCGAGGACGTAGGCGGCGGACGTGAACAAGATGCCACCGAACGGCACCTGCTTCCGGTTCAAGCGGCCGGTGAATGCAGGAGCCTCACCCTTCTCCGCCAGTGCACGCAGAATGCGTCCTGTGGAGTAGAGCCCGGAATTGCAGCTCGACAGTGCGGCGGTCAGCACCACGGCGTTCATCACGTCACCGATGCCGGGGATGCCGAGCAGGCCGAAGACGGTCACGAACGGGCTTTCCCCGCTGTGGTAGGACGACCACGGCAGCAGCATCGCCAGCAGGACCACCGATCCCACGTAGAAGAACGCGATCCGCCAGATCACGCCGTTGATCGCCTTCGGCAGGACCTTGCGCGGGTTCTTCGTCTCGCCGGCCGTGATGCCGACGACCTCGATGGCGGCGTAAGCGAAGACGACCGCCTGCAACGTCATGAACGTGACCCCCAGCCCCGCCGGGAAGAACCCGCCGTGACCGGTGAGGTTGTGCACCCCCGCCGTGCTCCCGCCGACGTGCGCGGCGGTGAGCACCAAGCCCAGGCCGGTCACCAGGAACACCACGATCGCCAGCACCTTGACGACGGAGAACCAGAACTCGAGTTCCCCGAACATCCGCACCGAAACCAGGTTCACCGCGAGCAGCACGGCCAGCGCGGCCAATGCGGTGATCCACCGGGGCAGCCCGGGCAGCCACTTGTGCACGTAGATCGCGACCGCGGTGATTTCGGCGATCCCGGTCATCGCCCAGTTCAGCCAGTACAGCCAGCCGGCGGCGAACCCGGCCCACGGCCCGACGAACTTCCGGGCGTAGGTGACGAAGCTGCCCGAACTCGGATCGTGCAGCACCAGTTCCCCGAGCGCCCGCATGACGAAGTAGGCCGCCACGCCACAGAGCGCGTAGGACAGGATCAGCGCCGGGCCGGCTTGCTGCAGCCGGCCACCCGCGCCGAGGAACAGCCCGACCCCGATCGCGCCACCGATCGCGATCATCTGGACGTGGCGGTTGCCCAGCGCTGTGGAATAGGTGTCGGTACTGCCCTTTACCTGGGCGGAATCCATTGATTTCCCCTCGTGTTGTGGACAGAGCAAAGCCCGGTGCCCGCGCATGACGAAGCCTGCCCGGATCCGGGCGCAGAGAACGGCCACCCGTGTCCGGAACGGCTAGCCGGCCAGAAGAGACGGTTTTCCCCAGTTCGGCCTGCGCGCGAGCACGGCTCGCTGGTCGCCCGGGCAGGTGAACCTGAGGAATGCCGGAGCACAACGCTCAGGATGACGCACCGGAAGCCGGAAACTCAGCTTCGTGTCCCCCGTCGCGGGACGGTAGTCCGCCTCAGCGGGTTCGAGGGAGGCAGCGGAAACGAACTGTCGGCACACCGTCGTCATCTCCCCGACCGGCTCGTCGGTCGTGAAGCCGAGATAGGTCTCCCGCTGCAGCCTTCGTTCGACGGTCAGTACCTCCGGCGGCAGCCGGAAGCCTTCCGCCGGTACGGCGGCGAGAACCGCGATGGACCGGTGGCCGTGTTCCGCCGCGTGGACCGAGCCCTGCACCGCAAACACCGCCACCGAGCCGTCACGAAGCCCGTACCGGTCCCGGAGTCGCGCGGTTGCTTCGCCGTCCACGACCGGCTCGCCGGCGACGATTCCGCGGTGCCGCAAGAAAGACACGACTTCGCCGGCGTCTCGCGGAAACACGAGCAGACCGGCCTCGTCGAACCGGCAGGACGGGACCCGGACCCGGCGCAGCCCGGGCGACGTGCCGACCAGTGCCTCGACCGCCGACGACCGGGCAAGCAGGTCGGTCAATGAGGTCACCCTGAAGACATCCACACAATTGAGCATTCTGGGTCTTCCCATTCACGAGAGGGAGAGCCGATGCGATCGACCGAATCGACCCGATTCACGGCGACGGTGCCGAGACCTCGCCTGCCGGGACGTCCCGGACTGATCGGGAACTCTACCCGCGCCGGGAACCGCGGCGGCTCGGTCAGGTCACCCGGAGGGGAAACCCCCACCAATCAACCGGAAAACCACGTTTCTTGATGTCTTCTTGAGAATGCGCGATTCATACCGTGCGAAGCGTGCTCAGGCGTCCAGCTTCAGATCGCCCACGTACCACTTGCCGTCGACCTTCTTGGTGGCGAAGGAGATCGCGAACGAACTCGTGTCCCCGGTCGCGCCCACCAGTTCGAGCTCGTGCAGCGAACGCCCGTCCAGGCGGACCGCCGTGTCCGGCACGCTCACGTCGTCACCCGGCGCCGTGATGTCGTCGGTTTCCACGACACCCAGCGGTGGCAGCTTCACGCCCGGCTTGGCCCAGGCGTCGCGCAGCCGCTTACCGACTTCGTCCGCTCCCTTGCACACGGACCGCGGATCCACCCCGTCTTCGACGGCCGGCGCTCCGGACAGGCACGCCTCCGCATAGGAGCCTCGCAGGATCAGGGTGACCCACTGGACCACCGCGGCGCCCGGGGACGCCGCAGCCACCGGCGCGGTCGTCGTCGCCGAACTGGGTGCCGGCGCAGCGGACGCCGGCGGGCCCGGCGTACCGGCCTCGGCGCCGCCGGGCGCCGCGGCGGTGGTGCCGCAGGCGGCCAAGCCGCCTGCGACCAGCACCGCGCAGCCGAATCGGCGGCCGTTCTTCGCGAATACCATCGGAACCTCCTCGGTGAATGCGAGCGGAACCCGAACTTAGAGCCGGCGACCGGGGATCCGGCCGGATTTGCCCGGCGGCACGAGGACGGGGGAGATTCCCCCGTTCGGCCGAGTTCGCCCGGATGTGGCCGCCACGATCCGGTGCCCGAAGGTGCAGACTTGCCTGCCGATCGCACGGTGCGCACCCGCACGCCACTGGCTCCCGCCTGACGCGCGTGCGACCTTCCGAACTGATCACCGATTTGGAGAATCCTGTGGTACCAAAACAGGTGAAGCACGGGGGAAAGCAGAGGAGATCGCGATGAAAGCAGCGTTACGCATCGCCGTCGCGGCCGGATTGCTGGGCTCCGCCGGTGTGCACCTCTACCTGTCGACGCAGCCCGCCTCAGGCATCATCGGCCCGCTGTTCCTCCTGAACGCGATCGCCGGGCCACTGATCGCGATCGGCCTGCTCTTCTGGCGGCACCGCCTGATGGTCTGGCTCGCCGTCGACTTCGGTGTCGCCACGCTAGGCGCCTACACGCTGGGACAGACCATCGGCGTCTTCGCCGACATGCCCCACTTCAGCACACCGCCGGAATACCTGGCGGCCGCGACCGAGGCTGTCTGCGTCGTCGGCGGCGCTCTGCTGCTGTTCCTGCACCGGCGGGACGCGAAAGCCGCGGCCAACCCGCCTGCCGAACCGCCTGGCTACGTCCTGCCCATCCTCCTGGAGGGCGACCGCGAAGTGGTGGGACGCACCGGGCCGTGGACGGCGGAGTACCCAGCACCCGAAGGCGGTCGATGATGCACGAAGGCAAAGTGGTCCGGTTCGACGAGATCCGCGGTTACGGGTTCGTCGCCCCGAACGCCGGCGGCGAAGACGTCTTCCTCCATGTCAACGACCTCCAGTTCGACAAGCGGCTGCTCGGCCCCGGCGTATTCGTGAAGTTCGATGTCGAAGAGGGCGATCGCGGGCTGAAAGCCTCCCGCGTCGGGTTGATCGACCGCGAGCGCGACAGTCTCTCGCGCCCGGCGAATTCGAGCCCGAAACCGGCCAAGGAAACCGAAGACGACGGCATGTGCGACGTCCTGACGGTCAAGGAGTTCCTTGAGGAAGTCACCGAGTCGCTCCTGGGCGCCGCACCCGCGATCACCGGCGAGCAGATCGTCCTGATCCGGCAACGCCTGGCGCAGCTCGCGCACAACCACGGCTGGGTCGAGACCTGATCTCGCGGCGGCATCCCCCGCAGCCACTTCGGACCACACACGCCCCGATACGCGGCGTGCTGCCCGGAAACGCGCATTACCGGCAACGGGCACGTTGCGCGGTGGCTTGACGACCACCCGCAATCCCCTTCCCGTTTCTGTTTCACACACGCCTGAATTCCTCTTGACCGATCACGAATCGACGTGATGTCTGCTATATTGGGGATATCACTCAGGAACAGGCGGTACCCCAGTGTCGATCCGCGAGCTGCTGTCGGGCCAACCCGGCCTGCGCATCGGCGACCCGCGGCAAACGACCGTCGAGCTGCACGCCTATCTGCGCCACCTCATCATCGGGGGGACCTTCCCGGAAGGCACGGAGCTCAAGCAGGCCGAATTGGCCAGGATCCTCGCGGTCAGCCGCACTCCGCTGCGCGAAGCGTTCCGCATGCTCCAGGAGGAAGGGCTCATCTCGGCCGATCCGAACCGGCGCAGCAGGGTCCTCGGCCTCAACCCGGAGCAGCTCGATTCCCTGTACGCGGTGCGCATCACGCTCGAGTCGCTGGGCGTGCGGCTGACCGCCGGCAGCCTTGACCGGTCCGAGCTGCGCGCCGCTACCTCCTGCCTGCAGGAGATGGAGCGCACGGTGCAAGCCGACGACCTGGCCGGCTGGGCGGTCGCCCATCGCCGCTTCCACCGGCTCTTGGTGTGCCGCGCGGGCGAGACGGTCCTGCGCACGATCATCACCTACGCGGAGATGAGCGAGCGCTACGTGCGGATCGACCAGCTCAAGAACCCCGGCGGCTGGGACCAGCGGCACGCGGAGCACGTCGACATCCTGGCGGCCGTGCGCGCCGGTGACGTCGACACCGCCGTGCTACGCCTGGCCCAGCACCTCGCCGGCACGGCTTTCCGGGTGATCGAGCGCGCAGCCCCGGGCCTCGGGACGCCCGCTGTCCTGAGCGCGCTGGAGCTGATCACCGCCCACAGACGGCCCGAACCGGCGGTGGCCGGTGACGCCGCGACCGGACAGCGAGCCGTCAACTCTCCGCCCCGGGTGCGACGCGGTTCCCGGTGACCTCCGAATCACGCACGGTTCGCTTCTTCTTTCGCGATGTTTTCCAACCGGCAACGCGGGTGCCAGAACTGACCGAGTCGTCCGTCCACCTTGATCGCGTGCTCGACTTCGGCGGGGGCCGGCCAGAGCTGCACCAAAGCCTCCTGCGTCCCCTCCGACCGACCGCTGCGCAGGTGGTAGCGAAGCTCGTAGTCCCCCGGCCCGGCCGGTAATCGGCCGAGCAGTCCGGCCAGGCTCCCTTCCCAGTCGAGCACCACCGGCTCGCCGCGGGGCGACCAGTACCGACGCTGGACGACGTCCTCGTACTTCTCGCTGACATCGACGGGTTTCTCCTCGGCGATCTGGAAACGCACCGCCACCGACTGCGCACCGGCGTCGACCAGAAGCTTCACCTCACCACCACCGCCGCCGCTCACCAGGCCACGCGGCCTGGTGATATCGGCGCCTCTGCTGCGGATTCCTTCGCTGATGAGAAAGAACGGCAAGTCCGTACGCACGTCCACGTCGAAGGTAACGCAACGCGCAGTTGTGGATTCACTCGAAGACATGATGTCACTGTCATACCCCGGCAATTCGCCGAGAAGGGTCGAAGTAAGCCAGGTCACGCACCAACAGCCAGCGGAATTGCCCCCGTGGACGGTCAGTCGCGAACGTAGACGAATTCGTCCGTTTTCGTCCGGCACAGTAGTTCCACCGCGGACCGGAGCTGCTCGGTGGCCCCTTCCCCGTCACCCGCGTCCGACGAGCGCATCGCCTTCGCAGCATCGGTGAGCGCGACCAGGAGATCGACGTAGGCATCCCGCACCCGCCCCTCGGGCTGCAGGACGGTCATGCTCGCGAGTTCGTCGACGCACCGGTCGAAATGGCCGGCCAGCTCGAGGTGCGGCAGGAGAACCTCGCCGGAACCCCCGGACCGCGGAAACGCCAACATTTCTCCAGATCCTCCACGTCGCCGATCGCCGTCGAGAGCCACAATGTCCCCCCTCGCTCCGCCCAGGTGCCGCCGTTCACTAAGCCAGTCTGCCAGGACTCACCGCAAACAATACCGCCGTTCAGTGGAATAGAAAAGGCGTACCAGATCGAAAAACGGGAAAATCCGGTCTCCGAAAAAACCGCGTTTCCGGCCACGCCGGGGTGACGCGGTCGCGGTGACGGCAATCATGGATGGACGACCAACCAGGCGACGACCAACTGGTCTACAGTGATCACCCGGAGTGATCGGTCAGGCTCGCCGCGGCTCGGCACCCACCGGGGTACGCCTCGCCGAAGTGCATACACTTGCCGCCCTGCACTGTCGCGCCAAGTGATCACCCGGCTGATCCCCGCGATCGCCAGGAAGTAACCGGTCGGCCGGCGCCGAAATCCGCCAGTTCGCAACACTGCGTTGCCAGGCGCTCAGGCACACGGCTTCCGGAGCGGCCGTCGCGATCACCGGGGCGCGGCACCTCGGGACACCCCGTTGCTGTGCCCGCAACGACCGAGCCGGCGGGCGGAAGCCGAATTCACCACCACCGGCGGCGAAAGTAACCGCAAAACGTCGATCACCGGCATCCGTTCGCGTTTCACCAAAGAACCAAAAGGAAATCAAAAGCGCGTCGCGTCGCTGGGCGACACTGGACCGGATCGGCTTTCTACGAGAACAGTGTCACCCGGATGGCCGCAGCGGCCACGAGCTTTCCGGCACCACGGCCGCGAGCCAGGACGGACGGCCTCACACCGCGCGCCACCGGCCGGCACCCCGGGGGACAGCGACCGCGGCCGGACCGCCGACCTCGACCATCACCGGCCTCCGACGGTTCTGCCACGACACCCCGGCGCCGATCACTTCTTAAGCACTCTCGCGCTGGTGAAAGCCCCCTGGGGCCTCCGCTGGCCGGCCACGACCCGACTCCGGTTCACCGGCCGGGCGGTCGCGCAGCAGCCGTCCGGCACCCCGGCGGACCCCTCCGGAGTCCCCGGCCTCGCCACGCCGGAACGAGCCCACGACCCGATCACCACCGCCTCATCGGCAATGACCGCCGGATGCCGGACGCATACCTGTCAGTCGACCGACCCTTAGCCTTTACGTCACCTTTACCATCCGGCTGCGGGACGCACCCTGTGGGTGAACCGCACAGTTTCGCCGAGAGCCCCATCGCGACTCCACCACCCGCCGGAATCCCGGGTAGAAATCTTTCCAGGCGTACGTCCGCGAACGACCGGCACGGGCGATCCGACGGACTCGGATGACACGAAGGAGGGTGTGATGAGGCTCCAGTTCGAGCTCTTCGGCGAGATCCGCGCGTGGCGCGACGGGGACGAAGTCGGCCTCGGTCCGGCGCTCCGCCGCACGGTCCTCACCGTCCTTGCGCTGCGCGCGAACCGGACCGTCACCCGTTCGGAACTGATCGACGCCGTGTGGGGTGAGCACCCGCCGGCGAGCGCAACCGGCAGCATCTACACGTATGTGTCCGCACTTCGCTCGGCCCTCGAGCCGGGACGCGCGCCGCAGAGCGCCGGCGCGGTCCTGATCTCGGGCGCGTCCGGTTACTGCCTCCGGATACCGCCGGAGTCCATCGACGTCGTGCGGTTCGAGACGCTCCGGGACGAGGGCCGGCGGCGTTACCGCGCCTTCGACCCGGCCGGGGCGGTCGCCGCGTTCGACAACGCCCTCGGCCTCTACCGCGGCGAGCCGCTCGCCGAACTGCCCGGTCCGTTCGTCGCCGCCCAGCGGGAACGCCTCGGTGAGCTGCGGCTCGACGTCGTCGAACGCCGGGCCAAGGCCCTGCTGGACCTCGGAGAGCACGCTCGCGTCGTCACCGACCTGAGTGACGTGGCCGCCCAATACCCGATGCACGAAAACCTGCAGGATCTGCTGCTCGTCGCGCTGTACCGGTGCGGGCGCCGGGAGGAAGCCCTCGAGATCTTCGAGTCGGTCCGGGCCCGCACCGTCCAGGAGCTGGGCACCGAGCCCGGCCGCGACCTGACCGCGCACTACGAGCAGATCAAGGCGGACGACCCCGCACTGCGGTTGCCGGGTCACGGCGCCGCCCGGCTCGGCGGGAGCTCGAGCCGGCGGCTCGACCGGTCCGCCGCGTTCGTCGGCCGCGAGGCGGAGCTGAACTCCCTCCGGTCGGCCGTGGCCGCGGTGGCCAGCGGCTGTGGTGGCGTGCTCTGGGTCGAGGGCGAGCCGGGCATCGGCAAGTCGGCGCTGGTCGCCGAAGCACTGGCCGAGACGCCCTGCCCGGTGGGAACCGCGGTCGCCGACGAGTTCAGTGACCGCAGTCCGCTCCGGATGGTCCTCGATTGCCTGTCGGCCCGGCCGACCACACCCGACCTGCGGCGAGCGGCCCTCGCCACCGTGGTGAAGACGGCAGCTACGCCGGAGGCCGGGGTGGACGCCGTCATCGCCTTCGTCCGGCAGCTGTGCGAAGAGGCGCCGCTCGTCCTCTTCGCGGACGACCTGCACTGGGCCGACTCCACCAGCCTGCTGGCCTGGCGGCGGCTGGCCCGGCTGTGCGGTGAACTGCCGCTACTGCTCATCGGCTCGTACCGCAGCACCCCCGCCAACATCCACCTCGACGACCTTTGCGGCCGGGTCGGCGAAGTGTGCACACTCGGCGCCCTGTCCGACCGAGAGGCCGACGAACTGTTCACCACGCTGCTCGACGACCGGGCCGAACCCGCACCGGCCGAGCTGGCCGCCACCGCCGGCGGGAACCCCCAGTACCTCGTGGACCTGGCCACCGCCTGGTGTGCCGACGGGACGCTGGCCGGGTCCGCCGGCGACGATCGCCCGGCGATCCCGGCGTCCGTAGGAGCGGTCGTCAAGCGGCGGCTGGCCTTCCTGTCCGCCCGGTCGCGCGAGGCGGCGCGCTGGGCTGCCATGTTCGGCCCGAAGTTCTCCCCGCTCGATCTGGCCGCGGCGCTGGACCGCTCGGCATCGGAGATCGAGCCGGTCCAGGACGAGCTCCTGGCGGCCGGCGTCCTGGTCCGCACCGGTGACTGGTTGCGGTTCCGGCATCCGGTCGTCCGGCAGGCGCTCTACGCCACGATGCCGCTGGCGATCCGCCTGGCGCTGCACCGCCAGCTGGCCGAAATGCTCCACGACGCCGGCGCGCCGGTCGAGCAGGTCGCCGCGCACCTGCTCGCCGCGCCGGTCCCGGTCGATCCGTGGCTGCGTGACTGGGTGCTCCGTGAGGCACCTCTCCTCGCGCCGCGGTCTCCCGAATCGGCCCTGCGGCTGATCGAGCGGGTCAAGGCGTCCGGGATGATCACCGACACCACCCGCGAACGGCTCACCCTCGTGCGGTGCCGGGTGCTGACCTGGCTCGGCCGCGACGCCGCCGCCGAAGCCGAACGCGCGGCCGCCACCGCCACCGACCCGGATGTGCTCGCCGAACTGCGGTGGATCATCGCCGATTCCGCGTACCGCCGTGGTGACGTCCCGAAAGCGACGGCCGTGGGACACACCGCGTTCGAAGACGTGAGCATGCCGCCGTTGTGGCACAAGCTTCACACCGCTCTGCTGGCCCGGTCCCTCGAGCTCGACACCGTCTGCCCGCCGCCCGCTGCCACGCCGACGGGCACCATCCCGCGTCAGCGGCCCGCGGGCCGCGTGAGCCCGGCCGACGCGTACCTGACCGGGGACTGGGCCAAACCGCTCGGCGAGCTGTCCCGTGCCCTCAGGAACGGACCCACCACGGCCGCGTACCTGCTCGGCCCTCCTGGCGAACTGCGCCGGCTCAAGGGCGCCGCCGCACTGATCGCCTGCCACCGCGACCAGCCGCGGGCAGCGAGCGCCCACCTGCTCTCGGCCTGGGCGGGCTCCGCCGATCCGGCGGGTGCCCACGCCGACGGCAGCGACTTCCTGTACGCGGCCGGAGCCCTGCTCGCGGAACGCCGCGGGGAGCCCGGACACGCGCTGGACCTGCTGGTCAGCCTGCTGGCCACGCAGAACGGCGTGGTGTGCCGCTGGATGCCGCTCCTCGTCCGCCTGGCGACAGAGCTGGGCGAGGAAGTCCACGCCAAGAACGCGACCTTGCTCTGCGAGCGGACCCCTGGTGAAGAAACCGCCGGGCTGCACTGCCGCGCCCTGCTGGCCGGCAAGCCCGAGGCGGCGCTCGCGGCGGCGGGGCGGCACCAAGCGGCCGGGAACCACCTCGGCCGGGCCCGGGCCCTCGAAGACGGGGCCGTGCTCCTCGCCGACCAGGGCAGGTGGCGGGAAGCGGCGGCGGCGCTGCGTTCCGCGCTCAGCGAATACCAGGACCTGGGTGCCTCGTGGGACATCAGCCGGGCGATCACGCGCAATCTTCCCGACCACGACCGGGAGCCATCGTGACTGAACAGCGGCTGCGCGTCGACGTCCTGGGCCCCCTCCGGGCCTGGCTCGGCGACCGGGAGCTGGCCCTCGGACCCGCCCGGCAGCAGGCCGTACTGGCGGTCCTGGCCGTGCACGGCCGTGGCCGCCCGATCGGCCGCGGAGAACTGATCCGCGACGTCTGGGGCGCGGCCGCACCGGCGAGTGCGGCCGGAAGTGTGCACACCTACGTCTCAGGGCTGCGGCGGGTGGTCGACCCCCACCGGTCCCGCTGGTCCACCGACGGCCCGCTGATGTCCGGCGCCGAGGGGTACCGGCTGCGAATCGCCCCCGAATCCCTCGACGCGTGCGTTTTCGACCGGCTCGCCGACTCGGCTCGTTCGCTGGCCCGGGACGGCGACGCGGCGGGTGCCGTCGCGAAGTTCGACGAAGCACTGGCCCTGTGGCGGGGCGAAGCGTTCGCCGGGCTTTCCGGGCCCTCTCTCGAAGCCGAGCGGGCCCGGCTGACGGACCGGCGGCTGGTGGTGGTCGAACAGCGCGCCGCCGCGGCGCTCGAGACCGGCGCACACACCGACCTCGTCCCGGAACTGACGCTGCTGGTCCGGGAACACCCGCTGCGCGAATCGTTGTGGCTGTCGCTGATGGTCGCGCTGCATCGCAGCGGCCGGTCCAGCGAAGCGCTGGAAACCTTCCAGCAGGCCCGGAAAGTGCAACGAGCAGAACTCGGCGCTGCGCCCGGCCCGGCCCTGGTCCAGGCGCACCAGCGCATCCTCACCGACGACCCCTGGCGCGGCGGGCCGGACCGGAGCCGGGTGTTCCTCGGCCGGCGTGCCGAACTGGCGCGGCTGGGGCAGCTGGTCACCGCGCTGCACGACGGCCGCGGCGGGACGGTGTGGCTCGAAGGCGAGCCCGGGATCGGGAAGTCCGAACTGCTCCGCGTCGCGCTCGCCGGGGCCGCCGACCTCGGCTGCCACGTCATGTGGGGTGCGGCGGCCGACGGCGGGCGGCCGCGGCCGCTCGAGGTCGTGGCGGAGTCCCTGGGCCTGCCGCACTTCGCGAGCCAGGCCGACCGTCCACTCGCGACCGCGGTGGACGACCTGCTGGCCAAAGTGGACGAGCTGACCACGACCGCACCGGTGGTCCTCGTCATCGACGACCTCCAGTGGGCCGACGACGCATCCGTCCACGTGTGGCAGCGGCTCGCCGCCGCCGGGCACCGGCTGCCTCTGCTCGTCATCGCGGTCAGCCGCGCGCTCCCGCCACACGGTCACCTCGCCGCGCTCCGCGACACAGCGGCGGCTCGCGGCCTGCACATCCAGCTGGGCCCACTCGCCGAAACCGACGATCTGCTGCGCGAGCTCACCGGCGCGCGCCCCGGTGCCGGACTGCGGAAGGTCGCGGCCGAGGCCGCCGGCAACCCGCGTCACCTGCGGGCCGCGGTCGAAGCGCTGCTCCACCGGAACGCTCTTGTCACCACGGGCGGAACAGTGGACGTGGCCGACGGCGCCGCCGAACCGGCGGTGCTGGACACCGCGGCGTCCGACGCGCTCGATCTGGTCGGCGAACCGGCCACGCAGATCCTGGCCCGAGCCGCGCTCCTCGGCGTGGAGTTCGACGTGAGCCAGCTCGCCGCGTTGGTGGCGAAGTCCCCTTCGGACCTCCTTCCCGGCCTCGAGGAGGCGATGGCGGCGAACGTCGTCGTCGAAGCGGGTCCGCGGCTCGCGTTCCGTGGTCCCTCGCTGCGGCGAGCGTTCCAGGATGCCCTCGACGACGGCGACCGCGAAGAGTGGCACCGGCGGGCCGCGAAAGTCCTGGCCGGGACCAGCCGGCCGGTCCCGGCCCAGCGCGTGGTCGCAGCGGAACCGCCGGCACCCGGCCGGAAGGCCCCGGCCGACGTGAAAAACCGCCGCTCGGCCCGGAAAGGCCAACGCCGAACGGGCCGGTGACCGCCGGACCTCCGGCGGTCCGTCTCATCGGCACACTTCCATCGCGCAGCCGAAACGCCTCTGGTGCGGCAGTCGGGGTGAGACCGCGCCAGAGGCGTTCCGCCGGCAGCTCAGATCACGCCGGCTCGCAGCGCGTAGGCGACGGCGTGAGGCCGGTTGCGAAGGTTCAGCCTGCTGGTCATCGAATAGATCACGCTCTTGACCGTGCGCTCCGAATAGCACAGTTCCTCGGCGATCTCGGCGGTGTCACGGCCGTCGGCGATCAGCCTCAGGATGTCGACCTCACGCGCGGTGAGCCCGGCCGAGCCGAGCCCGCGCGGCGAAAGCACATCGCGCTGCAACCGCCGCACGTTGTCCAGCAGCTGGCCCAGCAGATCGGGCGGCATCGCACCGCGGCCGGACGCCACCGACTGCAGCGTCTCGACCAGCCGGTCACCGGAGGCCTGCGTCCGGGGCAGCACGGCCACCACGCGGCACTCGACCGCGGTGATCACCTCGTGTTCCTGCAGTTCGCCCGCCAGGAGCACGGTGGGCACCGGCATCTCCGCCGCCTGCCGTTTCAGCTCGGTCACCACGGCCTGCGTCATCCGGTCGACCTGCACCACCAGGACGTCGCGCTCGGTCAGTTCCGCGCGGTCGACGACCGTGATCTCCGGCCTCGACTGCAGATAACTCGTCAGGCCGGCCTTCGTGATCGAATCGAACGCGTGCACCGCGACCCGTGTCGTCTTCATGTCTACCTCCCGCTCCCGTGTACCTCTGTCCCACAAGTGCGGGAAGCCGCACTCCGCGCCACCGACGCCTCCGGACCCACGTCAGATCGCCCCCGTGCGGAAGGCGTAAGCCACCGCGTGGGCGCGCGAAGTCAGCCCCAGCCGCGCCATGAAGCCGTAAAGCACGTTCTTGATCGTTCCCTCGGAGTAGGGCAGCAGCTCGGCGATCTCTTCGGTCTGGTAGCCGTCGGCGATCAACCTGAGCACCTCTCGTTCCCGGTTTTCCAGCCCCGACAACGTCAACCCCTCCGGCTCGAGCACCTGGGCCCGCAGCTGGGCGAGCTGGTCGAGCAGCACGCCCTGCAGCGACCCCGGCAGGAACGCCGCACCGCGGCTCACGGCCAGTACCGCGGTGACCAGGGCCGCGTTCGTGACGTCGTACCGGGGCAGGAAGCCCACGACACCGCACTCGACCGCGGTGAGCATGTCCTCGGAGCGGAACTCGCTGCAGACGACGACGCAGCGCAGCTGGGTACCCGGCGCGAACCGCGTGTGCAGGCGCCTGAGGTAGGCGAACGTCTCCATGCCCGCGACGCCTTCGACGGTCAGCACCACCACGTCCGGTGCCTGCGTGGGCTCATCCGCGTCCAGCCGGACACGCAGCTGCGGGGACCGGCCCAGAATCGCCTTGACTCCCGCCAAGCCCAGAGGGTCGAACGCGTGTACCAAGACCTCCACGGCTTCCACGGTTACCTCCTCACGACCATTCCTCGAGGTGAAACAAGCTTGCGGGGCCACACTTCACAGGACCTCTATCTGCCGGGCGCGCTCCCGGACCGGGCCGGGCCGCCGGATCAGGTCGGTTTCGCCTGCTCCCGCGGGGCGCGGAAACGCGGGCTGCCCGCCGTGGCGACGAACAGGGGCCGGATCACGGATGCTCCGGCCGCCCGCGGCGTCGTGCTCCACACCACGCTCCCGGCCGGATCGCGCAGGACGAGCCCGTCGTCGTGGACGGACAGGACGGCACCGGGGTGGCCGGCTGTCCCGGTCGACCACACGGCACGGGCTTGGTCGTCGTACACGACGAAGTCGCCGTCCGGCTGCAGCGCGCAGCACCCGGTGCCGCGCCCCGGCGTGCCGGCGGACCACACGGTGCCCCGGCCCTCGTTGTCGTAGAGCACGAGGTTGCCGTCGTCCTGGTGGACCAGCGTGGCGCGCCCGGACGGAGAGCTGAGAGCCTGCCGGCGCAGCACCTGACCGGCCCGCAGCTCATGCCCGGGCACGATGCCGCCGGCCGGCGGCCATTCGTCGTCATCCTCGCCGGTAAGCACGAAGAAGTCGGTGAGGAAGCAGACCACGTCGCCTGCGGCGCCACGCCCGACCCAGGTCGGGTAGCGCCCGTCCCCGTTGCCGGACGGGAACGCGACGACGATCGGCCGGCCGTGGCCGTCGGTCACGGTGTCGAACACCGGAGCGTCGGACTTCGTGTAGTCGAGCAGGTTCATGACCCGGTCCTGGAACTCGTCGGGGTCTTCGTCCGGGGGCGGGAGATTCACGACGTCGGCGAACCCACCGGCGCCGGCGTCCACCGGATAACCGAAGAACTCGTCGCCGGCCAGCTCGGCCGCGTCCTGTCCGGGGCACGCGGCCAGTTCCCACGAGACGACCGGCTCGTCCCGGATGACCAGCCGGGCCGCCGCGACCAGCTCGTGCTCGGGCAAGTGGCCACGCGCGGCGAACAGTGCGATCACGAGCTCCAGCGGGTATTGCCCCGGCGGCACTCGCTGGACGAAGCCCCGCGTGGCGGCGTCGAACCCGAACGGCTCACCGGCGACGACCTGACCGGACGGCAGCCACAGCGAACCCTGGCGCCGCAGCCGGACGGTCACGATGTCCCCGCCGGACAGCTCGTGCCGGGCGCCGGGCGCGAAGATCCGGTCGAAGCCGGGCGTGGGGATGGGCATGCGAGCTCCAGTTCGAGAAGGTGTGTCGGCCACCGCGCTCGTCGGATGCGCGTTCCGGCCGTCGTCGGTTCCAGCGGCGTCCTCAGTGACCCAGCTGGTCACCCATGGACTTGTCCATCGCCTTCGCCGACTCCTCGTCCAGCCCCACGAAGCGCGCGGACGCGTCGTCCAGGCTCTTCCCCGTGCTGGTGACCCCGTTGACGACGTTCTGCACGCCGGTCTGGATGTCCTTCGCGGTCTCCACATAGTTCTTCGCGAACGCCTTACCGGGTTCGTCCGAGCCCCAGCACCCGTCGTGCTCGGCCAAGCCCGCCTGCACCCGCCGGAACGTCTCGGTGAACTTCTCCACCGCGTCGTGGAGATCGGTGGTGGTCTTCCGTAACGCGGGTGCGTCGAGCCGGAATTCGTCCGCCATTTCAGCCCTCCTGACGTCGCGGCGCGTCGCGGCCCGGCATCGGGACGCCGAAATCGTCCATCTTTTCGTACATCGGCCCCAGCAACGAACCGATGAGCTTTTCCGGGTCGAAATCGCCGGAAGCGAAGGAACTCAGGTCCATCCCGCCGGTGCGCTCCCCGAGCCCCATGACCTCACTCATCCGGGTCATGCTCTGCGCGCGTCCCCGCCGCAACGTCTCCAGCAGCACGCTGGCCAGCTGCGCCGGCGGCAACGCCCGGTACTTCGACTCGTTGAACACCAGGTCGACCAGGTCGCCCCGGCCGTCGAAGGTCATCGACAGCGACTGGTCCTTCGACTTGATCGTCGTCTTCTCGTCACGCCACACCCGCCCCAGCTCGGACAGCTTCCGCCGCTCCGAGTCGAGATCGGCCATCGCCTTCTCCAGCGCGCGCTCCGCGTCCACCGGCGAGTCCCATTCCGACATGACCATCAGCTCCTTCCCGGCCGAACCGATCCGGCTTTCGTCCGGCTCCGGCACGATCCGAGGCTAAGACGCCGAGATGGTCACGAGCCCACGAAAACGATCCCCCACTCCACACGGAGGAAGTCCCCTTACGAAAGCCCGGGCCCCGGACACGGCGGCAGGAGACCGCTCAACCAGTGCCCGCCGCGGGATCCCGGCGGGCCGGACCACGGCCGGTGCCTTCCCCCGCCGGCGCGGCCGCCGCCTCTCCCGGCCTCGACACCCGAAGGGCGAAGTCCTCGTTTGCCCGTCGGACGGCGTCCTTGATCAAGAATCCGATGGAGGACCGATTGCCTCGCACGGACCCCCCGTCGACCAGCTCGGCCGAGATAAAGGTCGCACTGACGTTGTTCACGTCGAACGGTTGCCCCCGGAAGGTTCTGTTCACCACCATGTCGTAAGCGAGGTCGATGATCTTTTGCTGGTGCGCGGGATCCGAGAAGGTGAGCAGGCCCGTGCTGTCGATCGCATCGCTGACCGCTTCGGCGATGATCTCCTCCACAGTCCCGTGTCCGTACCGAACACCCATGGCCATCAGTTTTACGGCGATCGTCTTGGTCGAGACGGCTTCTCCGCGCGCGAGTGCCGCGAGGGATTCGGTCCGGGCCGCTTCCCTGATGACCGCAAAGTCGTCCCAGCCACCAATCGACGGCAGAGGCTCGTGCGGTTCCGCCGGCACCGGAGGATCGGCGGCGATGGGCTCCGGTCCGTCACCTCGAGGGGGTGAACCGGCAGAAGAGGACTCCTGAAACGGAGTACCGGACGCTGTGCCCGCGGCGTCCTCGGCCCGGTCGTAAAAGAGGTCCGGCCACGTTTCCGCCTCCGCGTCCACCGGCCGACCGGCAGCCAGATCCGTGTCCCAAAGGCCCGGCACCGAATCCCCCAGCCCCCAATTGGGCAGGTGCGCGTTCCCGAAGACTTCTTCAGCGCGAACGGAAATCTCCGGAGACCACGAGGGTTCGGTCCAGGTGGGGGAACCGAACGCGGGAAGGAGGCCGATGTCGGCGGACGGCGACCGCACTTCCTCAGGCATCGCCCCGACCGGGGCGGAGTCCTGGCCGCCTGAGCCGCCGGCCTCGCCGTCAAGCTCCCGGGTCTCGGCGAGGCTCAGGCCGGCAGGGATCGCAGCCGGTTCCGGACCGGTCGTCGCGACCGGATCCGCGGTGGGTTGCGGGTCACCCGGCCCGGCAGTGCCGTCAGCCGCCGTTCGCTGCCGCGCGGCATCCGCGTTCGCCCGCCGCACCGCGTCACCGATCACCTTGGCGACGGCGGCCCGGTCTCCGCGCACCAGACCCGCTTCGCGCAACTGGGCGGCCACAAAGGTCGGCGCGATGTTGGCCGGATCGAAGGGCTTGTCGACGAAGTCCTTGCGGAGAACCTTGTCGTAGGCCAAATCCTTGATCTGCTGATGGTCGTCGGCGTCGGTGACCGAAGGCGGTCCGGACCGATCGACGACATCAGAGGACCCCTCGGACCTGGTCCGCACACCGGTCACCCGGATCAGGTCATCCTCGATGAACTCCTCCAGCTTGAACTGCCCTGCCTGAACGATCCCGAGCGCCAGCAGGCGACGCGCGACTCGTCTTTTTCCGGGGATTCCGTCGCCCGCGGACATCATCTCGAGCGCCACCCGGGAGGCCGCATCGTGAATGTGCGGGTGATCTTCCCGGTTCGCAAGGTCCCATTTCCCTCCGGCAGGCGCGCCGGCGACCTCGGAGCCGTCTCGGTCGCTGTCCTGGCTGCGCGGCGGAGCCGGGAGTGCGTCGTCGCGGATTTCCACTCCGGCAGTGGGCTCGGCGCCGGCTCCCCGGAGCGCGGCGATCTGGTCGCTCAGCAGGCTTTCGAAGTCGGCCTGGCCACTCATCCTCGCCGCGAGCGGCAGCCCCTCGCCGGGCGAGGGCACGGTCCACAAGCCGTTGCCCGATACGTCCAAGCCCCAGTTGGGCAGGTATGCGTTCCCGGGCGCGGAACGAACCGGGTGAGGTTCGGTGTCGCCGTACCTCGGGCGTTTGCTCTCGCCGTCCGGAGTGGTGGTCGCACGGCGTTTCGGCGCGCCCGGAGGGCGGAGAGAAGCGCCGGCCTTGCCACCGTCGACCCAGGGCTGGCCGGGGTCCTGCCACAGCGGGTGCACGGAGTGCGGCTCGTTGCGCCGGTGTTTCGGGACCGGCACGGACCGCGCGCTCAGAGGCAGGTCGTGGGGGCGGAGGCCGGACATGCTGTCGTCGAGATAGGTGCGTTCGGCCTCGCTCAGGCCGAGCTGCGTGGGGTCGTCCAGGAGGGCGGAGCCGGCCGGCCCGGTCCGTGGCGAGCCCGTCGGGCGGAAGAGGGCGTCGCCGTCGGTGTAGCGCTCGCGGAGGCCGAGGTAGTGCCGGTGTTCGTCGAGGAGCTCGAAGTCCTCGGCGCGCACGGACCAGGACGACTGGTCAGTGTGGTCGCCGGTGTGCAGGTGTGCGGTGCCGTGGATCGGGCCTTCGTACCGCAGGTTGCCGGTGGCGGGGTCGAAGGTCCCGAACTCCGCCCGCAGGTGCAGCTGGTCTCCGTTGCGCAACCGGTGGCGGCCGTTGACGTTCCGGTCGAGGGCGTTCACCAGCCGCTTCTGCACCCGCTCGATGTCGGCCGCGGTGACGTCGGGGGTCACGGGCCGGGTGTGCAGCCGCACGGTCAGCTCGCGCACCCACTGCCCGGGGGCGTGTTCGATCCGCCTCGACTCGTAGCCGATCCGGGTCAGCCACCCGTCGGCCGCCTTTTTGGCCGGGTCGAAACGCTCGGTCTGCACCTGTTCGACCGGCGCGGCCGCCCGCAACCCGGCCCACGCATCGGGGTGCGCGAACGCTTCGGCCGCCGCCCCTGTCGGGGCGAGAAAGGACGCCATCGTGTCCAGACCGGGATCGCCCCCCTTCGACGCCCCGGACTCCCGCACCTCCGCCCCGGCAACACCCCTCGACGGCCCGGACTCGATCGTGTCCGCCCCGGAAACACCACCCTTCGCGGCCGCCGCCGGGACGTCTCGGGCGGGCCGGAGGGGGACGGCCTCCACCCAGATTTCGACCTGGGTGGCACCTTCGCCCGGCACGAAGTGCGGTGTCGTCGCCATTCCGGCGTCGCCCTTGGTCAGCTGCGCCTCGGACGCGCCGGTCTGAGCGAGGGCGAGCACCTTCGTGAGGGAGTTGCCCACCGTGGTGAAGTCCCGCGCCGCCTGGCCGCTGCCGAGGTCGCCGCGGACACGGTAGCGGACCACGGGCCGCTTCCCCGCCTTGACGATGTCGAGCGCCGCGCGCGCGACCTGAAGCAGCTCACTGCGCTGCTGCACCGGCAACTCGGCCGCGGCACCCGGCACCACCAGCCGGGTCGTCGGGGCCCTCCCGCTCAGCGCGGGGTCCTGCCGGGCGGCGGCCAGGACCCGGTCGTACCGGGCCTTGGCCCGCCACCAGGCGGCCTCGGCCTCCGCCACGCTCGCCGCCCGGTCTTCGTCGTCCGGCTTCGCCCGGTGCAGCGCGCGGGCCGCCGTCCACGCCGCGTCACGGACGGCGAACTCCGTGGCCGCGGCCTTGACCGGGCCCGGCACGTGATCGGCGCGGTCCCCCCGCCGGATCTCGTAGCCGCGGTCGAAGGAGACGTCGACGACGGCGCGGCGGCCGAAGAGCGACGACTGCGATTCGACGACGATCCGGAACTCGGTGCCGTGGCCCCAAAGACTCGTGAGAGTTTCCCGGTCGGCGGCCAGGCTGTCCGCCGAAGGCAGCTCGGGACCGCCGTACGAGCTGCTCTCCCCCTGCTCGGTGCCCACCCCCCGGCCGCCGAGGGGCTCGATCGGGATCACCCAGTCGCTGATCCCGCCGAAAGCTTGCCGTCCGTCGGCGTAGCTCGCCGAACTCGGCGCCTGGGGCACGCCGGCCGCGAGGAACGGCAGCGCCAGCACCGCGTGCTCGGTTTCGGACTCGATTTCGGTGTGCCGGCCGCCGGTGTGCGTCCGCGTAGCCGTCATCCGGATCCGGTCGCTGACCCCGTTCAGGCCGGCCCGCTCGAAGTTCCGGGCGTGCACGAAGACCTTGACGCCGAGCTGAGGCGGGACTTCGAGCTGCGTGCCGTCGCTGTCGAGGGTGGGCAGCTGCGTGGTCAGCCGGGTGGGCAGCAACGCGGAGCGCAGCATGCGCCGCGTCTGCGCATCCACGCCGGCCCCGACCTGCTCGATCCCCAGCTCGATGCCTCGGACCAGGTCCGTCGTGTCGCCGCGGAAGTCGACGGCCCGGAACCGGTCGAGTGCGGGCAGCCGTTCGACGTCCGGGGCGTTGTGCCATTCCGCCAGCGCCGCCGGGTCGCCGTCCGAGGCCTTGCGAACGACGATCTCACCCGGCGAAGGAGCCGCCTCGGCGTCGGGCACGACGTCCTCGACCGCGGAGCGCGTCGTCACCGTGCGGACGTCCGGAGCGGCCACGATCCGCTCCCCGTTGCGTTCGATCCGGACGTCGAACAGCACATCGGCGCTGTGTGCGGCCAGCCCGCCCTGCACCCGCTCCGACTGGGTGTACCCGGTGGCGTTGTCTTCCTGGACCGTCTTGGTCTGCTTGAGCCATTCGGACGCGTTCCCGAAGCCGAAGCCGACATCGCCGTAGGGCGCGCCGTGCAGGCCGGGGTGGGCCTCCGCGCCGGCCAGGCGCTGTTCCGACTGCAGCATGACCGCGGGCTGGAACAGGCTGACGAGCTCGGCCAGGACCCGGGTGAACGACTTGGTCAGCCGATCGGTGACCGAGACCGAGCCGGACTTGGTGAGGTCGGCGTGCTCGATGCCGCGGGGCACCGCCGGACCGCTGAGCTCGGCACCGACCACCAGGTCGTAGGTCTCCCCGCTGATAAGGCCATCGAGACGCAGCGAAGCGCTCGAGCCGCCGTTGGCGGCCTCGGTGAGCGCCGCGTTGATGTGCGACAGGAACCCCTCCGCCCGCGAGGTGTTGTCGATGGTGCCCGGCAAGCGGGAGACCGGCAGGAGCCGTTCGGCAACCTCCTGACCCAGCCGCCGGCGGAGCGCCTCCCGGAGGGGGACGATGTGGCCGCTGAGATCGACGGGTTCGAGGGCGGCGTCGGCCCAGCGCGGCCGGCCGAGCCGGTGTCCCGCGGGCACCGGCTCGAACGGCTCCCGCAGATCCGTACCCGGAGCATCGGGAGCGCCCGCGACCGCGGTTTCGTCGCCGGTGGCCCGCCAGGCGTCCACGGCGGCCTGGGTGACCCGGATCCGCTCCAGCTGCTCGTCCGTGGCCAGGACCAAGGCGGCACCGGGCTGGGTGAACTGCTCGCCCGCCCGGCGTGGTGTCTTCGCCTTCTTCAGTCCCCAGCGATCGAGGTTGCCGCGGTGCCGGACCTCCACCTGGACGGTCGATTCGACGCCGGCCTTGACGAGGTGCACCCGTTTCGGCTCGCCGCGGAGCGCGGTCGTGGTTTCGGTCGAGGTCTGCCGGCTCCGCCCCTTCGTCCGGCCGCCCTTCCAGAGGTGCAGCTCGGCCAGCAGGAGGCCGAGCGGGTGCCCTTCCAAGCCGAGAGCGTGACTCTCGGCGTGCCCCACCGGCACCCAGGCCGGTTCGAGGGCGTTCGCCTGGTGCCAGCCGGTCGTCTTGCTCTGCCCGGTGGTGCGCGTGGTCGTGATCGAGCCGTCCGGTTGCTGCCAGACGGTGTCGAGGACCTCGGGGTCGCGGAGCACGTGGGACACCTGCGCCGAGGCTTCGGCGTTGGCCCGCCGGCGATGCCAGCGGAACCCGGTCAGCGTGGTGGGCCGGCTGAAGAACCTCCGGTCGGTGCGAGCCGAGCGCTCGGACAGCCGCTGGTCGATCAGCCGGGAGTTCTCGCCGTCCGGCGCGCTCAGCGCCGGATCCCGGCCCGCCAGCAGGAGCTGGGTACGGACGGACTCCCGCACGTTTTCCGCCCCGTTGAGGGAAACGATCCGGATCCCGTCGTAGTCGCGGGACAGCCCCCGGCGGAGCTCGGTGCCGGACTCCATCTCCGGTTCGGTCAGGCGCTTCCGGCCGACCGGCTCGACGTGGGTGCCGAGCTCCGCCGCGCGGGAGGCGGGCAGTTCCAGGACGACGTCCGCGACGACCGTCCCGGGGCGGCGGCCCTGTTCGGCCGCCGTCGGGTCGACGATCTTCAGTTCGTGCACCGTCGGTGCCTGCTTGCCGGGTGCGCCGGGGGTCACGGCACGGACCAGATCGTTGTGCCGGGACCAGTGCGTGCCCGAGACGGTCAGGCGGACCCGTGCGGCGTAGCGCCGCATCGGCTCCGGCCGTACGGCGCCGGCCTCGTCCAGCTCGGAGCCGGTGACACCGCCGCCGGTCGAGCCGGTGCTCTGCTCCTGCGTCACCGCCTTGACCGAGCTGCGGCTCACCTTGCTGTAGCCCGTCGCCAAAGCCATGCCCCCGGCCAACGCGGAGTAGACCCGGCCGACCACCCCGCCCATGAGTTCCCGCGTACGCGTGGCCGAGGTCGTGCTCCGGGTCGTTTCCGCAAGGGTGTCCGCCGTCGGCGTCGCCTCGGCCGGGCCGAGGTCGACCAGACCACTCTCCAGCGCCGCGGCCACCCGGAAGGCGGCGTGGTAGTCGTGGCCCCGGCCGGGTTCGGGTTCGAGTTCCACGGTCAGCGGCTGGTCCGTCAGCATCTCGGGCGCCCGGCGGGCGAGGTTTTCCCCGGAAACCGCGCCCTCGATCTCCTCGGTGCGGCCGAGCTGACGCTCGTAACCGGCCGACAGCCCTTTCTTGAACTTGGGATCGTCGAACCGGGTGGCGAACGTCGTGTCCCGCCACTTCCACCGGTGGTGGCCGGGAATGGTGTGCGCCGACTCCCGCATCATCGAGCTGAGCAGCTCACTGGCGGCGGGCAGTTCGAGCGCCGCGGTCGCCACCGCGTGGCCGAGTTCCTCCCGGGGCACCGGCCGCGCGGGTGCGCCGTCTTCGCCGGCGGTGATCCCGGCGCGCGCCGCGTTCTCCGGGCTGGTCCAGTGGTAGCCGTCGAGCGCGTCGGCGAAGGTGGTCGCCGGGCGGCCGGAGAAGCGCACCTCGAGGTCGTAGGTGGTGCGGTACCGCACCACGGGTGCGGTCCGGGTCGTGGTGCGCTCGCTTCCGGTCTGGTTCGCTTCGTCCAAGCCGTGCGCGACACTCAGCCCGACCCCGGCGGTCGGCCCGCCCGCCACCGAGACGAAGCCGACGTCGAACCCCGGTCCGGCACCGAAGGACGTGCTCCAGTCCCGGGTGACGGCCCCGCTCGCGTCGGAGGTCGCCGTTTCGGTGTCGGTTTCGCGGTAGACGGCGCCGTCGATCGTTTCGAGGTAGGCGACCTGCCGCGCGACCGCGCGCAGCTGCAGCCGGCGGGTCTTGGTCGGCAGCAGCTTCCGCAGCGGGTTCCCGTCGGGCAGCAGCGCGTGCGAGGAAACCCAGCCGGCGCCGGTCGCGGCCTGGTCCGGGCTGACGGCCATCGCGGGCAGGAGCTGCTCGACGTTCTCCGGGCGCAGGAGGTCCCGCACGGCGTTGCGGGCTTTCTTGCTGCCCAGGCGGCCGGTGCGGATGACCTGCTCGGCCACGTCCGGTCCGGCGGCGGCTTTCCGCGAGACCGGCTTTCCCTTGTACTGGCCGGTCACCGCCGTGCGGAGGGCGGCTCCCTCGAGCACGGCGGCCGGCAGGGCGGCCGGCACCGGGACGCTGCGGCCGTCGGTCCGCAGCCCGTCCGGCACGCTCATCCGGACCGTGACCGGTTTCCCGGCCTGCTGCGCCGGTGCGCCGACGGTCACCGCCGGGCCTTCGGGCCGGCCCTCGGCGTCGACCGGGGTCATCGTGAACACGAGCGGGACCTCGGCCGTGCGCATGCCGCGGTACCCCGTGTTCCCGCCCTTCGCGTCCACGGGCAGGGCGATGCCGGTGGTCTTCCCGTCGGCTTCGTGATGGCCCGCGCGGCGCTGGAACCCGGGGCCGGTCGGCACGTTCACCATGCCCAGCCCGAACATCCCGGGCACCATCGGCAGGAAGTACGCGATGCTCAGCTTCGGCGTCTTGCCCGTGGCGAGGGCCACCTTCGTGCGCCGGTCCCAGCTGCCGGCCGCCGACGCGGGCGCCGCGTCCCCGTCCACCGGCGTCGCCCGTGACCAGTCGGGGTCGGCCTGGACCCGCACCCGCTGCCCGCCGAGGGTGAAGATCCGGCCGGCGGCGTTCAGGCCGCGGACCTCGTTCTCGGCCGCGTGCCGCAGCTTCTCGACGTCCCCCGCCGCGACCTTCGCGCCACCGAGCCCGGTCGCGGCGGCGACGACGTGCTCCGCGCCCTCGGTCTTGCCGAGCTGGACCGCGGGTCCGAACGTCCGGTTGCGGAGCAGGTAGCCGGCGAGCCGGAACCGTCGTGATGGCTTCACCGGGGCCGATGCGTCGTCGTGAGACACCTCGGAGGCGCTCTGGATCGCGACGGCCTTGCCCTTTCCGCTCCTCGACGGTCCGGCAGGCGCCGAGGTCTCCGTGGCCGCTGTGGCCAGCTCCTCCGACGTCTCTTCGGCAATCGTCTCCAGCCTGCCGGGGGCTGCCTCGGCGCCCGCCCGGTTGAACTCGTCGACCTGCCGGTCCACGGCCTCCTTGGCCCCCAGCCACTGGTCCCGGGCGGCATCCGCGCGCTTCAGCGAGGCCCTGGCCGACTCCCTGGCTTCGTCGATCCGGGCGGTGATCGTGGCCTGCTCAGCCAGGTGCTCGCTCCGCATCGCGAACAGCTTGGCGGTGGCCGGCGACAGTAGTTCCAGTTGGCTCGCCGACACCGTCTCGTCCCCGGCGTCGGCGCGTCGGCTGCCGGATCCGGCGCTCTCCGCCGCCTCTCCGACGACCTTCCGCCACGCCGCGGCCGTCTTCGACATCGCCGATTCCGCGGCGGCGACCGGGTCGTCCCCGGTGTGGCCCAGCCGCCCGGCCAAGGCCTGGAAGTCCGCAGCGGCTTTACTGCGCAGGGCGGTCTGCTCGAGCCACAGATCGTCGAGCGCGCGTTGCGCGGTCGTGGCGTCCTGCTCCGCCGCCCGCCACCGGGTGGCGGCCCGGCCCGCGCGGTCCTGTGCGGCGAGCAGATCCACGGGCAGCCGGCCCAGCTGGGCGGCGACGTCGTCGACGCCCATCCGGGCCAGCGCGCCTTCGGGGATTTCGACGTCGACGACCCCGACACGGCCGTCTCCCAGGTCGGCGACCACCCGGTGCTCCAGGTGCAGCCGCAGCAATCCGGTACGACCAGCCTGCCGCTCCTCCAGGCCGCGCCGGCCCGTCCCCGAAGCGGCCGGGTTGTGGTACTCGCCGGGTTTGTTCCTGCTCGCGGTGGGAGGCGTCAGCCAGTCGTCGTGGGAATCCGTGACGAACCCTTCGGCCAGGTTCGCGGTCGCGGTGCCGCCGGTGACCCGGTCGGGAGTGACGTTCAGCTGCCGGCGCGTCCGGGGAACCCGGTCGATCCGCACGTTGTCGCTGAGTGCGGCCAGCTCCCGGGCGACGACCCGCGAATAGACCCGGACGGTCGCGTGCTGGCCGCCGCCGGCCTTCTCCTCGTGCAGTTCGGGAAGTTCGCCGCCGGCCTTGATCAGGTCCGGGAGCCGGGACCGGAGGGTCGTGTTCGAGAACGCGCCGGCGAGCACCGCGCCGGCCGCGGTTTCCGGAGCGGCCAGCGCCGGTTTCGCGCCCGCCAGCCGGAGGGCGCGCTCGGCGGCCGCGCGCACCGCGCCCGCGCCACGCATGAACGCCACGCCCGTCATGCGCGGCAACTCGCCCAGGCCGTCGTCCCGCCACTTCCCGAGCTCCCCTTCCGACACCCGCGCCGGGTCGACGTCGGTGAAGGACGGCTCGGCCGGCCGGGTGCGCTCCGGCCCGGGCGCCCGCTGGTCGTCGGCGACCGTGCGCCTGGTCAGCACCGTGTCCTTCGAGGCCAGCCGGATCGCGTCGGTACCGCGGACCAGCTCCAGGTCGAGCCGCAACCCCTGCCGGTAGCGCACGAACGGACCACTCGCCGAGGTGTTGTGGTTCTGGGAGGCCAGTTCCGGATTGCCGACCCGCTGACCGGTGGACCTGGCCGCCGTACCCCCGGCGGTCATGCCCTCCGAACCGCTGCTGCCGGTGTCGGCGTCGCTGTACACGCCGCGCAGCCCCAGCCGCAGCGACCCGCTGATCGACGTACCCCGGGTGGTCCCGGTGTCGCTGCTGCCCGAGTTGTAGTTCCAGTTGTCGATGTCCGAGCCGTCGTGGACGACGTCGGCGAACTCGGTGCCGGTCGGGACGGCCTTGAGCCGCAGGAGCTGGGTGCCGGTGGTGAAGGTGCCGCGTTCGTAGAGCGGGATGTCGGCGCCTCCGTCGAGCGCGTCGTCGACGAGGGCCGCGATCGCCTGCGGCGAACCGAAGTCGAGCGTGCGGCGCAGGTTGTTCATCGTGTCGTCGAACACGGACTTGGACAGCAGCGAGGAATCGAGCGCCCGCAGCGCCGCTTCCGCGTCCTTGAGGAACTCGCCGACCTCGGGCGCCTGCTCGTACGATTCCGTGCCGAACCCGCCGGTGGTCTTCACCCCGGCCGGGGTCGGTGGGGTGAGCGCGCTCGCCGGTGGCGTGCGCGGCTCGGCGGCCGGCAGCAAGCCCGCTTCCCGGGCCTGTGCCTCGGACATCCGCACGAACACGCCCCCCGGGAGGTGGACCACCGAACCCGCTCGCCCGACGCTGCCGTCGACCACGCTTTCCGAGCGGACCTCGGCCACCATCCGGACCGCGGCGTCGTACCGGACCAGGAAGGCCCGGCCGTTGCCGCCCTCGGCACCGCCTCGGTGCATGCGCTCGTAGCCACCGGAAAACTCGAGCGACTTGTCCTTGCCGCGGATCCACGGTGTCCAGCTCGCCCCGGCGCTCAGCTGGCCGCGGCCCGCCGCGGCCCCGGGACGCAGGTAGCTGCCCAGCTGCAGCACGGCGGAGACAGCGCGCCGGCGAACCGACTCCCCGCTGATCCGGTGGCCCCCGACGAACGAGGTCTCCGCGTCACCGTGCGGCCCGACCGCCACCACCACCGGGTCGCTCAGCGCCACCCGGGTGGCCACTGTGCCCACCCGATCGGCGGCCCGGCGCGCGTACCGGAGTTCGCTGGACGTCGCGCCACTGCCGAGGAGCCTCGGCAGCTGGTTCCGGAGCGCTTCCGGCTCGAACATGCGTTCGACGCGACTGTGGGATTCACCGCCGGGCAAGGTCAGGGCCGAGTCGTGCTTCGCGGCCACGTCGAGCAGCCGCAGCGCTTCGTCCTGGAGGACCTCCGCGCCGGTGATGGCCTCCGCCCGCATGAACCGCGGCGCGGAAGAGGGTTCGAGCAGCAGGTCGCCGATCGACGGCGTGTCGGCCTCGGCCAGGCCGATCACCCCCGGCTTGCCGGGGGCGAACGCGCTGAGGTCCGTGCGGGAGACCACTGCGTCGTCGACCCACAGCTCGACCTTGCCCTTGATCGGCGGTCCGAGCTCGGCTTGCGGGACCCGGGTGACCCGCGGCACCTGGCGCAGCGGCGAACCGGGGGTGACTCTGCGGACCCAGGCGCGCCTGCGGGTGTAACTCGTCACCTCGATCTCGAATTCGACGTCGTGCTCGAACACTTGCGTATCCGGGCTGCCCAGGTTCCAGTCGAGCCGGTCGGTCTGCGTGTCGGCCGTGTTCTTCCACATCTTGTCGTCGGTGTACCGCAGCGGGGTGAAGGTGAGGTCGGCCATCCCGCTGGCGGCGTCCGTCGAGGGCAAGAGCACGGCCCGGCCCTCGGCACCCGCGCTCCAGCCGAACTCGGTCGTCGCGCCGTCGGCGAGCACCGGCCGGTTTTCGCCGGTTGTCAACACCGTGCGACCGCTCGCCTGGCCGAGGTGCAGTCCCGCGGACAGCTTCGCCCGGACCCGTACCTGGACGTATTCGTTGGTGAACAGGCCCCGGCGCTTGAACCGGGCCGGCACCCCGGGGCCGAGCAGGCTGTCCAGCCGCGAGCGCAGCGCGGTCGGCGAGAACGAGGTCAGCAGCTTGCGCAGGTTCGCGAACCGCTCGCGCGCCTCCCAGCCGTCGCCCTTCGCGGGATTGGGCCGTGCCCCGCTGTCCCAGTCCGGAAGGAACTTGTCGAAGCCCTTGCGTGCCCGGAGGATGTTTTCGACGCGCTTCGCCACGTGCACGGCCGGTTCGAAAGCACCCGCGGTGACCTGCCCGCCCGCCGCCGCGGCCGGCAGGTAGGGCGGTTCGAACCGCGGCTCGTCCGTCGGGACGAGCTTGTCCCTGGTGCCCTGGGGCACGGGCAGGCCCTGCGCCTTCGCTTCCGGGAGCCCGAGCCGCAGGTAGGTCGTGGCGGGCACGACGACCTCATGGCCCTCGGACGTCGTGATCTTCAGGTCCGTGACGACCTTGTACAGCCCGAGCTCTCCTGTGGCGAACAGCGCCGTGCCCGAGCTGGTGTGGATGCCGCTCTTCGCGACGCGCGTGACCTTCGCGGCGGCGCCCCCGACGGCACCGCCGACCGCCCGGAAGAGGTCCGAAACACCCGCCATGCCGCCGGCCCCGCCTTCGACCTGCAGCCCGGACACCGCGGAGGCGGTGGTGACGTCGCCGACGTCGGTCGTGTCGGTGAAACCCACCTTCTCCCGATCAGGCAGGATCCCGACGAGTTCGGCGGCGCGGGGGGTCGCCGTGATCCGGAGCGCCTGGCGGTAACTGCCGTGCGAGCTGGCCAGATCGGCCGAGAAAACGGGGTGGCCCGACAACGCGGTGCGCATGAGGGGCCGGAGGCCGGTTCCGGTGAGCAGTTCCCGCAGCTCCGATCGCCCGGGTGCGCCCAGCTTCGTCACCGACGGGTGCAGCACCCCGGTGACCGCGCTGAACAGCGCCGCTTCGTCCACCTGCACCACATCGGGCATGAGGAACTCGATCCGCTGGGCCCAGTCCGGCCGCACCGGCCCGGTCTGTTCGATCTCGCCGGGCTCGGTCATGGTCCGGAGCGTGTCAGGCAGCAGCAGCTCGATCTTCTCGCCCTGGACCACTCCGCTGACCGCGCGGCCTCGCGCGTCGGTGACGGTGACGTGGTAGGTCACCGTCACCTCGGCCTTCGACGCCGGGCCACTCGCCCGCACCGACCCGTGCGCCGTGGTGGTGGTGCCGTCGGCGTGCCGGCGCCCCGGGGCACCGACCGGTGCCGACGCCGACGCCCAGACCGAGAGACCGGCGCCCGTCAGCATCGCCGAGGCCCCCGTGCCCAGGTTCGTCACCCGGGTGTCGTTGCGGGTGGCCGAGTGGGTGACCTGGTCCTGGTCCTTGATGTGCCCCACGGTGACGGACGACGACGGCTCGATCTCGTCCGCGGTCACGGCGTCGAGATCCGGCTCCGCCCGGACGTCGACTTCGAACCACTCCGCACCGACCCGCACCGGCGCGAAGCGTCGCTGACCGAGGATCGACTCGTAGCGGGCACGGTTCAGGAACGTCGAGATCGCCTCGAGCCCTTCCGGTTCCCCTTCGGTGAAGGTACCCAGCAGCTTCCCGGCCAGGGCCTGGACCTTTTCCGCACCGCTCGCCTTGCCCTTGATGGTCACCCCGCCGAGTGCGGTGCCGCTGCGGGCGTACTCGGGCAGCTGCTCGCGGAACGGGCGCGGGTCCGGGGATTCGGCGGCGTCGTCGGCGGCGGTGGTGGCCCTCGAGAGGCTCGATACGGCGTCGGAGTCGTCGGCGACCGTGGTCGCATCGGAGAAGCGGCGGGATTTCCCGCTCCGGCTCGAGCCCGAGTCCGCCGAACCGGTTCCGTGGTGGGTGACCTCACCGAGGACGACGGACCCGGGCGCAGGCCGTCTTCCGGGCTCCAGCCTCCGCAGCGTCCCCGTACCGGTCACCTCCGCGGCGAGACCGTGGCTGTAGGACTCCACCCGGTCGGCGACCCGGGCCCGGCGGGCGAGATCCTGCACCACGGTGGCGTCGGCGTCGTCGAACCCGCAGGACACGATCATCGCCTTGCGCCAGGGCTTCAGCTCGCCCGTCGCGGACAACCCCCGGTTCACCTCGGCCAGCCGATCGACCAGCTGCCGGGCCCGGTCCAGCCGCGACTCGCCCAGGTTCGCCGTCTCCCCGTGCAGCAGCACCTTCACCCCGTCGACGTCCGCGCCGGCCCCCCGGGCGAAGCCGGCCGCGACCGTGGCGGCCTGGTCCGCGGGCAGGAAGGCCACGCCGACGAAGGACCCGCTTTCGTCCCGCAGCACCTGCGTGCGGGGCGCGGTACCGGCCTGTGCACCGGGAACGTTGACATCGTTGACAGCAAGGTCGCCGCGCGGAGCCGTGCCGACGAGGGGAACACCGCCGACGTGCGTGCTCTCCGCTTGCACCGCGCTGTGCCCGGCCGCGTCCCGATGTGCGTCGGCGGACCGGGCCGTACCGGCGCCGACGTCGGTCACGGCACCGTGCGGAACCGAGGCGGCCGGCTCCGGCTGGGCTCCGAGTCCAGGCGTGCTCCCGTTCACGGCCACGCGCTGCGGCGTGACCGCGGTGTCAGCCCGCGGCTGCTCGGTGTCGCCGGTCGTCACGGGCGACGTGGTGGTCTGCCGGGCCGACAGCCCGGAATCGCCGCCGAGGAAATGACTCGCGGCAGCGGAGACGCTCGCCGCGGCCTGGCGCCCCGGCGGAACTGCGACCGGACCGGCCACCGAAGACTCGATACCCGGCACAGCACGGCCGGCCACCGTCGCGACACCCGGCACAGCACGCCCGGCCACCGTCGCGACACCCGGCACAGCACGGCCGGCCACCGTCGCAACGCTGGTGTAGCTGGGCGGTGCGGCAGCGCGGGCCGGATCGGGCGCAGTCGCCTCCCCGCCCGGGGCCGAGCGCCCGGCGCTGCTCGTGACCGTCGCCGAACCGAGCCGCGAGGACGAATTCGCGCCGGTCGCCCCTGGGTCGGTGAGGGCCGTCCGGTCGTGGACGGTGTTCCCTCCGGGCGTGCGGCTGTCGCCGGTAGCCGCGGTGGCGTAGACGGTGCCGAGAGGCTTGCCGGCGGACGGAGCGACGGGGGTGGATCGGTATCCCTCGTCGAGCGCGGCGACGGCGCTGTAGGGAGGCGGTGCGGCTTCTTCGCTCGAGCCGAGCTGTTCGTCAGAAGCCCCGCCACGGCCGAACGTCTCGTAACCGGCCTTGTCGCCACCAGTCGTGCCGGTGCCAGCCTTCTCGCCACCAGCCGTCCCGGTACTGACCTTCTCGCCGCCGGTTTCCTCGCCGGGCTTGCCGGTGTCGGCCGTGCCGGAACCCGGCTTCTCACCACCACTTTCCCCGGCGTCAGGCTCGGCGGCGGTGATGTCCGGAATGGACAGTGTGGGTGCGTGCAGCTGCCCGGCCGCCGCCAGCTCGCCGTCCAGCGACTCGCTGCCACTGCCGGTCGTGGTGACGTGCCGCCTGCCGCCCATCGCGCCGAACGCGCTCAGGGCACCCAGTCCCGGGTTCGCTCCGGCGTTCCCCGTCGCCGCGTTCACCACCGGCGCGCTGAGCACCACCGTGATGGCCTGCCCCGCCCCGTACGCCACCTGCCCCAGTGCCCGCGCGTACCCCGGAGTCTCCTTCCCCAGCCGGCCGGCCGTGTCCCGGACCACCAGCGCGCCGGCGTGGAACACACCCGCGAACGCGCCCCCCAGCCCGCCGCCCACGAACGACCCCAGCAGGGACTGCGTATCGAACTTCGTTCGGTCGCCCGCAAGGACCTGACCGGCCTGGATCGACAGGTCCAGGCCCCCCATCAGCCCCGCGCCGATCGCCGCGAACTTTCCCGCCTGTACGCCGACCCGGGCCAGACCGCGCGCCGCACCCGACACCGTCAACGACTCCAGCTGCGTCACCAGCGCCCGCCACAACGCCGCCAGGGCCGCCCGCGCCCCCGCCTCCACCACCCCCACGAACAACGCCCCGACCAGCGTCGACACCAGCTCCAGGATCGTGACCAGTGCCAGTGCCGCCATCACCCCGAACATGATCTTCGACTTGAGCACGTCCGCGGCGGCGTTCTTCGCCAGATCGGCGGACTCCTTCGCACCCAGCACCAGCTGCGCCGCAGCCGTCGGCGCATCCTTCGACAACCAGAACCCGAGCGCCTGTCCCACTTCGCCCACCAACGCCGCCAGGACTCCCGACCCCCCGTCCGCCAGCTCGGGCTCCAGCTCCTCCAACGCCGCCACGAGATCGTCCCAAAAGCGCGCCAGCGCTTTCAGCCCCGGCTCACTGCTCTCCGGCCACCGAGCACCCAGCACCACGTTGAAAAATCGCTGGAGATCCTCCGGCAAATGCACTGCTTCGTCACTCACCGCACTTCACCTCCCTTCGCGGAATCGCCACTTCTGAGCTAGGAGCCAAAAGGGATTCGCGGTGGCACAAACGCGGTTGACCAGGCAGAACCGTCCGGTTTGCAGCTCGTGGACGCGGCACCTCCTGACGGACTGCTCATGACCCACCTCACAGGACAGGGTTTTTTCCAGCGAAGATTTTTGCGACTCGAAATATCGGGATCCTCCACATCTAAGGAACATCCCTCACGAGGGCGGTCCGCGCCGACGTCGAGCTCTTCACCCCGAGCTTCACCCGCGGCGACGGCCTCTGGCTCGCCGGACGCCCCATCGGGCACAACTCGTGGCCGAACCGACGCGTCCGCTTTCCGGCGGCGGGAGCCGCGGTCACCCTGCGAAGAATGATCACGGAACCGGGCACCACCTACCCGCAGACCGAGGGAACCCCATGAAAACGCTGAACGGACTTCCCGCCCACGTGCTTCTCGTGCACGCCATCGTCGTGCTGCTGCCGCTGGCGGCGATCCTGCTGGTCGTGAACGCTCTCTGGCCGGCCGCCCGGCGGAAGCTGGCCGGGCCCGCCGCCGGGCTTTCGGTGCTCGTGGCCGTGCTCGTCCCGATCACCATCAACGCCGGGGAGTGGCTGCAGGCTCACGTGGCGCCGACCCCGCTCGTGCGCGACCACGCCGAACTCGGCAAGACGGCAGCCTTCGTCGCCATCCCGGTCGCCATCCTGTCGCTCCTCGTGTGGTGGCGGCACCGCGAAGAGCTCCGCGGCGCCCGGGGCGCCCGCACCTTCCTGGCCCCGGCGGCCACCTGGGTCACGGTGGTGTTGGCGGTCCTGTCGATCGTGGCGGCCGGAGCCGCGGGCTACGACGTCTACCGCATCGGCGACTCCGGCGCCCAAGCCAGCTGGCACGGCCAGTTCCGCGGCTGAGCCACCGGCTCACCTCCGGCCGAGGAGCCGGGCGTCGGATCGTGCGACGTCCGGCGGTCGCCACAGAATGCGCTTTCCATCTGAATCCTTTCTGGACACCGCGGACCGGAAGGGCAGATACGGGATACGGAAGAACCCCGTTGGTCACTCACCGGCTGGACCCGCTCGGGACACCTGCGATCTTCGTTACACCAGCCGTCCTGGACGCCCCCGAATGCCGGACCACAGCCGGAGGTAACGCCGATGACCACGTCACCAGTCGAAGAACACGCCCCTTCGGTCCCGCATGGCGGCCGGGACACGGCGAGCATGCTGTGCCCCGACTTCCCGTTCGCCTACGACGACTGGATCCGGCACCCGGCCGGCCTGGGCCGCGTGCCCCGGCACGCGCTCGGCACCGAGGTCGCGGTGATCGGCGGCGGCCTGTCCGGGATGGTGGCCGCCTACGAGCTGATGAAGCTCGGCCTTAAGCCGGTGATCTACGAGGCCGAGCAGCTCGGCGGGCGGATGCGCTCGGTCACCCTCGACGGTTACCCCGGCGCTGTCGCCGAGCTGGGCGCGATGCGCTTCCCGCCGTCCGCGGGCACGCTCTTCCATTACATCGACAAGCTGGGGCTGCAGACCAAGCCGTTCCCCAACCCCCTCTCGGCAGCATCCCCGAGCACGGTGATCAACCTCCACGGCGAAAGCCATCCGGCCCGCACCACCGCCGACCTGCCCCCGGTCTACCGCGAGGTCAACGACGCCTGGACGAAGACGCTGCAGGAGCAGGCCGACCTGTCGCTGATGGAGGACGCCATCCGGCGCCGCGACGTCGGCACCATCAAGGCGCTGTGGAACCACCTGGTCACCAAGTTCGACAACGTGTCGTTCTACGGCTTCCTGACGTCGTCGCCGCTGTTCTCCTCCTTCGAGCACCGCGAGATCTTCGGCCAGGTCGGCTTCGGCTGCGGCGGCTGGGACACCGACTTCCCCAACTCCGCGCTCGAGATCCTGCGGGTCATCTGCACCGACACCAGCGACGAGCACCACCGGATCATCGGCGGCTGCCAGCAGCTGCCGCTCGGCCTGTGGTCCGACGAGCCCGCGGACCTCGAGTACTGGCCGGCCGGGACGTCGCTGGAGTCGCTGCACGGCGGGCAGCCGCACCCGGCGGTCGTCCGGATCGACCGGACCGGCCGCGGGTTCACCATCGAGGACGCCGACCGCGACGTGCGCACCTACCCGGCCGCGATCTTCGCCGCGCAGAACTGGAACCTCCTCTCGGGCATGAAAGCCGACGACGCCCTGCTGCCGGAACCGGTGTGGACCGCGCTGGAGCGCACGCACTACATGGGCGCGTCCAAGCTGTTCGTCATCACCGACCGGCCGTTCTGGCTCGACCAGGATCCGGCCACCGGCCGCGACGTCATGAGCACGACGCTCACCGACCGCCTCCCCCGCGGGGTCTACCTGATCGACAACGGCCCCGACCAGCCCGGCACGATGCTGTTGTCCTACACGTGGAACGACGATTCGCTGAAGGTCGCGTCGCTGACCGCCGAAGAACGCTTGGACGTGGTGCTCGACGCGATCGGCAAGATCTACCCCGGCGTCGACATCCGCTCGCACATGATCGGGCCGCCGATCGCCATCACCTGGGAGACCCAGCCGCGCTTCAAGGGCGCGTTCAAGTCCAGCCTGCCCGGCAGCTATCGTTACCAGCGTCGGCTGTTCACCCAGTTCATGCAGCGGGACCTCGCCGAGCACCACCGCGGCTTCTTCCTCGCCGGCGACGACGTCGCGTGGATCGCGGGCTTTTCCGAAAGCGCCGTCACCACGGCGCTCAACGCGGTGTGGGGCGTGGTCGAGCACCTGGGCGGCAGCACGCATCCCGCGAACCCCGGCCCGGGCGACGTCTTCGACGACCTCGCTCCGATGCGCCTCGCCGGCTGAACTGCGCAAGCCCGCCGACCACTCGGGCCACAGGGAGCGTTGGCGCCGACCCTCCAGTGGGCCGCGTCGTCGTGGTGAGGACTGAGCAGGACTTCCCTCGAAAGAGGAGGAGAATGCCTGGCCAGTGCGGTCGCTCGGACGAGAGGGCGGGGCACGCCGCCCGGTAGCCGGTCACGGCCAAGGGGTGCCGACGATGCCGCCGCGGAGCCACGTTCGTGCGCGCATACGACCGCTGTCCGGGCATTCGCCGGCGTGCAGACAACTCTTGCCACATCGCGGGCCGGTCGCGATACCCGACCTGACTTAGCGCACCCCCGCGTCCGCCCCGCACGCACATCCGCGGCCGAAACAGAGCCGCCCTGACCTTCACCGGTACTCTCTCCCACCGGTGACCGTGCGCAGTCCTGCTGCGTCCGCTCCTCGCACAGCTGGAAGCAGCCGGCAAACACGGCCTTGCCGGCTTCTCAGCCGACCCGGCCTTTCGGGGTGGCTGCCGGCGGTTCCGGTTCGACCCGGACCGTCCGCGGCGGTGCCCAGTTCCGGGCCCGTCCGCCGCGAGCGAACCGGAGGAACACGACCAGCCCCACCGCCAGGAACACCGCGAGCAGCACGCTCCCGGCCGCCAGTGCCGGGCCGTTCCCGGCCGCCTCCGCCGCCGGCGCCGCGCCCATCGGCGGTGGCTTCACCATCTTCGCGGCGGCCCCCGATTCCTCGGGCAGCAGCCGGGTCACGGCGGCCACGACGTTCACGGTGCCCCAGCCGACGCCGGGATCCGGCAACGCGGCTTTCGCCGGGTGGTCGGCGGTGGCCTCCAGCCGGTGCTTGACCTGCGCGGCGCTCAGATCCGGGTGGTAAGCGCGCACCAGGGCCGCGGTCCCGGTCACGAACGGCGCCGAGTAACTGGTGCCGGTCCCCTGCCACTGGCCCGCGCCGCCCGGGCCGACGCTCTCCACGCCGACGCCGGGAGCGACCAGTGAGATGAACGGCCCGGTCTGGGAAAAGTCCGCGAGCTGTCCTTGCTCGTCGATCGCGCCCACCGCGATCACGCCGGGGTAGGCCGCGGGGTAGGTGACCGGGTCCCCCTGCTGCTTGCCGTTGGCCGCCGACGCGACCAGTACGACGTCGTGGTCGGCCGCGTACTGGACAGCGGCCGCGAGCTTCGGTTCGGCGACCGTGGTGCTGGCGGAGACGTTCAGCACGCGGGCTCCCGCGTCCACCGCGGCCCGGATGCCGTCGGCCAGGGAGTCCGCGGACAGCACCGGCGCGGCACCGTCCGTGCCGGGTTTCGCGGCCCGGATCGGGAGGATCGTCACGCTGGGCGCGATCCCGGCGAACCCGGTGCCCGGGTCCGTGGCGGCGGCGATGATCCCGGCGACGAAGGTGCCGTGGCCGTAACAATCGGTGTTCGCGGTACCGCCCGGTGCGGTGACGTCGACGCCGGGCAGGACCCGGCCGCCGGCGAGCTGCGGCGAAGCGCCGTCGACTCCGGAGTCGATCACACCGACGGTGATCCCGGATCCGGTGGTCAGCGACCAGACCTGATCCGGCGCCAGCTGCCGCTGCGCCCACGGCTTCCCGTGATCGCTGCCCTGAGGTGCGCCGAGACAGCCCTTCTGGTCACTCGGCAGGGGCTGCGGTGTCTGCTGCGCCGCGACCGGGCTCACCGGCAGGACCGTGAGCAGAGCGGCCCCGGTCAGGGCCGTCAACGCGTGCCGGACCTTCACGACGCCATCACCGCCGTGTGCCCGCCGCCCGACCGGTCGGACTCCGTCGTCTCGGCGTCCCACTCGAGCAGCGGGCTGGTCAGGCGGGTGACCACGTCCGGGGTGTCCACCAGCCGGAGCTTGTTCTGGCGACGGCGGGCCAGGACCCGGTCCAGCTTGTCGAGCACCGCGAGGTCGCGTTCGTCGAGCTCACCGGATTCCCCCGGCTCCTCGCCGGGCGCGAGCTCACGCAGGAGCACCGCGATCCTCGGGGCCTCAGGACCGTCGCGATCCGGCGACGCTTCGCCTTCGCCCCCTTCCTGCCGCACGGCCAGCGCTTTGAACCGCGAACCGGCACCGAACACGACCTCGTCGGGGGTCCGGCCGCCGAGCAGCTCCGAGGTGCGCCGGGCCGAGGACGGCCAGATCAGGACGTCCAATTCGGCGCCGGAGACCGTGATGTCCAGGTCCAGGCTCGCGGTCAGGAAGCCGGGTTCCACCTGCAGCGTGCCCGGTTGCACTGGTTCCGGAGTCCGGCTCTGGCGCAGGACCGGCCGCCGGTGCGTCGGCAGCCGCCGGATCCCGGAGGACAGGCAGGCGAGCTGGCCGGCCATCGAGCTGTCCTGGCCGGCCCGGACCGCGCCGTTGACCGCTTGTGACCCGCCGTCACCGCTGCCGAGGAACAGGCACACGGCCGCGTAGTCGGCCTTCACCCCGGCGGTGTCCTCTTGGCGCATCGACGGCCAGGTCGCGAGCGCGGTGTTCACCGTGGCCAAGGCCTCGCTGAACTCGTCGCCCGCGGCCGTGGTGAAACTGGCCTGCTCCGCGGCGCTGCTCGCCCGGTCCGACACCGCGAGTGGCGCCGCGCGGGGACCGCTGGGTTTCGGTGGCGGCGCTGATGCGGGCGGCGGGACCGGGGCCGGGGCCACGGGTTCCGGTGCCACCTCGGCGAGCGGCGCGACGGGAGGCGCCGTCGGCTCCGGGCGAGGGGAAGCAGTTCCGGCGGCCGGCACGTCGCGCCGGGGCGCGGCCGGAGGCGGGACGGGCAGTGGTGTGCTCTCGCGGACCGGTGCCGGGCCGCCCGGCTTCCCTGAGACAGTCGGCACCGGTACGGAGGACATCATCGCGATCGGCGGCGCCACCGCGGACGCGGACGGCCGTGGCACCGGGGACGCCGAAGTATCCGGCCCGGGATTCCGGCTGGGGTCTCCCGGTTGCGGCGCACCTCCCCCCGGCACCGGCACCCCGGCACCCGGCATAACGCCACCAGGCAGCGAGGCCCCGCCCCGCGGCACATCGCCCCCAGGCAGCTTGCCCCAGGCTCGCGGCACATCGCCGTCGGGGAAACCGGGACCGCCGGGGCTCGGCACGGCACCGCCGGGCGCACTCCCGCCCGGCAGCGTGGCGCCGCGCGAGCCGAGGACGCGCTTGCCCGCCTCGTCGGGCACCCCGGCGACGCGGACCCGGGCCCGGCGGCGACGCACCGGGTCGAGACCGGCCATGAGCTTCTCGGCGGCCGACAACAACCCCTTGCCGACCGGCTCACCGGGCGTGCCCAGCTGCAGCGTCCAGCCCGACGGGTCGAACGGCAACGCGGTCGCGGCCGGGTCCGCCGGCCCGGTGCGCACGACCAGGCCCGACGGCACGACGTCCACCCTGACCTCACCGAGGCGGTAGGTCGCGCGGCCGGACCGTTCCCAGCCGGCCGGTGGCACCGCGACGTCGAGCACCACCTGGTCGCCCCCGCCCGCGGGCTGCTTCAGGACCGTCACGAACGGGTCGAAGCCGTCCCGGGGGGTCTCGTCCGGGCCGGTGGTGGCGAGCCTGCCGATCCCGACCAGGACCTCCCGGCCGAGCCGCAGGGCGACCTCCGCCAGCCAGGCGTAAGCCGCCGCCGCGGGTTCGGCCGGGACAAGCAGGCTCGGCTCCGGAGCCTTGCGCAGGACGTCCGTGATCGCGGCGGGCGATGGCACCTCGCCGTGGCGGCCGACGATCACCTTGGGCGCCCGCTGGTCCACGGGAAGACCGGCCACCGGATCGCCGAGGTTCGGTGGTGCCGAGTCGACGCCGCGCACCAGCACGCCGGCCGGTACCGGGTCGGCGACCACCTCACCGAGCACGGACGACCGGGCCGGCAGCGCGGCCTCCCAGGCTGGCTGCGGGTACCGGAGGCCGCCGAACCCGGCCGGCTTGCCGGGCCGGAACAGCTGCCACCCGGTGCCGCCCGTGCCAGGCCCGGTGTAGAGCGCCGCTCCGGGGCGGACCAGGAACCCGCCGTCCGGCACGAGCACGGCGGCCTCCAGTTCGTCCGCCAGCTGTTGCGCGGCCTCCGGCCGGGCACCCAGCCGGGGCAGCCCGAGCCGGAGCACCTTGACGCCGTCGGCTCGCAGCTCGGGACCGGCCAGGCCGGCCAGCGCACCGGCGCACGCGGGATCCCGGCCGGCCGCCGGCGAGACCAGCACGAACAGCTGGCCCGCGACCGCCGGTGGCCAGGGGAACCGCGCGGCGGGGTCGTCTTCGTCGCGCTGCCGCACCAGCAGGTGCGGCCCGCGTCGTTCGGCGACCAGCGAAAGTACTGAATTCTCGGTCATGTTCCGCTCCTGCCTCCGAACGTGCGTGCGGGCACCGGTTCCCGGCCGGGCGGCCCGGCACGTCCACCGGCTCGTCTGCTGCGCACGTCAGGCACCACCTTTCGTTCCAGCGCTCAGGTTTCGATGTCGGCCGCGGTCAGCAACGTCATGTCGGCGGAGGTCGGGGCGTCGATTTCGGCCAGCCGGGACGCCTGCCGGTCGGTCATCCGCTCGAACACCCGGCGGGCGGTGCGGCCGTTGCCGAACGTGCCGTCCTTCGGGATGGCGTCGAAGTACTTCAGCAGCACCTCCGCCGCGTCCTCGTCGAGCCGGTAGTCGTGCCGGGCGCACTGCGTGCGCACGATGGTCACCAGTTCGTCGGGGCTGTAGTTGGCGAACTCGATCGTGCGGCTGAACCGCGATTCCATGCCGGGGTTGGCTTCCAGGAAGCTGCGCATCTCCTTCGAATAACCGGCGGCGATGACCACGACGTCGTCGCGGTGGTCTTCCATGAGCTTCACCAGCGTGTCGATCGCCTCCCGGCCGAAGTCCGGCCCGGTGCCGCCCTTGCCCGAGCTCAGCGTGTACGCCTCGTCGATGAAGAGGACCCCGCCCAATGCGGTGTTGAAGGCTTCGGTCGTCTTGATCGCAGTACCGCCGATGATCTGCGCGACCAGATCGGCGCGTGCCACCTCGATCAGGTGGCCCTTGCGCAGCACGCCGAGCTGGGCCAGCACCTGACCGTAGAGCCGGGCGACCGTGGTCTTCCCGGTACCCGGCGCGCCGGCGAACACCAGGTGCCGGGCCATCGGCGGTGCCGAAAGCCCGGCGTCTTTGCGGCGCTTGGCCATCTTGTTGAGGTTGATCAGCGAGCTGACTTCGAGCTTCACGCCGGCCAAACCGACGAGCGCCTGCATCTCGGCCAGCGGATCGCCGGCCCCGGGAGCCGGTGCGGCAGCCGGCGGCGCCGGGGTACCGGGTGACGCGGCCGCCCCGGCGGAGGCGGAGGTGCCGTAGGCGTCCGGTGTCAGGTTTCCGCCCGAGATGAGATCGAGCACCTCGATGGCCGTGCCCGGGCGGGTCTGCCGGACGCCGCTGCCGTGATTGTCCCGCACGGTGCAGCCGGCGACCCGGACGGCTTCCTCGGTGTCGAGCCGGATGCCGTCCGCGGAGCCACCGGTGAACTCGGACTCGGTGATCGTGCCCGAGGCGCCTTCGGCGAGCAGGCAGCCGGCGCCCGTACTGCCGTGCACCCGGCAGCGGACCACAGAGACGTCCGCGCCGGAGCCCGCGTGCACGCCTTCCGCCCCGGTGCCCGACAACGCGCTGTCGGTGAGCGAAAGGGCGGCGCCGAGCACCTGGATGCCGGCTTCGGCGGTCCGGCTGAGGCTGAGGCCCGTGACCGACGGCCGCGCGCCGTCGGTCACCCGCATCCCGGTTCCGCCACCCTCGATCTCGACGTTCTCCCAGGTACCGCGGGCGGCACCGGCCACATCGACGGCCGCGCCGTCGCAGCCGACGACCCGCAGCCGCCGGAAGAAGGGATCGGCGCCGTCGTCGACCCGCACGCCGGACGTCGTGCAGGTGGACACCGTGGTCCGGTCGAACTCCGGCACGCTGCGGGCGGTGACCCCGATCCCCACTCCGTCCACATCGGACACCTCGCCGCCCGCGACCGTGCCGGCCGCCCGGCCGGTGAAGAGCATCCCGTACCCGTTCGCTCCCCGGACCGCGCAGCCGCGCAGCATCGGCGAGCACCCTTCGGCGATGAAGACGCCTTCGGCACCGGCCCGCTCGACCACACAGTCCTCCAGCGCCACGGCTTGGCTGCTGGCCAGGTAGAAGCCGATGGTCTCGGCATCGGAGACGGTCAGCCGGGTCGCGGTCAGCGTAGCTTGCTGCTCCACCGCGACCGCGGGCTTCGCCGCCTTGCTCACCGCGGTGTCCTCAACCGTCAGCTTGCCCCGGCCGTTGAGGCAGATCCCGTTGCCCGCCGCGGTGCTCACGGTGCACGACCGCATGAGGAACGCGCCGTCCTCGGCCACGACGACCCCCGACGTGCCGATCTCGTCGAGGCGGCAGGCGTCGAGCACGCCGCCGTTCGGTGACGTGACCACGACGCCGGCCCCGACGGCGTTGCGGATCTCGCAGTTGCGCATGAGCACCGTGCCCTGCGCGGCGGCGAACACCGTGGTCCAGCTCTGCCCCTGCACACTGCACTCGGAGATGCTCAGCTGCCCCATGGCGACCAGGATCGCCGCGTTCTCCTCGTCCGCCGCGGTGATCGCGAGCCCGGCGAGCGCGGCCGACTCGGCTTCGAGCGTGACGGCGACCCCGCCGGCGGACACCAGTCGGACCGTGCCCGGACCGTCTTCGGCCGTGATCGTCACCGGCCTGGTGAGCACCAGGTTCTCCGCGTACCGACCGGGGCCCACCACGATCACCGCGCCGGCCGGCGCGGCGGCGACCGCTTCGCCGATGCGGCGGTACCCGTTGCCCGGCGCCTGCGCGACCGTGATGACGTTCTGGTTCACGTTTCCCGATTCCTCCCTGGATCCTCTGGTGGCGGACCTCGTCACGCGCCGACCGGCTCGGCCCAGCCGCCCAGGTCGGACGTGGCCAGCCCGTACCGGTTGCGGCAGCCCACCTTGCTGTAGAGGCGGGTGAGGTACTTCTCGACGGTCTTCTCGCTCATCTGCAGGCCGCTCGCGATCTGCCGGTTCGTCCGGCCTTCCCGGATCAGCTCGACGATCCGCAGCTCCACATCGGACAGTTCGATGCGCGCCGGGCGGCTGACCGGCACGGCCATCCGGCGCTGACCCATCACCCGCCGCGTCATCGACACCAGCTTCGCCGCACCCAGGTCCTGGGCGATCTCGTAGGCTTCGGTCAGCTCCCGTTCGGGCTGCGCGGCGCTCCCGCCCGCGACGAAGCACACCAGCGCGAGGCCGAAGCGGTCACCCCGGCGCCGGACGGCCTCCTCGGCACGCCGCACCCGGTTCTCGTCGTTTTCGGCGATCCCGTGCGCCAGGTCCGCGACCTCCGCGGTCCACGCCGTGCCGAACCGTTCGTGCAGCGCGTCGGCCTCGGAACGGGTCCGGCGCACCCAGTGCCGTTCTCCGCAGTCTTCCGCGATGAGCAGCAGCCGGGTGAGCAACCGGGCCGACGTCGATTCGTCGTCACCGGCGTGGTTTTCGTAGGCGGCCAAGCCGAACTCCCACGCCCCGGCGGGGTCGTCGCCACCCCGGTAGCGCAGTCCCACCTCGACCCAGGCGCTCAGGGCCGGCAAGGGGCCGTCCCGCTCGATGCTGTCCAGCCACGCCGTGGCACGCCGGTCGTCGCCGCGCCAGCTGGACATCTCGGCCGCGAGCAGCCGGGCCCGCGTGCGGAGCGGCCCGGGGGTCCCAGGATCGAGGTCCAGCGCCCGGGCCGCGCTGAGGGCCTCGTCCCAGTCGCGCCCGGCGTACCCCGAACACAGGCGGTGGTAGGCCGCCATCGCCCCGAGCAGGGGGGCGCGGTAACCCGGGCCGGAAATCGCGTCGAACACGGGCACGAGGTCCCGTATCGTGCACGCGGCTTCGACGTCGGGGCCGAACTCGAGGGCAGGCGCGCCCGGCGGCCGGATCGCCGCGAACGCGGTTTCCACGTCACGCGCCCGCACGACGGCACCGGCCAGCCAGCGATCCGCGAACTCGATGGGGGCCGGCGTACCGGTCAGGGTCAGCGAAGCCCGGATGGCCGGGGGTACCGGCCGCCCGTCGAAGATCGAGATCAGCGCGGCCGCGGCCGCCAGATCGGGGCCACTCGCCTCCTCCGGCGCCGCTTCGACCAGATCGGCGAGCGTGTCCTGGTCTCCCGTCCGCGCGAGCAGCCGCACCAGGTCCGCGCGCAGCTGCTGCCGCTGCGGGCCTGGCTCGCTGTGCCACCACGCGGCGTACCGGTGGGAGATCTGCGCCGGCCGGTCGAACGGCTGCAGCCGCACCTCGTCGTCGCGCAGCAGGCCGACCAGGTCGGGCCGGGGGGCCAGGGACCGGCCCGCCCCCGCGACGTGCTCGGCGAGGATCGACATCGGCCGGGACGACCCAGCCTGGGCCTCGAGCAGGTGCCGGGCCATCAGCCGGTGCAGCGAGGCGACGCGGTCCGCTCCCGCCTGCTCGATCACCGACGCGGCCAGCGCCGGGCACCGGCACGTCAGCCGGCCCGGCGCGACGACCTCGAGCACCCCGGCCCGGACCAAGGCGTCGGCGCGGCTGCCGAACCGGACGGCGGAGCCCCCGGTGGCCGCCGCGAGCAGCGGGATCCCGTCGATGTCCAGGCTGTCGGGGCCGGCGGCGATCAGCACGAGGTCCCGGCCGTCGGCGTCGAACCCGGCGAGGCTCGTGAGCAGGTGGTGACCGGGTGGCAGGGTGATCGCCCGGTCGGGCTCGCGCAGGCAGACCGCACCGTGGCGGGACACGAGCCGGTCCTGCCGGCGCAGGTCCGCCACGGTGGACAACAGCGTCGCCGGATTGCCCCAGAGCGGCCCGAGCGCCGCCCGGACCGCGCGGCGGAGGGCGAGGTCGACGGTGGCGTTGACGGACTTGCGAAACAGGTTCTCGGCTTCTTCTTCGGCGAGTGGTTCCAGGTCCACCACTTCACCGGCCAGCGACGACAGAAGACCCTCCAGCGGGCCGCCCGCCGTGCAGGAGGCCACCAGCGGGCGGCCCGATCGCTGCAACGCGGCCAGCGTGGGCTCCGGCTCGGCCAG